>NZ_JBFTEF010000020.1:0-69299 GCF_041023745.1 Massilia sp. X63
GTCGTCCGCTGTGATACATCCAAACCAACGTGCATATCCATGGCTGCCTCCAGAATATAAGCGGGTCAGATCATAGTATGTGGTTCCATTTGAAGCCCTTCACGTTGCGCAGGTACAGGAAGCACAGCCCAAAGCCCCAGTTGCGCTGGTTGTTCGTCAGTCGCACCAGCCAGTCAGCAATGAGAACGTTTTCCGCGTCCAGCTTGGCCTTGTACCGGAAGCAGGTCTGGCTGATGCCAAATGCCTGGCACGCCAGGGTAATAGTGGCTGACCGCTCCGTCACGGCCCATTGCGCCATCTCCCGCCGCTGAGATGGCGCTACCATTTTTTTGTGAGCGCCTCCGCGACGATCTCGGCCTTGAGGCGCTCCTCGACATACATCTTCTTGAGGCGCCGGTTTTCCTCCTCCAGCTCCTTCATGCGTGCCATCAACGATGCATCCATGCCGCCGAACTTGGACCGCCACTTGTAGAACGTGGCGTTGCTGATGCCGTGCTCGCGGCACAGCTCCGGCACAGGGCTACCGGCTTCGGCTTGCTTGAGAATGGCGATGATCTGGCTGTCGGTAAAACGGGACGTCTTCATGTAGAGCTTTCAATGTCTTAAGTAGAAAATTCTACTTCTGATCGCGCTCTTTTTGTGGGGGGATTACCATGCGACGGGCACCGCTCTGCAGGTGAGCAAGATTGGCATCGTACACCCCGTCACCGGGCGCACGGCGCAGTTCGCGGCTGATCGAACTGGGGGCACGACCAAGGCGTTTAGCAATGGCTCGAACACTGCACTGGTCGTCGCGCATGGTCATCAAGACAGCTCGTTCCTGTGTCGTCAGATGAGTATAGATTTTCGGCATGGCAGCACCTTACAGCAAAGGTGTTGCACTTGGTTTTAGAGGCTGCCGATTCTATTAGTTACTATCAAACTCTTTTAGTTGCTATCGAACTTTATTTGTCGCCGATGCTCAGGCCGCGCGAAGGACTCGACTGAACCTAAATATGCTAACTTTGCGAATGGCCTCGTAAGGTTTACCTAAACCTATACACGCAGCATCAGAAAGCGTGTTTTGACGCCGAGTTACCATATTTAGGTACGCCGAGTAGGGAGTTTTAGGTACGAGCACTGAGAAGTTGACGCCTCATCACGCTACTTCGCGCTTCTTTCTTTAAATCGACATTATTTCCTGTAATGTCGAGTTTATTTTAATCCGGCATTCCGGTATCACTCCTTAAACCAACCTGTACATAGCAATAGCTACCCACGTCGGAAGTCGACCAACAGGGATCGAGCGCACCTGCCACCCACTGGCTAATTCGACAACACAAAGGTCAGATGAGCACTTTGCCTGGCTCTGGCTCCGGTTCTCGTATTCCAAATCAAATGCAATGTCCGTACGACTATTAGGAATTATCTACCCAAAGCTCGACCTCCAAGGCCCGCTAGTTACCGCTGGACTCTTGTGCATCATTCCTCCCGTAGTCCTATAAGGAAGTCGGTCCGCGCCGGCGGAGTGCGAACGACGGCTAGCCCAGGAACTATTGCAGTTTCCTGTAGCCGAACGAATACGCTGTCGTCGCACCGAGAAGGTTTCTATTCCGTTTAAAACCTACGATGTAGGCAAGTAGTTGCCACCGTACAGGCCTCAGAACGCCGCTGTTGCCAGCGAGGATGCGCCGCCCGGCACCCAACAGCATAATGCTAGCGCTCCGTTGGCGACAAAATAGTATGTCATGCCACGCCCCCATGATTGGCCGGGGTCCACTCGGCGTAAAAGATTCCTGGACGGCACGAGGAGTTTGGCTGCATTGTGGCTCGATCCAAAACCGCGTACATTGCCGAGTCCTGGAAGAAGGCATTCCCAAACGCATACAAGCCCTCAAGAAAGAAGGCTGCAGCCCTCACAGAATCGTTACGAAGATCTTCGTGGAGCCGAAGAGGCCTAAGCCCTATGAATGTCTCAAAATTAGTTCGCAACTTCCGGCGAGTCTCAAATTTAGTTCGTTTAAATGTACACTTTTAGTTCGCCGGAAGGCTGCGCCGTGTCATCCATGATCCGTGCACGTTCAGTGGCGATGGTCGCGGTCGAGGGGCGCCGCTCTGGCGCGTAAGCACGCAGCAGCCGCTGATAGATCGCCGGGCTGTAGAACTTGGCAGTGGCGTCGTACACGGCCCGGATGAACGCGCCGACGAAGGGGCGATGGTTGCCGGTGTCGAGCGGAATGGCGATCTCGATGTCGGCGACGCGCTGCGCGATGCGGCGGGCCTGGTCATCAGGGAGGTGGAATGCGGGACGGCCCATTGGTTTCTGATCGAAAAATATGATGGTACTTTAACCGGTCTATAAAAACCTGTCAAAGTCTCGTACTCAACATAGCCTGCATTATGTTGAGTAGATTGCACAAGCCGTATCGGTGTTTCACGCGCGGATTTTCAGGGGCTCGCAAGCTTGAGAGCAAGCAAGGAAGGCAGCAGCTTACGTCGGCAATGTTTGCGACCCCGGCCTATAGGTAATGACGGTGTGCTTCAATAGGCGGCCAGCTTTGTCATGCCCGCCTATCAAAGAAGATCGACCATTCAGAACGTGTCGGCGCTGCGGGCCGGGAGGAACTATGGTGTTCCTAAGGTTGAAGTCGCCGTGCTTCTATCCTTTCTGAACAGTCACACTTTTCTTTCATCTCGCGACAGGTCAAAACACATGCGCGCCCCCGAAGCTGACGATCCATGGCGACATGCACGCCGGAACCATGACATGATAGAATCACAGGTTTTTTTACGAGAGTCTGCCCCGTTTGGGACGTCGCAGAAATTGAAGCAGTTAGACTTTAATTGCTTGATTGAATCATGCCATTTTGGTAACCTCAACGGAGGTTGGACGTCTTTCTGCCACTGAGAAACGTTGGTTCGCTCCTCAACGCCACACTTTGGTGTTCGCGTCGTATACACACCAGAATTACCGGAGTTTCACCATGGCCCGTGCTGACCAGATGAAAGCGCTTTTGAAGGCGCACGCAAGCAACGATAACGACCATTTTTATGCTGTTGCGATGCAAATGGCTGCGGACGAAGCTCTGCGGGGACATGTTAAACTAGCGGCTGAGTTGCGTGACCTAATTGACCGCGCCAAGGTCGAGGCGACGTCGGTGGGGGGCAAGCCAATACCGTTGGCTCAACCGAAAGGCGAACTTTCGGAGTTGCTGACGGTTCAATATCCCCATGAGCACTTCAACCAAATGGTCTTGTCGGAGAGTGTCTCTGGAAAACTGCAACGAGTCTTAAAAGAACAGAGGCATGGCACGCAACTGAAGGCGCATGGCCTGAGCCCTCGACGTAAACTTCTCTTGGTCGGCCCACCCGGCACCGGTAAGACAATGACGGCGGCGGTATTGGCTGGAGAACTGCGACTTCCATTGTTTACTGCGCGGTTCGACAGCCTGATTACAAAGTTCATGGGCGAGAGCGCCGCCAAGCTCCGATTAGTATTTGAAGCCCTCAAATCCACCAGGGGTGTGTATTTTTTCGATGAGTTTGATTCGCTTGGTCTGCAGCGAGGAAGCCAGCACGACGTCGCTGAGATGCGCCGGACGCTCAACATGTTTCTTCAGTTGATCGAACAAGATGGGTCTGACAGCCTAATTGTTGCCGCCACCAACCATGCAAAGGATCTGGATGTCGCGCTGTTTCGGCGCTTCGATGACATCATCCGCTACGATGCGCCTGACGAACGTCAGATCGAGGCGTTGTTACGAAATAAGCTCGCCTTGTACGCGTCCGACAAATTCGACTACAGCGAACTGGCCCAGCACGGCCAGGGTGAATCGCATGCGGACATCGTTCGCGCATGTCAGGACGCCGTAAAGGACGCTGTCATCGCTGGCGAAGAGCAAATAAGATTTGATAACGTCGTTCTACATCTACAGGAAAGAGCTGCCAGCAAACCATTGTAATATCTACAAGGAAACATGTAGAATTATCGAAGAGATAATTCGAAAGGCCTTGTATGGCAGCACAGAATCTTCCGCATATCGTAATCAACGGATTTGTCGAATCACAAGATTTCAGGTCTCCGCTTTCTGTTCAACGACAAACCGCGCCCCAGCGTGACCGCGAAGTGCACGGGCGCCGCCTGCTTGCCAAGGTCGCCGCGCTCGAGGTCCATGAACAGCAACTAAATGTCCGGCGCAAGGAGCTCAATCTCCCGCCGCAAAGTGGTCTTACGATTGCCGTGGACATTGTTCCGAAGAATTCGATCGATTACAAAACGTTCGAATGGAAAAAAGACGGTGTCGAACTGCTCTCAGTCATCGAGGGCAGCGCTGCGGATACGGTAACACTCTTTATCCCGGACGGAAAACTGACCGCGCTTGCCAGCCGCATTCAAGACTACCAATCGAAGAACTATCGCGACACGGACAAGCCAGCCAACGCAAACCTGGTCAACGCCATCCACGACATCCGCCGCGCGGCGTTTACCCAGCTCTGGACTGACACTTCCCCCATGCCTGGCGACGATCCAACCTGGTGCCAGGTATGGCTGAGAAAGTCGACGCTGCCGTCCAGCGCCGTCAGGGACAGATTCACGGAGCTGGCGGGGCGCCTGGAGATTGAAGTCGATCCGGGCTTCGTCACCTTTCCGGGTCGGGTCGTCGTGGCGGCGAAAGGCAACCGGGCGATGTTCGAAAACGCCCTGCAGCTTTTGGATCTGGTGGCCGAGATACGCGCCGTGCTGCCGACCTCGGAGTTCTTCTTGGCCGACTTGAGTCCGGAAGAGCAAGCCGGCTGGATTAGGGATTTGGCGGGACGCACCACGCATACGAGAAAAGAAGACGGACCGTTCGTGACACTCTTGGACACAGGGGTGAATAATGGCCATCCCCTTTTGCATCCGGCACTGCTTCCGGCCGATTGTCACGCCGTCGAACCTGCCTGGGGCGTATCCGATCACCACGGCCATGGCACCGGCATGGCAGGTCTTGCCCTCTATGGTAACCTGACGGAACCGCTTGCCTCCAGCCAACCGGTTGCGATTCCCCACGGTCTCGAGTCGGTGAAAATCCTCCCGCCAGACGGCGAAAATCCCGTCCACCTGTACGGAGCGGTGACGCGAATCGCAACCAACCGGGTCGAGATCCAGGCGCCAGGCAGAAGGCGAACCTTCGCCATGATGACCACTTCGTCGGGCGATATCGTTGGCGCCCCATCCGAATGGTCGGCAACGATCGACCAGCTCGCGTTTGGCAGGACAGCCCCTGAGATAGCTAGCCAGGAAGCCGACGATGAGCCCGAGGTTCGGAAGCAGCGGTTATTCGTGCTGTCTGCCGGGAATGTGCCATGGCACGAATGGAGTAAGTATCCGCATGTGAACGCGGTGCGCACCGTCGAGAATCCTGCGCAATCATGGAACGCGCTTACCGTCGGCGCCATGACAGACTTGACCCATGTAGATATGTCGACCTACCCCAACTATGTGGCGATTGCGCAGGCTGGGGCATTGAGTCCCTCATCAAGGACATCCACTGCGTGGAGCCAAGCCTGGCCCTACAAGCCGGACGTTGTTGCCGAAGGAGGAAATGGCTGTCTGGAACACGGGTTGCACGTGTCGGTCGGGCCTGAATCCCTGCGCCTGCTTACAACGTCGCCCGATCCGGTCAATGAGCCACTGACGGAATCGGGGGATACGAGCGCGGCGGCAGCGGAGGTGGCTCGCCTGTGTGCTCACCTCAGCGCCGTCTATCCGGCATATTGGCCCGAAACGATCCGGGCACTTGTCGTCCACGGAGCGCGTTATACGCCCGCCATGAGGGGACTGCTACCAGTCAATGTGCGCAAGCGGGACAAGATTAATCTTCTACGCACTTTCGGCTACGGGTTAGTTAGCGCCGACAATTCGCAATCATCGACACAGCGTCGCGCGACCATGGTTGTCGAGAGGGAGTTCTTTCCTTATCGCCTCGATGGTTCCGCGGTCAAGCTCGGACAGATGCAACTGCATGACCTGCCTTGGCCAAGGGATGAGCTGTTGGCACTCGACGGTGAAGTCACAATGCGTGTCACGTTGTCGTATTTCGTGGAACCTAATCCCGCGCGGCGGGGCTGGCAAAGCAAATTCCGCTATCAATCGTTCGCCTTGCGCTTTGCCGTGCGCGGCTCGACCGAATCCGAAGAGATGTTCCTCAAACGAGTCAACAAGCTCGAACGGGAAGAGGATGACACCGATTCGCACGGTGACCCCGACAGTGATAACTGGACTATGGGCGCGCAACTCCGTGGGAAGGGTTCAGTCCACTCAGATGTCTGGGTTGGTACCGCCGCGCAACTAGCCACGAAATCACAAATCGCAGTTATCCCCGTAGGTGGCTGGTGGAAGGACTGGAAGGAGGCTGGTCAATTCAAGACAACCGCTCGCTACTCGCTTATCGTTTCGCTAGAAGTCTCCGAAAGCGTCACGACGTCCGTCGACCTATACGCACCGATCGCGGCGAAAGCGGCGATCACGGTACCGGCGCTGGCTGCGACAATTGATATCGCTTCTTAAACCCTTGTCAGGATGGAAGTACTAAACTTCTAAAACTAGAACCATGGCTACCTGTAACAGAAAGCATGACTTTGCTGGTTGGGAAGTTAGTTCTGAAAGGTGAACCATACGCTAGCCCTGATTCAAGTCCGGACTGGCCGAGATCGTACTGGGGTCGCCTCAGAAAACGGAAAATAAAGCACGCTAAGGCTGGAGGCGAACGACCGGGTTCGACCCAAAGCAGACATAGCCAGACTTCTTGGTGCGAAGCAGTCAAGAAATCTGGCTTGCGCCTCGTTCCTCGACTCTCCGGTAGCCTGCCTGGTACTAGTACCGGAGGACTAATGTCTAAGATTGTTGTTATCGGAGGATCTTCTGGCGCGAACAATGCCCTCAAGCTCATCTTGCCTATATTGCCACATGACCTTCCAGCGGCAATATTGATCGTCACGCACATCGGGTCACATAGAAGCATGCTTCCTGAAATCTTGGGACGTCATTCAAAGTTGCCTGTGCGTCATGCAACCGACGGTGAGCCGATCATCCCAGGGCGTGTTCTGTTAGCACCACCAGATGTACATCTTATGGTGGCTAGGAATGACGGTCGAGCTTTTGCGCGCCTGGTACATGGCCCTAAGGAAAACCACAGTCGACCTGCGGTTGATCCGCTATTTCGTACAGCTGCCTCTGTCTTTGGCCCAGACGCTATCGGAGTCATCTTGAGCGGGTATCTGGATGACGGGACCGTAGGTCTGCAGGCTGTTAAGGCGTGCGGCGGCAGTGCCCTCGTTCAGAATCCTCTCGAATCCGAAGCGTCGGATATGCCCGCCAGCGCAGTTAAATATGTAGATGTCGACCGGGTGCTCGGCATAGATGAGATTGGCCCAGCACTTCTCGAACTAACACGAACAGACGGGCAAGAAAGAACCAAGGATAAGCAGAGCGCAATGCCGAGCAGGCCGAGCTGGATCGATATCGAGAACCGTATCAGCGCAAAGGACAGCGATATGGATGATCTTGAGCGAATTGGCAAGCTGTCATCGCTTACGTGCCCCGATTGTAGCGGCTCTTTGTGGGAAATCCAAGCCAAGGGGCCTATACGCTACCGCTGCCATACTGGGCATGCGTTCACCTCCAACGTGCTCAAGGCACTACAAAGCGGAGCTGTTGAAGATGCTATCTGGAGCGCTATTCGAGCGCTCCATGAGCAAGAACGTCTTTGCAGCAAACTGGCCGAGAAGGAACTTCAAGCAAGCCGCCAACTGGAGGCCGCCGAGTACCAAGCGATGGCAACTCAAGCAAGAGCGCACTCGCAGGTACTACGAGACGTAATATCTGCACGCACACTTGTTAGCCGGGATGATGTCTGAGCATCGCCAAGCCCGAAAATCGCAGACTGTCTCGAAGGACCGCATCCGACCCAAAGCGGTCGTTGCTGCATGCAGAAAGCGCATGGTGTTCAGCGTGTCCCTGTGCGGGCGCGCTCCGAATACGATCTTAGCAGCAGGTGTTTCGTTTTTTGGCGTCGTTCCTCAAGCCTTGTTGGGGCCTTAACCAGAACTGCAGCCCGACCTAACGCGTATACGGCGATCAACACAATTAGTTAAAAATTTCACTGAGCAATGAGACAGGTGTAAATTACAACAAAGTTGAGATATCTGAAACTTCATGTGAGAGAATCGGTGGTTTTTGCAGTGACAAGCTCGACTACGTGACTTGGGTCAATGATCGTTGTGCTTCCTAACACGCCATGCCTGATTCCAGCAATTCGCCAAAAATTTCCCGTCTGACCGCTAAGAAACGTTCTGCAGTTCGATTTGCCATAATATTTATGTCAGCATTCTGCATATCGCTGCTGGTCATCCATATAGCCAGCATCTGGCACGCACGCTCGCAGCGTCTTGCTGACACTGGTGTTGCGATGGCAAACATGTCACAGGCCCTGGCAGTACAAGGCGAGAGTGCGCTGCAGGCTGTTGATATCGTACTAGCAAGCTTGGTCGAGTCCGTAGAAGCCGATGGACTAGGTGAGCAAGATGCAAGGCGGCTGCGAACACACGTTAAGAGCGTGATGTCCCAGATCGAAGGTATGTACGGGTTCTTCGTGATGGACGCTGATGGGCGCTCGATCATATCTTCTGTTGACCAGCCAATATTGCACAGATACAACGACCGCGGGTATTTTCAGTACCACCTGAACCATCCCAGTCGCGCTACACACATTGACAAGCCAGTGCGCAGTCGCACTACTGGCGTTTGGGTACTGCCGGTTTCTCGTCGTCTCAATTATCCAAACGGTGACTTTGCTGGTATTGTGTTGGCTACGATCCGCATCGATTACTTCACTGCACTCTACAAGGGCTTCGATGTCGGAGGTGCAGGTACGATCCTGCTGATGCTCGACGATGGAACATTAATTCACCGACTACCTTATCAGGAAGAACACGTCGGTGCCGACGTCAGTGAAGGGCCAGTGTTCCGAATGTACCGCGCGTCTGGTGCTGTTGGCACAGCCCTGTTGCGGGCTCGGATAGACAACATTGAGCGCCTGTACAGCTACCGGCATTTTTCGACCTATCCCCTGATAATCGCCACTGCACGCTCCAAAGAGGACATCCTTGCGGAATGGTGGGAAACTACTCTGTTCCAGAGTGCGGTCGTCCTTTCAGCCATTCTGTTGCTGATCGTTATTGGCAGCCGCCTCATACGCCAGATCGTGATCCGTGATCGACTAGAGAGTGAATTGCTAGAAGCCAGGGGCAAACTGCAGCATCAGAACCGTCAGCTCTCACTGTTAGCAGATTGTGATGGACTAACGCAGATTGCTAATCGACGTCGATTCGATCAGGCACTTGCACAGGAGGCGGCGCGCGCTGCAAGGCGCAACCTGCCCCTTGCATTGGTAATGCTGGATGTAGACTTCTTCAAGCGCTATAACGACACCTATGGTCACGTGGCCGGCGACGCCTGCTTGCGAAAGGTGGCTGCCACGCTTCAAAGCGCGTTAGCCAGGCCGGCCGACTTGGCAGCTCGTTTTGGTGGGGAGGAGTTTGTCGCACTACTGCCAGAAACGGATATTGAAGGCGCGCGCCAAGTTGCCGAACGTATTCGCGCAAGCGTGCAGGCTTTGAGCATTGAACATAGTGGCAACCCCCTCGGTGTTGTTACGATCAGTGCAGGCGCGTATGCCGCAGTGCCAACAGGACCAGGTGAGGACGCAGCGATAGCCCTTGTATCGCACGTCGATACTCTACTATACAAGGCTAAAAACTCAGGTCGAAATCAAGTGTGCAGCGGTGAGGCCGTTGTGCCTTATCCGAGCGGTTTTGCCTTAGAGTCTAGAGCTTAAACCGTCCTTATTACTAACATTACTAAAATCAGACTTGTACACCGACGCGTGATGAACGACTGCTTTTGGCCGATCTCGGCCCGTGGCTCAGCATAGCAGGTCGCCAAGGCCGAAAATTGCAGACTGTCACAAGGGGCCTGATCCGGCCCATGGCAAACGTTCATTAGCCGCTAGTTCGAGGCAGTACGGGCAAACTTGTCAATGAGGTATCATTCAAAAATGATCTCTGATGAAAAGCCACCTAAGTACATGACGTCAGCTGAGCTTGAAGAGGCTATTCGGCGCCATCGTATTCATACAAAGAAACTGCTGGCGGAAGCGCGCAGCCGCAGGGTTGAGCACGGTACATCAGACTCTCAACAAAGAGTGGATAAAAGCGCAGGGAAGCAGGGTTAAGAGGGGTTTGAGGTGCAGTGGAACGGAAAACCGGGTTAAGGGGTTGGCGGCACCTTCAAGTATTGATACAGGGTCTCCCGACTGATGCCAAATTCACGCGCAAGCGTTGATTTCTGCTCGCCGGCACCAGCGCGGCGGCGCAGCTCGACAACCTGGTTGTCCAAGAGCGCTTTCTTGCGACCTCGGTAGGCACCTCGCTGCTTGGCCAATGCGATCCCTTCGCGCTGCCGTTCGCCGATCAAGGCCCGCTCGAACTCCGCGAACGCCCCCATGACCGACAGCAGCAGGTTGGCCATTGGCGAGTCTTCGCCGGTGAAGCTCAGGCACTCTTTGACGAATTCGATTCGTATCCCGCGCTTGGTCAACGTCTGTACCAGCCGGCGCAGATCGTCCAAGTTGCGCGCTAGACGGTCCATGCTGTGCACGACTACCGTGTCGCCTTCGCGGGCGAAGGACAGCAACGCGTCGAGCTGCGGCCGCTGTGTGTCTTTGCCCGATGCTTTGTCGGTGAACAGCTTGTCCACCTGGACTTGATCGAGCTGACGCTCTGGATTCTGGTCGAAACTGCTGACCCGGACATAACCGATGCGCTGACCTCGCAAAACGTGCCTCCTTAACAAGATGTGTCAGGAAAGACTCTATGACCGTTCAAGGCATATGTCAAGTAATTGCGGTACATACCCTATCCTGACGGCTTGCGTTGGGGGTGTCTGACATCAGGTTAGGGTATAGCCTTAACTGACACCACCTCCCATGGCCTGATACAAAGCAACACTATCGACTAGGCGTTGAGCCTGGGCCGCAACTATCTTGACCCGGATTGACTGTTCCTGTTGCTGCGCGATGAGCAGTTGCAGGTAGCTGGCCGCGCCCAGCCGGTATTGCCGCTCGACCGACTGCAAGGAGGCCTGTGCAGCCGTATCAGCGGCAGCGAGGGCAGTCAAAGTTTGTGCATCGCTTTCCACCGCGCGCAGGGTGTCGGCGACGTTACGCAAAGACTCCAATACGACGCTCTGGTAATTGGCTGCGGCGGCATCAAAAGCGGCGAGCGCCGCTCTTTTCTCAGCGGGTAGTCCTCGATTAAAAAGAGGCTGGGTGAGCTGCGCAACCAGGCCCCACACTGCCGAGCCACCACCGAACAGGGCACCGGTGGTCAGCGCTTGAGAGCCAAGGTTGGCGCTCAGGTTGATTTGTGGGTAGAGCTTGGCGACTGCCACACCATAGTCTGCATTGGCCACGTGCAACAGCGCCTCTGACGCCTGGATATCCGGTCGGCGGCGCACCAGTTCTGAGGGCACGATGAGCGGTATCTCGGCGGGCAGAGTGAAATCGGCCAGAGTGAAGGCCGGGATGCCACCCTTGCCAGGGGCGCGACCGGCTAGCACCGCCAGTAGATGTTCGGTTTGTTGTAGTTGCTTACGCAGCGCAGGCAGTTCTGCCCGTGTTTGCTCCGCCTGAGCTTGTAGGCTTAACGCTTCATCAGGTGAGGCCTGACCGATACGCACGCGTTCATGGGCTAGGCGCAGTTGCTCATCCTGCCCGCGCAAAATGGCAGTAGTGGCTTCGAGTTGCGCGGCGAGGCGTGCTCGGGTAATGGCAGCGGTTGCCATGTTGCCGGCAAGAGTCAGGCGCGCCGCATTCAGTTCGAAGCGACGGTAGTCGGCGCGAGCAGCCAGGGCTTCGAGTGCGCGTCGATTGCCGCCAGCCAGATCGAGCTTGTAATGCACGCCAACGCTGGCGTTGTAGAGGCTGAATTGACGTGCGTCTCCGCTCAACCCTTGGCTACTTGGACTCATTTGCTGGCGCTGAGAACCCAGTGCGACATCGACCTGTGGATATTGCGTCGAGCCCGCCTGTGCGGCAAGAAGCTCCTGGGCCTGTCGCAAATTGGCGCTGATGCTCGCCAGCGTCGGGCTGACATGGAAAGCTTCGTTGATCAGTCCGTCGAGTGCGGATGAACCCAAGCTTTGCCACCATTGCGTTCCGATCGGAAGCGCTTCGACTAGACGTTGTGTTTCGCCGAACTGGGTGGGAGCGACCGCAGTTCTATCAGCCACCGGTGTTGCTGTGTAGCGAGCCACGTCGGGTACGGTGGGACGCTGAAAATCAGGGCCGGCGGCGCAGCCGGCCAGACTGACGGTGATCAGACCAGCTACCAAGAAAGTTGCCGCAAGCCGTCCTTCGAGGCTGATGAGGCGCTGGCATATTTTAACGTGCTCCATAAAAATGCTCCACGAAAGGCTTACGGAAAGCTTGGTGGCAGCCCATGCAGCTTTCCTGCACGCGCGCGAAGGACTGGATCACCGCCTTGCCGTCGCTGCGCGCAGCAGCCTGTTTCATGGCAAGCGCCGCCTCGTGGGTCTGCGCATCGAAGCTTTTGAACCTGCCCGCGTCAGCGCCGAGATAAGCAAAGATGCGCATTTTTTCGGTCAGCGGTGGCGCCGGGTGTGCCGCAATCCTTGGGGCGAGCTGAACTACCTGGGCCCAATCCTCCCGCGAAATCGCACCGGTGGTGGCCTGCATGTTGGTCCCGAGTTCCTGCATGATCTTGCGCAGCGCCAGCGGCTGCGCCCCGGTGGCGTCGCCAGCCTGGGCAGGCCCCGAGAAAGCCCCTGAGAACAGGCAAGCTGCAACGGTGAGGGTGATAGCTGATTTGCTGTTGGTCATGAAACTCTCCTGTGATTGAAGCGGTTGTGTCATTCGAACTGGCGCCCTTCGCCGGCTTCCTCATGGGTCACGCCGTCGCGGATGTGGTAGATGCGCTTGAAAGTGGGGATGATCTTTTCGTCATGGGTGACGACGATGATGGCGGTCTCGAACTTTCGGGCCATGTCGTTGAGAATGCGGATCACGGCCATGGCACGCTCACTGTCGAGGGGAGCTGTGGGCTCATCGGCCAGGATCACCGGAGGGCGATTGACCAAGCCTCGCGCAATGGCGACTCGTTGCTGTTCGCCACCGGAGAGTTGCGAGGGCATGGCGCGCGCCCGGTGTTGCACATCAAGCGCCGTGAGCAGTTCCAATGCCTTCGCGCGCGACTCCCCATTTGCGACGCCTGCGAGCATCGGCAGCAGCGCCACGTTGTCGGTGACATCGAGAAACGGAATAAGGTACGGTGCCTGGAATACGAAACCAATCTTGTCCCGTCTCAGAGCGCGTAGGTCGCGTACTTTCCAACCATTGTCGTAAATGATCTCGTCACCAAGTGTCATGCGACCGGCGCTCGGATCAATCACCGCGCCCAAGCATTTGAGCAGCGTGCTCTTGCCCGAGCCCGAAGGGCCAATCAGGCCCACCACCTCGCCAGGTGCCACATGCATATCCACACCCTTCAAAGCATCGACTGCGGTGTCTCCCTCGCCATAACGTTTTCTCAAACCCTCGATTCGAATGCCTTTTCCACTCATCTCACCCTCCAATCGCTTCGGCCGGATCGACCTTGAGTGCCATTCGAATGGCGACGATGCTGGCTAGGACGCAGATCACAAGCACGGCGAAGAAGCCGACGATCGAGTCGAACGGGATCAGCAGCACGTACTTGGGAAACAAGGGCGCTGAGAAAGTGGCTGTGATTTTACCCACCACAAAACCGATCACGCCCAGAGCGATCGCCTGCTGCATGATCATCGCGGCGATGGTTCGGTTGCGTGTGCCGATGAGCTTCAACACAGCGATCTCGCGGATTTTGTCCATCGTCAGGGAATAGATGATGAAGGCAACGATAGCCGCGCTAACGATGGCCAAAATCACCAGGAACATGCCGATTTGCTTGGACGAGGTGGCGATCAGCTTGCCGACGAGGATGGCTTCCATCTGTGCTCGCGTATGGACCGTCAAACGATTCCAGCGGCGGATGGATTGAGCCACTTCGTCTGGCGCGTGACCTGGTTTCAGCGTAACCAATACTGCATTGACGAACGCATTGGTACTCTGTGAAGCAATGACGGCATCGAGCAAATCTGGAACGGCGGGTCGATCGAAGGCCGGGTTGGCTGCGGAGCGACGCCGGCTTTGTAAAATGGCGTCGTTATCCTTGAGGAACTGAGCTCCCTGAGCATCCTTGAGCGGAATGAATACCATCGGGTCGCCACTGGATGACACCATGCGCCGTGTCAGCCCCACGACGGTGTACTGATTGCGGCGAATGACAAGACGATCCCCCAACTCGAAGCCGCCGGCGATATCGGCTACCGCCTCATAGTGTCCTCGCGTGATCTGGCGTCCTGCGACGAGATACGGAGGCCATCCGGGCGTAGCCCCCAACTTGCCGGGCGCGATGCCGACCACCAATGTACGTACATCGCTCTCTCCCTTACTTACCTGCATAGTCAGGTAGGTCACGTTCGCTGCCTGGGCAACTCCGGGTATGGCACGGAGGGTGCGATACACGTCATCGTTAAGGCTGGACGGCTCCGCATAAGGGCCAAGCGTGTCCTTTTGCACAACCCAAAGGTCTGCGCCACTGTTGTCGAGCAGCGCCTTGCCATCATCCACCATGCCCCGATACACCCCGGCCATGACCAGGGTGACGCCGATCAGCAGTCCCAGACCGATGCCCGTGAATACAAATTTTCCCCAGGAATGGAGAATGTCACGGCCAGCCAGGCTGATCATCGTGATACTCCGGGGATGTGCGCGACCACCTTGACTCGGCTGCGCAAAGTGAGCGCCTTTTCGCTATAAACCACGAACTGGTCGCCGTTCTTGAGTCCGTCACGTACCTGCACACGGCCATCAAGGTCGGAAGCGCCGAGCCTGACAGGCGTGAAGTGCAGATCGCCATTCACAATTTGCCATACGCCGATTTTGTCGCCTTCACGCTGTACGGCGGCGTTTGGTATCACCAGAGCGACGGAGAGCGCCGGCATGTCGAGCGTGACTTCGGCCAGTTCACCCACTGGCGGCAAGGGGACAGGGTGGTTATCAAAGATCACCTTGGCCCGCGTCTCCTCGGTCACCGCATCGGCCTTGGGTTCCATCCGCAGCACGCGGCCATTCAATACTTGTCCGCTGCGTGAACGCAGCGCGATGCGCGCGGGCAGACCTGCAGCAAGTCCCGATGCGCTGCTCTGATCGAAGCGTACATTGATCCACAAACTCTTGGAGTCGATTACCTCCACTGCGGCCTGGCCCGCGACTATGGTCGTGCCGGGATCGGCATCGCGCTCGGTGACTACACCATCGACCGGCGCAATCAGCCGCAGATTGCTCCGCTGCGCGACGAGTCCTTCGCGGTCGGAGCGTGCCCGGACAATGTCTTCGCGAGCGGCAGATAAGGCGGCATCGGCGATCTGCAGTTCCTGCCGCTTGGTGGTGACGATTTCCTCGCTGGTCGAGCGCACCGCAAACAATTGTTCGTAGCGGCGCGCCTGCGTTTGCGCGTAGGCTTGCCGGGCTTCTGCCTCGCGCAAAGCCGCTTGCGCACGCTTGAATGCCGACTCCTGTGAGCGCACCCGATCATCGAGGTCGACCGGCTCCATCTCGCCGAGCACCTGTCCGGCCTTGACCTGGTCGCCTACATGCACCTCCAGGCGTTTGACGCGCCCGGCAAACGTCGGCCCGATCTTGTAGGTGTAGCGCGCCTCCACCGTGCCGATGCCGAACAGCGCCGGTGTGATAGCCCGTGATTCCACGCTTGCCACCGTCACAGCGACCGGGGCAAGCGGCCCTGATCGTAGGCCGACATAAATAAAAAGCACCAGCAAAGGAATGATGACTGCAAGCAGCGCCAAAGTGCGGCCTTGCAAGGGTAACTTTTTCATTGTGCACTCCTTATGCCACGCCGATAAATTGCAAAGATGCGCGGCGCATCCTGGTGCATACGTCCCACATCACCGGCCAACAGCGACTGCATGACCAAGCCCTGGATCGTGCCAATGAACAGCGTTGCCGCCGCCTCGTTGTCAAGCGAGGGAGACAGCTCGCCGCTGGCCTTGCCTTTCTCGATGAGAAGATGCAAACGTTCGCCGTATCGCCGAATCAAGGTTTGCACCATGCGCTTGGCCGGTGTCGATTCGGCACGCTGAAGCTCACCAAACATCATTCTTGGCACGCCTGGGTGCTCAGCAACGAATTCGATATGACTCATGAACATCGCCTCCATGGCTGCCAAGGGCGACTCGATTCCTTGTGCGGATCGATCGATTCTGGCTAATAGGCGCTCTGCTACCCACTCCATGACCGCCTGCCAAATGGCTTCCTTGTTCGGGAAGTGCCGAAACAGCGCACCCTGGGTCAAGTTCATGTGTTTAGCGATAGCCGCAGTGGTTATTTCGCTAGGGTTTTGTGAACCGGCAAGCGCCACGACGGACTCGACAGTTACGGCACGGCGTGCATCGGCCGGCAGATTCTTTGGACGGGTGTCCACGAGCACTCCTTATAAGCTAGTAATTGATTACTATCTTAGCACAAGGAGCACATCATGCAAGGGAAAGCCGGACGCACTCATCCACATCATTGCCTCGGCGCACCTAAACTATCCGTGTTTAGATGCGCCCGTCCTCGACTTTCTTGACAACATGCGTCGCTCAGTCAGTGGCGCCAGCCCTGACGCCGCTGGTCGACTCCGTTATCCATGTCGCCCTGGCTAGAAGCGAAGGGAAACGCCAACGTCGAGCGAACGTCCTGGCGCGGGCAAGGTCTCTAGCGTGCCGGCTTTGTTCGCTGCGAGACCGCTCAGGTAGACGCCGCCAAGCGGATCGCTGTACTGCCTGTCCAGCAGGTTGCTCACCCCGGCAGTGAACAGCAGACCATTCTTCACCTGATATGCGGCGCGTGCGTTCAGGAGTGCATAGCCTGCGGTCACGGGCTCAAGCCGCTGAGTATCGACCCGATCCTTGCGTGCCACGACTTTGAGCTCTACCTGACTGTTCCATTGCGCGCTGCGCTGTTCGATGGCGAGCGTCATATTCGGCGGCATCATCCGGTAAAGGTATCCACCGTCGGCGCGCTTGCCACGAGTAAGCGAGGTGTTGCCGATAAAGTTCAGATCGCCCACCGCCGTCCGTTTGGCAAGCGGCGCTTTCCACGACAGGTTGACGCCGTACAAACGCGCATCGTGGTTGGCGAATTGCAGCAGCGCACCTTTAGCTTTCATTGCCATGTATGGATTAAAGCTGCCCAGCACGTCAACGTCGATGTAGTCATGCACGCGGTTGTAGTAAGGAGCGATCTTGACGAACCAGTTGTCGCGTTCGATGCCGTGCCAGTGGAAGGTCGCACTGAGACTGTCCGCAATTTCCGGCTTCAAATCCACGTTGCCAACATACCCATTGCCATCGCCAAACCAGTTCGTCATCCTCATCGCCATGACACCACGGCCCCAAGCGAATCGTTCGTACAAGTTGGGCGAACGGGTCTTGCGTCCAAATCCAAATTCAGCGTCGAAACCGGCGTCAGGCTGATAGCGAGCGGTCGCCGTCAGGTCGAGGTTCGAATCGCTTTTCTGCCTTGCGCGCGCGTTGAAAGCGGCGGCCGCCGCAGCATCGGCGGAATTCATCATTCCGGTCGAATAAGCCTGCACCAGTCCCACATCGGAACGCACGTGCTCATGGCGCGCGCCCAACTGGGTAATCCATTCGGCGCCATGATGGTTGACAATCTCGCCGTAGAACGCCAGCCTGGTGCGGTGGCCGTCCTTGATATTGACGTAGGTCTGTGGCCCCATCATCATCGAGCCGGCGACGGCAGGCCAATAATCCTGCAGCTCGAAACCATGGTATTCATGCCCGATTCGCACCAGCGCGTCGTCGTCCAGAGCAATCGTGGCGCGCGCCGTGTAACCAACGTTCTCGCCTTCGGTAATCATCGGCATCTTGCCCGTGCGCTCCGGCGTGAAGAATCCCATCTCGTGGTCGGTTCGCTGCCAGTAGGCCGACAGGTCGAGCTCGCCCCAACCGAGCTGCCCAAGGTAGGCCAGTGTTGCATGTTCGGCCGAGTTGTCGGTCATGTCCATGTACTGATTCGGAAAGGCCTGGTAGGGAATACGCTGGGTTCCGGCGCGTAGGGTCACCCGATGCTCTTTCAAGCGGTACCCCAGCGTGGCGCCGAAGTTGGTGCTGCTGTACATGCTGGCCAACACGGTCTTGCCGTTGCCATCACGGTAGCTGTCCGCTTTCGCTTTTGCCGCATCGAAGGAAACGCTGAAATTCTCGCTTGCGACCGATCCGCTCGCCCCCCACGATACCGTGTGGTTGACGCTGCGGGTGGTGAGCGAAACGCTGCCATCGGTGCGCAAGCCGGTGCCCGGCTTGGCAAATATCGGGGCCGCCGTCGATATATTGATGGTGCCGCCGATGTTGTCGCCGCCATTGCTGACCGGTGTGATCCCTGCGGTCAGTTCGATCGACTGAACTTGCTTCGGGTCAATGTAGGACATCGGCGGGTTCATGTGGTTGGCGCAGGCGGAGGTTACTTCCATCGCGCCGATACGAATCTTGAGCCGGTCATCGCCGAGGCCGTTGACCATCGGCAGTCCCGACACGCCGCCGCTTGCGGCGACGGCAAATCCGGGCGTCGACGACAGCAGGCCCGCGCTGTCGCTGCTCGCTTCCATGCGGTAGGGGTAGCTCTCCAGCAATTTCGCGGAGATGACGACGGTGGGAATCGGGGCTGCGGGCGTATTTTGCTCGGCGAGCACGGGGGCTGCACTGCCAAATGCCAGGAGGATAGCGAGGGAGATGCGGGAGCGTTTCATAATTACCTTTGAGGACATCGAATGCTATTGTTTGTTAGTTCTTAATCAATTGTCGTGCACCGAACATGCATGATTCAATGATGTAGATCAACTAATGGAAATGGACCAGTGCTCCTGCGCCGACCGGCAGCCTGGGCGAGCGAGATGAAAAAGCGCGCGCGTGCCTGCCCGAACGCCCCGTTCTGTGGCCGGGGGAACGACCAACGCTCAGACGGCCCGCTATGCGGGCGACTGTCGACTGCAGGAACAAGATGGGCGACGTGGGTCTCGAAAGAGCATGGCTGATCGCCTCGCCTGGCAGTGCGATTGAGGTCAAGCCAACGGCGACGGGATCAGACGGATGCGGGCGGAGCGCGCGATTGCGCGACAGTCCAGATGGCGAGGGGATGCGGCGCCTGGAAGAAAAGGAAGGGATGAGTGTCTTGCGTTTCGATCAACGGGAGGATGAAGCCTGCATTGGGCGGCAAGACAAACGACCCGGCGTGCGTGGCACAGAACGGACAATGTTCAAGGTGAATTGAATCCTGCGTGGCCGGATCGGCAATTCCGCCCTGGTCAGGGCTTACCTTGACGAACTTCGTGCCGCCAACGCTGCAAATCTCGGACCAAGTTCCGCCCGGCGACACCGAAAAGGCATGGGAAACCGACGGCGCAAGCGCGGCGACCAGCATCGCAAAACATGCGATCCAGGCGGCGAAGCGGCGCGTGATTCTTTTCATTCCCATACCGAAATTATATCAGCGGGAACGGTATTCCGTAAGTTGAGAGAACCAAGGCTACTTGCGCTGCCCGGATTTCGCCTCGATTTCTCGGCCTTGAGTAAGAGTTGCGGCTCAGCGCTTTGGTCATGGGCTGTTATTGAAGTCATAATGGCCGGTCCCAGCTCAGCAGGAGAACTCATGCCAGTCAGCTTTCTCTCGAACGATCAGCGCGAAAACTACGGCCGCTACGCCGGCACGCCATCGGCTCACGACCTTACCCGGTATTTCCACCTGGACGACACTGACCATGCGCTGATCGCGCAAAAGCGCGGTGCGCACAATCGGCTGGGCTTTGCCGTACAGCTCGGGACGGTGCGCTACCTGGGCACATTCCTGGAGGACCCGCTGGCAGTCCCCCAGCCCGTGCTGTGGACGCTGGCCAAGCAGCTGCACATCGATGCACTGGACAAAGCGAGCGCCTACAGTGCCGGCGAGCAGCGCTGGCAACATGCGACGGAAATTCGCGCGTCCTATGGCTACGTCGACTTCACGGAACCCCTGATTGCCTTCCGCCTGACCCGGTGGCTCTATGCCCTCTGCTGGACTGGCACCGATCGCCCGAGCGTGCTGTTCGAGCGCGCCACAACATGGCTGGTGACGCACAAGGTGCTGCTGCCGGGTTGTACGACGCTCGAACGGTACGTTGCGCGCCTGCGCAGCCGCGTCGAGGAGCGCTTATGGCGCTCGCTTGGAAGTGGGATCAGCCTGGAACAGCAAGCGCGCCTGGAAGGTTTGCTGGTCTCTTCTGGCGGCACTCGGAACTCGCCGCTTGATCGCCTGCGTACCAGGCCGGTGGTGGCCAGCAGCCGATCAATGAGCCTGGCGCTGATGCGACTCCACGCAGTCCGTGAGCTTGGCATCCGATTGCCAGCCGCCACGCGCATCCCGGCCACACGGATAGCGGCCCTGGCCCGGTTCGCCGGTGCAGCCAAGGCCAGCGCGATCCTGCGTCTGCCAGTGCTGCGCCGCTTGGCGACCCTGGTTGCGTTCGTGCACTGCCTCGAAGCATCGGCACAAGATGATGCACTGGAAGTGCTCGAAGTCATCCTGCGGGAGCTTTTCGGTGACGCGGTAAAGGCCGACAAAAAGTCGCGCCTTCGCTCGCTCAAGGACCTTGACGAAGCGGCGGCCACCCTCGCCAGGGCTTGCCAAATGCTGCTGGACGATACCGTGCCCGATTCCGAGCTGCGCAACCAGTTGTTCGCGCGGATTTCGCCGGACGCGCTCGCACTGGCCCTTGCCAGCGTCAACAAGCTTATTCGGCCGATCGACAATGTGTACTACCAGGAACTGGATGCCAAGTACAAGACCGTGCGCCGCTTCCTGCCCGCACTGGCCGAACATATCCACTTTAGCGCGAATGCCGCTGGAGAGCCGTTCATCGCCGCCTTTGCCTGGCTCCGCGCCAACATGACGGTGAAGAGACCCGACAACGATGCGCCACGCGAAATCATCACCAGGCCATGGCAACGGCATGTGCTGCGCGAGGGCGATGCCATCGATTTCCACGCCTACACCTTCTGTGTTTTGTCCGAACTGCGTATTGCGCTGCGCCGGCGCGACGTGTTCGTGGCCCCGAGCTGGCGGTACGCCGATCCGCGCGCCGGACTGCTCGATAGCGCTGAATGGGAATCCACGCGCCCGATCATTTGCCGCACATTGGGCCTGTCGCCGGCACCGGGGCCGACATTGACGGCCCTCGCCGATGAACTGGACCGCACCTACCAGGCTGTCGCCGCCAGGTTGCCCGACAATCCGGCCGTGCGGTTTGAGAAGGTTGGCGACAAACAAGAACTGGTGCTAAGTCCGCTGGACAAAATGGATGAGCCGGCGTCCTTGATCGCGCTGCGCGCGAAGGTCACAGGTATGCTACCGCGCGTCGATTTGCCGGAACTGATCCTGGAGATTGCCGCCCGCACCCGCTTTACGGATGCTTTCACCCACATATCGGAGCGCACCGCGCGCGCTTCCGATCTGCATGTGAGCATCTGCGCGGTGCTGATGGCCGAGGCGTGCAACACGGGACCGGAGCCTTTAATTCGCGGCGACGTACCGGCGCTCAAGCGCGACAGATTGTCCTGGGTGGACCAGAACTATCTGCGCGACGACACCATCACGGCGGCGAACACCATGCTGGTCGCCACGCAAGGCCGTTCGGCGCTGGCCAGCGTTTGGGGCGGCGGCGAGGTCGCGTCGGCCGACGGCATGCGGTTCGTGGTGCCGGTGCGGTCAGTGCATTCCGGGCCGAACCCGAAATACTTCGGCGTCGGGCGCGGTGTCACCTGGTACAACCTGATATCAAACCAGTTTTCCGGGCTGAACGATATCACGGTGCCGGGTACGCTGCGCGACAGCCTGGTTCTGCTGGCCGTCGTCCTGGAGCAGCAAACCGACCTACAGCCGACGCAGATCATGACGGACACGGGTGCCTACAGCGATGTGGTTTTCGGGTTGTTCCGCCTGCTTGGATACCGATTCAGTCCGCGCCTGGCCGACGTCGGCGGAACTCGTTTCTGGCGGATCGATGCGAAAGCCGACTACGGGTTGCTCAATTCTGTATCCGGACACAATATCAGCCTGCAAAAGATCGAGCCGCATTGGGATGACATGCTGCGACTGGCCGGCTCGCTCAAGCTTGGCCGGGTCCCGGCTGCCGGCATCATGCGCACGCTTCAGGTGGGCGAGCGCCCGACCCGGCTAGCCCAAGCCATCGCCGAGTTTGGCCGGATCGACAAAACCTTGCACACGCTAACCTACATCGATGACGAAGCCAAGCGTCGGGGCACGCTGACCCAACTCAACCGTGGCGAGGGGCGGCATAGCGTCGCCCGCGCCGTATTCCACGGCAAGCGCGGCGAGCTGCGGCAGCATTACCGCGAGGGCCAGGAAGACCAGCTCGGCGCGCTCGGTTTGGTGCTCAACATGATCGTGCTGTGGAACACGAGTTACATGGAGGCCGCATTGAACCAGCTGCGGGCGGACGGCTTCGAGGTGCGGGATGAGGATGTGGCCAGGCTGTCGCCGTTGGTGCATGAGCACATCAACATGCTGGGCCGGTATTCGTTCTCCGTGCCGGACTCGGTAGCTAAAGGAGAGCTGCGGCCGCTGCGCAACCCCGCGAGCGATGAATAGGCTGGTGGACCTGGTCCTTAACCCGGTTTTCCGTTCCACTGCACCTCAAACCCCTAAGACTGCACAGAGCGTCACAAGGCCGCAAACCGACGACGGCAAAGGTCCCTTAGCAGCCCTGTACTCTGCCTGCAACAGGCGTACAGGTGGATTGCGCGAGCGTTACGATAGTGACGCGCCGTCGGCCCATGGCAGACCTAATTTGAACCCGCTCTACGAGGTCCGCCGGTAAGCAACACCCTCGCAGTAGCGCTTCGCGGCATACCCTCGCGCATCAAGAACTCCTCAGCTCTCCTCAGACTTAATTCTTCTTTAATTCTTATCGCAGCACTGACATAAGCTGCATACGCATGATCACGCCTGTTGCACATAGGCTGTTCGGGCATTGTGGTAGGCCAATCTGATCGGTTCAACGTCTGCTTTTGGCCGAACTCGGCCCTTCGCTCAGGCAGTCAGTGTACGACGGATGTTGCCGTCTTGGAAAGCTGGACAGGGACGTAACCGCCACGTACTGTCAGGTTGAAGTAGGCCTTAACCTGACGTCAGGCCGGCACCTTTCTTCCGTCAGGTTAGGGTTATTGCTGACTTTTCCTGACGCCCGCGTCTCGGCGTCTCAGACTTCATCCTGACACCCCATCCTTAGCGTGCTTTATTTTCCGTTTTCTGAGGCGACCCCGTACTGCATCTCTGTCGCCGGCCTAACCTCTCTCAGCTGCAACACAATTTTACGGTCATGCTAACTGCACTCCGTAGCAATGTTATTTACTTAGCACATATTAAGTAAGAATTCAGAACACCCCCGGCGATCTCGCCGTGGAACACCGTAAGGGTCTGATTTGATAAGAGAAAAATTTCGTGAAACCTGTCGCGCTGCCGGCGGCAGGCCCGCGCTCGTGGCTTTCGCCTGGCGCTGGAGTCCAGCGTAACTCGCCGCTATGATGTCTGCAGTTCGATACGACCAGGCAACCGATACCCCATGCAGCTTTCTAGCCGCCTTCTTACGCAGCTGACCGTGGTGCTGCAACGTCCAGCACGCCCAGGCCAGTTTCCATCGTCGCTCTGGTCCGACATCCACGCGCAAGGCTGGGCGTACATGCACCAGCTCGAGGACCTGGTCGAGATCATGGATTATCGGATGGCCCAAGTACGCCTGCAGGAATTTGCGCAAGCGGCGGGCTGCGTGATCCGCCCGATGCGCGATCGGCCGCGCTTCAAGACTTCAAGCTGGTTTTCGATGGACATGATCGAGGCCGCCGATGTCGCCGGCTTGTGCATCTTCCTGGAGACGCTGGGCGTGAGCGTCGATTCGCAGCTCATGGTCGACGCCTTGTACGACCAGGTCGCCGGCAAGGACCGCCTCACGATTGCGGAGGGAGAGATTTACTGCTACAGCGAGCTCCGCCATAAAACCGAGCTTACGCTGCAAAGCAAAGAATCGGTTGACGCAGAGCCAGTCCAGAAGGATTGGCGTGGCGCCGCCGGCCACCGTTTTCACGCCCTTGTGCGCGACGGTCAGGTAACGTCGTTGACGGTCAAGGGACCGCACTGGCGCCAGAAAAACTTCGTCGAGATACATTGCAAGGTATGCGGCACCCGATACACCAAGGGTGATCCAGAGTCGACGCACAATCACCGCCGCAGACACGCCGAAGTGCAGCGCCTGTTGAAACCCTACCCGTCCGAGTCGATGCGCGAGCGGGCTGCCCGCGGCCCCCGGGGCGAGCGCGTCGATGTGAACGCTCCTCTCTGGATGCACCGTGAAGTAGGAAAGCGTGCGCTGCGTTTCAAAAGGGACTTCGGTTACGACTTCCTCCAGTGGCCCAGCGTGAGTACGCGAGCTCGGCTGAACCCGAACTATGTCGGCTACTTATTCGCCGATGCGGACGGCGCAATCGACGGTGCCTGTGCCTTCTATTGCGACAAGGGCGAGTGGCGTCTGGATTGGGCCTGGATCCGGCCAGAACGGCGTCGGCACGGCCTGCTGGCCGCACGCTGGCCACACTTCCTGGGCGAATTCGGCGACTTCTGGATCGAACACCCGATTTCGGACGACATGCGTGGCTTCATTGATCGGCACGCGACCAGTGAGCAGAAGCGCCTGATTCGCGTGCGCTACCCGGAAGGGTCGCCGATCAGCAATCTAGAGTGAAGAGCGCCGTGAGCACCTGTAGCCTTGCCACATAATATGTTGTCACGACACAATCTCCATGAGAAAATTGCAATATTTGCTCATGGCCACTATTGTGCCGGCAGGCTACCATTCAAGGAGTACTAAGATGGAGTGGATTCTCGGTGTTTTGTTTGTCTTAATAATTATTGCTGGTATCGTCGTTGGTCTCAATAACGAGAAAACGCTCGAAGCACTTAAAGCAAGCTTACAGTCCCGCACAGATTTCACTCTCTCCCAACATGTTGTTGGCTGTGATCTCAAGACTGGGATTGCGCTGGATGAATCGCGCGGCAAATTGTGCCTGATGACTCGCAGCGGCGATCAGTTCACGTTGCGTATGATCGAGATGCGCGACATCGTCAGTGCCGAGTTGTTCGAGGACGGTGATTCGGTGACGAAGACGATGCGGTCATCGCAGCTGGGTGGCGCCCTGATTGGCGGCCTTGCGTTCGGTGGCGTTGGCGCGCTTGTTGGAGGCCTCTCCGGCAAAACCAGGACCGCAACGAAGATCAAGCAGATCGCCTTGCGCATCGTCGCGAACGATCCTTCCTCGCCGCTGCACGACATCACGTTCATGAACACGGATCAGAAGAAAGATGGATTCGTGTACAGGGCAGCGATGCAGAACGCGCGTCACTGGCACGGGATCCTTGAGATTCTGATCAAGCGCGCTGACACCGAAATGAAGAGTAGCCAGCCGGCAGCGGCCATTCCGCAGGCTACGCCGGCGGCTGCATTGGACGGTTCGGTTGCGGACGAGCTGGAGAAGCTCGCGAGTCTTCGCACGGCCGGAATCCTGACCGACGACGAATTCAACACACAAAAAAGCAAGCTACTCGCGCGTGCGTGAGCATAGCTGCTAGAACGCCTGACAACATCAATGCCGCCGATCGCGGCGTCAAACACTGTCCCATTCTCTCTTAGGCGGCTGAGCTGGCCCAACGGCTGTAGTCACACGTATACGTTACCAACTCGACATTAGGGAATGTAATGTCGATTTGACAACATGGCAGCATCGCGGGAGGGAAGCGGAGCCGTTCCACTTCCCGCTGTGGGGTCAGGCCCTG
This sequence comes from Massilia sp. X63, assembly GCF_041023745.1. NCBI lineage: Bacteria > Pseudomonadati > Pseudomonadota > Betaproteobacteria > Burkholderiales > Oxalobacteraceae > Massilia > Massilia sp. X63. The sequence goes on from NZ_JBFTEF010000020.1 coordinate 26,076, forward strand.
GTGCCAGCCTGCCAGGCCTGGCGAATACCGGCTGGTCCATACGCGGCCGCCGAGATCGATCGGACCAGGCCGAGTTTCTCCTCGATCTGCTCGAGCGACGCATCGAGCGACGCTGAGATCCACTTCTCACCTGTCCAGGCTTCGAAGCGCAGGTCTGCGAGCTGGATCTCTTCGAAGGCGCCGAACCAGTTCGTCGGCTTGGCCCCGATCTCGACGCCGGCCCTGAGCATGTTCGCCACACCTGCAGGGCTAATGCGCGCGAGGCGGTGCACGGCCGGCCATGGGAGCAGGCGCGGATCGTCCCGATCGATCGCGAAGCGGAACACACCGATCATCTCGTGCAGCTCGGCCATGCTGGGGCGGCGTGGTCGTGTATTGCCCGGCATCTGGACCAGTTTGATAGCCGTGGGCTCGTACACGGGCTCAGCAGAGAACCAGAGCACTGGGCGCTCTTTCGGGGCAATCTTGGCACCATTTGGGCGCAGGGTCCCGGCCTCGCGGATCAGGGGCAGCTTGTGGCCGGCGGTGTAGTGCCACAGGCGGGCCGCTGCTACCTTGGCGAGCTCAACGCATTCGACCAGGATCTCGCAGCCCTTGCCGGTCAGGATGCGGCGGAAATCCGACCCGCCCGGTGCTTCAACCAGGTCGTCGTCCGTCAGGCCATGGGCCAGCGCCAGCCCTACGCCGGCGGGAGACGCCAAAGCGCTGGCCAGCGCGCTGACAGCGTCCACTGCAGGTGCAGCCCCATCGCTCATGTGGCCGCTCGGGGTCGTAATCGTCCATTTCCACATCGTTTGTTCCATTGAGTTCTCCTTAAATCGCGCAAACCGGGCTGACGGCTCCTTCTGGCTCGTCACCGACCCTCTACTGACGCTCCAGATCGGCTGGAGCACAAATATGACGGCATGTCAGCATGCGTGGAAGCATCAAAAATCTGACGTCTTCCGGGTCTCGGCTTTTGATAGTTCGGTTACGAACCGTAACCGTGTGTAATCGAATGATATCCTGCTGTTTCCGTTTGATAAGATACATTATCAAACATAAACATCGGTTCCTCGGTTGAAATGATCGTGGTCATATTTTTGGACCTAAAAATATGTCGGAGATGATCCGCTCGACCGGAACGCCCGGTCTTGAGGGCCGGGAAAGCACGTGAGTGCATTTAATGGCCGTCGACAGCCCTGAGGCGGTCGCATTTACTTGAATAAGGAGTCCCACATGCCCCGAGACGGTTCGATCACAACGGAATTCACCCACTTCCACTTCTGCTGCGGGATCGGTGGCGCCGCGAAAGGCTTCAACGCAGCTAACCCTCGGGTCGGTGGGCTCAAGGCTCGGTTCCGCTGTCTTGGTGGCGTCGACGTGTCGCCGTCTGCAGTGCGCGACTTCACGCGCCTGGTCGGCGTGCCGGGCACCGTGATGGATCTTTTCACTCGCGATCAATACACGGCTTTTCATGGCAGTGAACCTCCTCCAGGCTGGCGCGAAATGACCCCGGCCGATATTCGTCGCGCTGCAGGCAATGAGCGGCCGAACATCGTCTTTATTAGCAGTCCGTGCAAAGGAGCATCCGGCCTTCTGTCCGAGGCGCGAAGCCGCACGCCGAAATACCAGGCGCTCAACGAGCTGACGCTGCGCTGCATCTGGTTGATGGCTGAAGCCTGGGCGGACGACCCGGTCGACCTAATCGTGTTTGAAAATGTCCCCCGCCTGGCCAGCCGTGGCCGGCACCTGCTCGACCAGATCAACCAGGTTCTGCAGAGCTACGGCTATGCCGTTGCGGAAACAACACATGATTGTGGCGAGCTGGGCGGCCTTGCCCAGTCCCGCAAGCGCTTTCTCCTGGTCGCCCGCCATACCGAGAAAGTCCCGCCCTTCCTGTATGAGCCCGAAAAAAAGCGCCTGCGCGCCGTCGGCGACATCCTGGGCCGGATGCCGTTACCCGGAGATCCAGCGGCAGGGCCGATGCATCGCCTTCCCCGATTGCAGTTCAAGACCTGGGTCAGGCTGGCGTTCGTCGAGGCCGGCAGCGATTGGCGCAGCCTGAACCGCCTGGCGGTCGAGAACGGGCATCTGCGCGATTACCTGCTGGTGCCCGAGATGCGTCGAGGGACGCTGGGAGTGAATGGCTGGGGTCAGTCGACCGGCACCGTGACTACTCGCGGCCTGCCCATGAACGGGAATTTCTCGGTTGCGGACCCCCGGTTCGAACAGTCGGCGAAGTGGCGCGATGGCCAGGCATACGGAGTGCGCGGATGGGATGAGACCAGCGGTACGATCACGAGCCAGCAGTCACCCGGACAGGGATGCTTCGCCGTGGCTGATCCACGCCCAAGCAGCGCGGACCTGCAGGGCAACGTGTACAGGATCGTTCGACGCGGGGAACCCGACACCGGCCGCGCGATTGCTGACCCCCGCAGCGGCTTGAACATGCGGCGCCACCATGGCGACGCATATCTCACGGGTGGTCATTACGGAGTCGTGTCCTGGGACTCGCCGAGTGGTGCCGTGAGCGCCGCGGCTGGCCACGACAACGGACGCTGGTCGGTCGCTGATCCTCGCCCGCTGCCGGCGCCGGACCAGAAGACGGTTGCGATCATCCGTGCCCTGGACGGAACCTTCCATCGACCCTTCTCGACACTTGAGCTGGCCGCGCTGCAAAGCCTCATCGAGCCAGAGGAGTATCTGCTGCTCGACGGGTGCAACGATTCGGTCTGGCGCGAGCACGTGGGCAATCTCGTCCCTCCACATGCGGCCACCGCGATCGCGGAAGTCATGGGCACTACCCTACTCCTGGCCGATTCCGGCGAGACGTTCGTCCTGAGCGCCACACCGATCTGGGTGCGCAACGTGGCGCTGGCCCTGACCATGCCAGGTGAAGGTGGGGTGTGAGCGGAAGGCGGCCGATAACCGTCACGTTTGCAACCACGACCCGGTAGATCGTCCACACTCCTCACGCCTAGATGCGCCCCTCCTGGGGCGCTCACCAACCGTTGAGGAGAGATCCATGTTCGGTAACACCCAGCCGCCGGCGAATCCAGAGCCGGCCGAACCCCAGCCCACGAAGCCGATGTCGGTTCTCGGTGAGCAGGCCCAGTCATTTTTCTCGAGCTTTGGCGGGAAGGTCTCGGCCGCGTCCGCGCCCCGCCCCGTTCGTCCTGGCACGACGCTGCCCCCGCGGCCGGCGCCCTATGCACGCCCTGCACCTTCCACCCCGTCCTCGTTTGTCGAAACCAGCGCCGAGGCGGCGCGTCTTCGCGCGGAAGCTGAAGCGGCGGAAGCCGACTTCGTGGACGATTTCTTTGACGAGGGCGATGCTCCCAGCTGCTGAAACGACTATCTCAAGCCGCAATTCTGCAGCCCCAGCGCAGCTCGCGCCAGGAACTTCCACAGCCAGATCCCCCGGCCCGGAAACGACCAGAGGTCTCCCTGCAGAAGTGCTCAGCCAATGGAATTAGTCCGGCTATGAACATGGCCGCCATTTAGTGCTTGCACTGCAACCTTGAACGTCCGCTATCGACCCGAAGCAGACATTTGATACAGCGACAGTGAACAAGGTGATCGTAACGTACGATCTACTTACAAAGTCAAATACAAGCAAATAGCTGTCGATACAACCACGTCAAATGGACGCCGATGAAGCTGGCAGCGTCGGTTACGAGTGCGTAGTGCTCGCAGTTCTGACTAGTTTGATAATAGGATGTCTTTCTTCACGGGTACGTAGCGGTAGGGTACGCGGTCAACAGCCCTGCCGCAGCTTTCACGTGCGGCCGAGGCATCGAGCAAGACCCAGTTGCGGCGATGGGCTTCGCCAAGAACGCGTTTCTTCGTCAGATCGAAGCACTGTAGCGCTAGATTATCGGGGAGCAGCAGCACGCGATTCGGAGCTGAGCGAATCCAGCGCCAGGCATTCCATTCCTGCTGGGGTAGCGGTGCCAGGTAGCTGAAATGGACCAGGGGTCGGCTTGCAAACAACAGGAACTGTTCCTTGAACTCGAGCATGCCGACTTCCGCTTCAGGTGCAAGGCTCTGTTCGAGTTCTTGCATGACTGCGCGCGGCGTCCGGTGTGTGTTGAGGGAGGGCCACAGCCAGAAAGAAATGAACAGCCAGGTCAGCAAGCTGGCTAGGGCGAGCTGTTCGAACAAGGCGCGTTTGCGCAACAGCCAGACGATGCTGGACAGCGCCAATCCCAGTATCAGCAGACCTGGAGCCAGAGCGGCGATGGCGTCGGCGTAGTCGTCCGCTCGGTGATGCAGGCGATCCGGAGCAAACAGCGCCATCGCTGCCAGCAACATCAGCAGCAGGCCAACCACCGCGAGCGCTCCCCGTAACAGAAGAGACGCGGTGCGGCGCCCTTTCTCCGGCGCTTGTTCCCAGACGTAGGCGAGTGCCAGGGCAGACATTGGTAGCGCCGGCAGGATGTAGACCTCGCGCTTGCCAGGACTGATGGAAAAGAAGAGCAACACTAGCGCAACCCAACTCAGCAGTACGCGCAGTGCCACGCTGGACGGCCACAGCTTCCTGATGCTGCGGATCTGCAGCAGGAACAGCACGACCAGCGGAAACCACATGCTGGGCAGTGCAGTCGACAGGTAGTAGTGCCATGGCTTTATGTGATGCCATGCATTGGCATAGCGTTCAGCGGTTTGCCTGAGCAGAATGTTGTCGCGATAGGCCAATAGCTCCGGACTTTGGATGCGTTCGACCGCCACCCACATCGGCACCAGCCATAGCGCCAGCGTGCCCAGCATCAGGGTTGGTCCCCACCACGTGCGCATGCACCAGACCTGCTGCCCGGATGCGGTGACGGGGCGGCGCCAGATCGCCAGCGGTATCAGCATCAGCGCGGGAAGAAAACCGACGCCCTTGGTCACGATGCCCAGTGCCATCGCCACCCAGCTGGCGGCATACCAGCCCCAGGCTGGACCGAGCAGGAAGTGGCGGACCAGCCCGTAGCAGCCGAGTGTGATCCAGAAGCAGGCCACCGCATCGATTTGTGCGGCCTTGGCCTGCAGCAGGAACTGCGGCGTGAACGCGAGGACAAGCACTGCCGAACGGGCGACGTTCTCTCCCCACAAGCGGCGACCTAGGTCGAATACCAGCCACAGCGTGCCCAAGCCCGCCAGCGCACTGGGCAGCAGGAAAGCGATCTTCAGTTGTCCGGTGAGCTGGTAGAAAAGGGCGATCAGCCACATGAAGACTGGCGGCTTGTCCGGATAGAACTCGCCGCCGCGAGTTGGGAATAGCCACTGGCCCGATTCCACCATTTCTCGTGCGACTTGGGCAAAGCGCGGCTCGTCGGCAGGCCAGGGGTCCCGCAACCCGATGCCGGCGAACAGGGCAGCGATCAAGAGGGCAGCGATCCACGGCCACCAGTGTGCGTCTTGCCTAGCGCTCGGATTGTGCGGGAGTTGCATGCGTTTGTCCTCGGATGTCCTGTAGCCTCTGCTTGAAGCCATGATGGTAGAGATAGAGCACCATCGCCGTGGACAGCACCAGCATCAAAAGGCTGATCCAGATCTGCTGCTCGTCATGCAAGGCTAGGCCCGCGCCGGCAAAGCTGAACAGCAGCATTTGCGGCAGATAGCCCAGGAGGCTGCCCCAGAAAACCGCCGGTATGCTCAGTCCAGCCAGGGCAACCGCGATATTCGTCGCCAAATTGCTGCCGACCGGCATTAGACGCAGTGTGCAGATCCACAGCCAGGTATTCTCGCCGAGCAGTAGGCGGATGAAGGCGACGCGTTCGCCATGCCGCCGAAGCAGCCAATCCCTGCCGATATTGCGCACGTAATAGATCACCAACAGGGCGCCAAGTCCGGTCAGCGCAGTGCTCAGCAAAGCCCCTGTCAAGCCACCCATCAGGTAACCGCAACTGAATGCGAGCAGTTGGCGCGGGCCGCCGAGCGCGGTATATAGCACGCCGGTAAGCACGAAAACGGGCCAGGCAATCGCCCAATGTCGTTCGAACAACCGGTTCAGCAGGTCCAGCTCAGTGAATGATCCCCACCATTGGAAATGGAGGGAGGCAAAGCCTAGCGCGAGCAGGCAGGTCAGCAGCAGCGGCTTGAAGAGCAGCCTCAATTCAGTTTTCAATGCTGCACTTCCATGCGCTCGATCAGCGGCAGCTTGCTGCGCCGGATTAGCCAGCTGACCCCCCACATGTCGACGATGCCCACCCATAGCCGATTCCAGGCGGTGTATTTCGATACGCCGGCGGTACGGTGTCGATGGTGCACCGGAACGACTGTGATCACGCCGCCAAGGCGCTTGACCAGTGCCGGCACGAAGCGATGCATGTGGTCAAAGTACGGCAAGCAAAGCCAGGTTTCGCGCGGCAGTAGCTTGAGACCGCAGCCGGTATCGGGTACGCCATCGTCGAGTATGCTGCGGCGCACGGCATTAGCGATGCGTGACTGGATTTTTTTCCAACGCGTGTCGCGCCGATTCTTGCGGAAGCCCGCAATGCAGAAATGTGGGTGCTTATCTTCCATCGTCAGCCCCTGCGCCACTAGTGCCGGAATGTCGGCGGGGTCATTCTGACCGTCGCCGTCTATCGTGACGAGAAAACGCCCGCTAGCGTGGCGCGCAGCGGTCCAGAGAGCGGTGCTCTGTCCGGCACTGCGAGCATGGCGGATGAGTCGCCCCGGCATGCCCAACTGCTGGCATTGCTGCAGGAACACAGCGCTAGTATCGTCGTCGCTGCCATCGTCGACCAGCACTACCTCGTGAGAATGATGGCCAGCGAGGGCGCGATGAATCTCGTTGACCAGATGCCCTATATTATCGGCCTCGTCTTTCGCCGGAATCAGCACCGAGACTAGGAATGCTTGCTTACCCTTCTTTTCGTCATCCATGTTGTTCAATCGTCTTAAAGAAATCACAGGTATACATCTTGTGCGCTACTTCCTGCAGGGGCCACCATGCAGTTGCTGACGAGTAGGTTGGTAAACGCCAACTCAATAATTCTTAACGATCCAAAGATTTGTATTTTCTGGCCTGCCGCCCTTAGTAGAAAGGCGATATCAGGTAGACCCAGATCGCCCAGGACACTAGGATCCATGCCAGTACGACTTAAGCAATGCCATAGTTGCTTTTTGGCGTGCGTCTTTGCTTTGCCGTCTACTCATTGACCCGTCCCCCTGCACTCAGCAAGGACATATGAGGGAATAAGTCTGACAGCTACCCATATCAGGCATGGTAGCAGATTACATCGTCGAGGTAGCTCAATACCGGGGATGAAGTCCGGGATTAAATGGATGCGACTAAGTGCATAGGCGACGACCAGCACGCACAGCGCTTGGCAATCAGGGCGTCCATGGTTCTTTACAGGCGCACCAGAGCTGAACTATAAACAATGCAGCGTTAAGAATCTGTTAACTCACTATCGCAGCATGCTCCGCACTGGGCCAAAGTCACGCAGGCTAGTTGAATAAGGGTAACGAAACTGTCGGCACATCCAGATGCCTTGATAGATCAGCGCTGTAGCCGATTTCGGAACATAGTTTAAACGTGCATCAAGTGAGTTTCCTCTCCGTCTTAACAAGATCTATGCGAGAGTAGTCCGCTTTTGGCCGATAGCGGACTATCAGTGAGGCTCAGTGTACGAGCATGTTGCAGTCAGTGCATAGAAGAAAGCGGGGAGGACGATGACCACTCACCGCGCATGTGATCGTGAGCGTTGAGCTGGCAGCCGCATGCGCTTACAAGTTCTCGGCCGGCGGCGGGCCAGCCTGCCTGAATAGGTGGCGCAAGTCAGGATTCAGGAGGGCTTCGTCCATACTCGCGCTCAATGCGTCCTGCAGGGCCATGTGATCGAGCTTCGCGAGTTCGGAATTGACCCAGGTGCCGAACTCCTCCACCTCGGTCAGCAGCGCATTTAGCGCGCCCTCTTCCGCTGCCGTCGCCGGCGCCATCGCCCTCAGTACCATCGCCCAGGCCTTGGCCGTTTTCGCATGGTTCGCCAGGATCGGTCGTCGGTTCTGCATGAAATGCAGCTTAAACTCGTCGTGTAAAGGCAGCTGCATGTCCGTGGCCTGGCGCCACAACCGCAAGGACGCCTGTAGGAATCCGGGATCGATCTAGCAGCCGGGTGCGAAGGCGCTACTGGCGCTTACCAGTTCCACCAGGTCCCCGATATCCTCGGACAAAATTGCGATAGCACAGGCAGTAATCGGTGCAAGCACCATCACTTCGTATCCCGCGCCGGCACCCAGTCGCACGTCGTTGCCCACATTGAGCCGCAGAAGGGCCAGCGCCTCGTCCTCGTCGAAACAGTCCCCGAGCCAGTTCGCCAGTGCGTCCTCGACCGCGGCCAGGTCGGGGCATGGGCGTGAACAGATGGCGTGGACGCTTGAGGGTAGCGCCGGCACCGGAGCGTGGTTGCAGTCGATCGCCGTACGTTGCAACCACGGATGCATGGCGTCGCTATGCTGCTCGCATTGTTCACATTCCTACGCGAGCCACGACATGGATAAACACCGCTTCCAGACCTTCCTGCTGACGCGCCTCGTTCAGCGCAACGACTACCCATCCACTAAGGCACTGCTCGCCGCCATCGTCGCCGCCTGCGAGATCCCGGAAACCTCGTGGAGAGCCAGGAAGGATGCGTTCAACGAATTGCAGGAGAAGGCGCCGCTCCGGGAGAGCAGCAACCTGGTCATCGGCCACAGCGACATCCCTGGGCACCTGGAGCGTGAATGGGGCGAATTCTCGGTCTTCTCCAACATGACTCGCGGGGTCTCGAACGAGATGCAGCTCGAAGAGATCACGCGCACCAAATTCTGGCTGACCGACGAGCAGATGGGATACGGCCGGTATGGGCGCCCGCTGGAAGAGTCCGCGCCGGCGCCCGACGAAGACGACGATACCGATGCGGATTCGACACCCCGCATGTGAGCGGTGCACCTGGCTATGATTGACATCGCACCGGGAAGAACGATAATCGCACCATGAAGACCCCACCTGCCACCCTCATCATCGGGGATTACCCTCAGCTGGCGCTGCTAGCCTGGAGTCGCAAGCCGACCGACGTGATCACCGGCGAGGAAGCGTTCGCCCTCTACGAGGCCAACTGGCGCATGGTCGACCAGGAGAAGCTTGGCGAGGCCGAGCTCGAGCTGATCGAAGGCTTGACGCAGGTGTACGGCGGCGGAGTCATGAATGTATAAGCGGGACCACCACAATCGCATTCAGCGAATTCTGTCTGCGCTCGACGCCGACTTTCTGGCGCAGAACGGGTGCTTCTTCGGCGGCGGCACCGCCATCGTCCTGGCGCTGGACGAATACAGGGAGTCGGTCGATATCGACTTCCTCTGCGCGTCCCAGGACGGGTACCGCGAGCTGCGCAACACGGTCGACAACGCCACCCTCGGCGCCATGTTCTCGCAGCCCGTGGAGCTCGTGCGCGAGGTGCGCGCCGATCGCTACGGGATCCGCACCTACATCCGCATCGACGATGTGCCGGTGAAGTTCGAGGTCGTGAGCGAAGGCCGGATCCAGATCGAGGGCGCGCTCGACCCGCGCACCGGAGTGCCCACCCTTTCCCGCGTCGACATGTACGCCGAAAAGCTGCTGGCCAACGCTGACCGGTACCGCGACAAGGGCGTGGCCAGTCGCGACATTATCGACCTGTCGATGATGGTCGGCCACTGGGGCGCGGTACCCGAGGCCGCGTGGGAGAAGGTGCGCAAGGCTTACGGGGCGTCTGCGGAGCGCGCCTACCATGGCGCTGTGGAGATGGTCAGCGACCGCGCCTATCTGGCGCAGTGCCTGGCGAAGATGCACATGGCGCCGGAGCTCGCGGACCAGATCCCTGCGGTGCTGCGTGGCGAAGCGACGTTCACGCCGGCGGCGCCGGCCGCCATTGCACCACGTGGCGCTGCGATTGCCGGCGCTGCGCAAAGCCTGCGCGGCGTCTACGGGCGAGCACTCGCAACGCCGGCACGGCCCCAGCTTGAAGAAGAGGACCGCGAAGAGCCAGACGGGGAACGTCCGCCACCATAGCTGGCGCTGCTCGGCTGCCGATCACCACTTCGATGGGATGTCGATGCCCTTGCTGGCCAGAAGAGCGCGAGCTTCGTCGATGAGGATCTGCGGGCCGCCGCGCTCGAACACGCTGGCGCGGAACGTGTCGGAATTCTGGCCATCGTAGGGGAAGTCCGGAAACTTGGCCAGGCGTTCTTTCGCCTCGGGCACCGACACCTCGTAAAACGTTGTGAGCCACTCCAAGACATGAGGCTCCCTGATCGCATGTAGCGGCACGAAAGTCACGACGATGGCGGCCGTCCACGTGCTGAAGAACACCCGGATCGGGAAGTCCAGCTGGCAGTGACGGACTCCGTTTTCGAAGTATCGGATGTTCTGGAGCGCGCCCTCGGCCGAATAGCTGATCATCCAAGCAAACGGAATCCTCGGCCGCTCCTTCGAATGCGGTTCTGCCAGGCGCTGCATGATCTTCTCCGGCACCTCACTGGGCAGGACGTGCTGGTGGTCGCCATCCATCGTGTTCCTTTCTACGTCGTATGTTGTCCAGCCATTATCGGTGGTCGACCAGGCGTCTCGCAACGATCCGGGCGCGCCGGGTACCGAGAACAGAGGCCTGCAACCACGCCGATCCGGCTCCGGTAGGCTTCTGGAATTGTCATCCAGGAGCACCCCATGTTCGACCGTAATCTCTCCCCAGCCGAGTACAAGGCCATTTCCTCCGCGCGCGCTGACCTGGTGCGCGAGCTGCTGATCGAGGCGCTGCAGCACCACCTGCCCAACGGGTACGTGCTGAACACGGATCCCGCGCTCATGGCCGGCAACGCGCTGCTGGCAGTGCGGCCGCCGTATGTCCCCGAGGGCATGAAGATGATCAGCTTCATCCACGGCATCAACTATCGCTCGGCCATGAAGGACGACAGCGTCGTCTATCGCACCACGGTGGAGTGGATCCGTGCGTGCGGTAGCGCGAAGAGCGCGACCTACTGGGAGACCGATCGGGCGTTCGGTAAAGACGGGGTCATGGAGCAGCGCGGCGTCGATCCGAACGACCTGCTGGCATCGGTGCGCATGCTGGCCGCCGAGGTGTGCTCGTCCGCGCCCTTCACGGCCTTCGAGTGGCGTCCCTGCCCGCACGACCGAGGTGGGAAGTGGGAGCTCTTCGATGGCGTCAGGAAGCTGCAGTCGGTGTGGAAGTCAGGAAGCCGGTTCGGCACCTTGATGGGCACCTGCCCGACCACCTTAAAGGCGGCGAAGGCGGAGGCGGAGCAGGCGGCGCGCCTCATGCTGCGCTCGGAGCACCAGGAGCGCCTAGCCGGCCTGGGTGCAGGACCGGGCGCTGTTGCGGAAGAAATTGACGAACTGGATTGTCAGGAGCGCCCAGGCGGCCCGGCGGCTTGATTACGCGACGGACCAGCGTGGCTGAATGCGATGGAGCTATGGTGAGACCGGCCTCATCCCGGCGTCGCTCAAGTAGCGGTTTAGATCCCGGCATAGCTTGCAGTACTGGTAGAAGACGCCGCTGTGGAAAGAAAGGGTCTGCGTTCTCCCAATATGCGCTGCTACTTGCGCGGTCGATACGAAATGCGGGCAATCGTCGATTTGCGTGAGCAGCCGAACGTGGTCGGCGTCCAGGAAGCGCAGTTGCGCGAACAACTTTTGAATGCTGGTCGAGCTACGCTCAATGTAGTGTGCCAGATAGCTCATCCACGGGACTGGTTGTTGCAATACGCCGCCTGATGCTTGATGCAATAAATGCACTATCGGAGAGGGCGCCTGAGGAGCCAGCCTGGAGAAGGCAGCTTCCACATCGGATAACGAGAGCGTGTTGAGATCGAGAGGCACCTGTGCGGCTGCAGAAATCTCTCGCAACTGTGCAACACAGTCGCCAACGATTCGCTGCGTGCGCATCTCGACGTAAGGCTGCAGCGCATCGCGATCGGATTGTTCCTGGATGTGCACGACGATCAAATAAAACACGTAGCTGGCGATGACCGAGGCCAGTATGGCTTCGAAAATTACACCGATTTCGTAGATCCCGTCGATCGTGCTCGGAATCCGGTTGAGCCCGAATATCTTCACGACCAGCAGAAGCAGGGAAGCGAACGCCAGAATATTTGCGGTGGGCGACGCAGTGCGGATCAAGTTCCAGAGGCGCATTAGTCTAATTCCTCACCTGGTCACGCCTGAACCGGGGCTTCAGCAACCATCGTGAATACGCCGTCGCCCGTGTCTTTCCAGCGCGTAGCCTGGTTCCAGACCTCGAGATCGCTCAGTCGGCCAAGTTCTTCCACGGCCGCGCGCTCGTCGATCCGCTCGGCGCGCTGAATGCCCTGGCGAGCCATCTCCAGCAGGCGCGGCGGCAGACCGATCGTCCGTTGGGCGCGGACAATGCGCGTGTCGGCGTCGACCAGGACCATCAGCAGGTCGTTGGTGTCGGCCTCGTGGGCGGCCCAGGTGCGCATAATCGGCGCCGCGTCGAGGAACGGCACGCAGATCGGCCACACCTGGGTTTCGTTCACCTTCAGCTGGATCAGGAGTGCACCAGCAGGCATGGCGGTCGAGCGTCGCAGGGCCACCGCCTCAGGCGGAGACTTGATGCAGGCGATGTCGTCGTCGGTGACTTCGGGCAGGCTGACGATCACGATGGGGATCGGGTGCGCCAGCGTCATCGCCACCGTCAGCTGGCCAGGCGGCAGGGCTGGAAACGGCGACGGCTCGCCAACGGAGATGGCTCGGAATTGCGGGTTCGGGTTGTCGGTCATTGGGAATTCCAGGGTTGATATTCGGGCGGCCGCACGCACGGCTACAGGCCAGGGCGCTCAAGATCCTCATGGTCCGCGGTCGGATCAGTCAGCTCGCTGGCGCCGGTTGAGTGCAACACGCCTGAGTAGACACCGTCAAGGCGCGAGCGCAGTCGGCCGATCGAAACAGCATGCCGCTGCGGCGATCCGGAAAGGGATGCGTGCACGGGCGTCGGGTCGTCATTATCCGCGATCGCGCGCTTGCTCGGGGCGCTGGCGGCCACGTCGCGACGAAGGCTTCGGGTGATTTCTTCGACGTCCTTGCGCAGCGTGGCAGCTGTGAAGCCATGCTCTGCCGGCCGCAGCTTGGCCAGCAAGCCCCAGGGCGACATCCGCGCCGGCGCCGCCGGCGCCATGACGAGGTTGTTGAGTATGACCTTCGGCGCGCCGAGTCCGTGCGCACCTTCCAGGTACCCGCGTGCCATCTCCTCCACTGTTCCATGGAAGCGCTGCATGTCGGCCGCATAGTCCGCGCTTTGCAGGTAGGCGCGATACTCCTTCGGCTGCGCGCGCTTGAGTGCCGTGCTGGCGCCGGCGAGCGCCTCGGTGATCGCCAGCGAAAACGCTGCGTCATCCGAATCCAGTCGTTCAGGCGTGCGCTCGAGCACGGCGCGAACGCGCTGCAGCGTGTCACGGGAGTCGTGGTGCCCCTCAGACTCGGGCAGCGCCATCTCGGCCTCACGAACCTTGGTGACCCGGTCGAGCACCTCCAGGGCTGCCGGAATGCCGTCCTTACGCGCCAGGGTCAACACCGCATAGGCATCGGCGGAAGACTCGTTGAACCTGACGGCAAACTCGTAGGCCATCGGCGCGGTCGACTGGGCTACATGGTTCATCAACGCAGGCCCCAGACGGCAGTGCATGCTTTCGTGGATCAGGACGAAGGCGCGCATACCCGGCGTATCCGCCATTGTGGCCAGGCGCGGGTTGGTGCGGGAATAGTCGGTCCGGATGCCCTCGATCCTGCACATCTCGTCGGGCTCAAGGAAAGCGAGTGGGCCTTCGTCGGGCAGCTTCTCCGGATCGATCATCACGATGCGCGAGGACGTCGGCGAGCGGCCGGCGGACAGGTAGCGAGCGGAGAGGTCCTGCACCGACCGCATGGCGGCAGCGATGCGCGTTTTCTCGGCGGCCATGACCTCCTCGGCGGTCAACACGGTCGGCGGGGCCGGTGGTGGTGCCGCTTGCGCTGACGCTGGTGCCGCAACTGCAGCGACCTGGGCGGCCACGAGCGTCGCGCCGGCCAGGCGGGCGAAGCGGGCGAAGTAGTCTGGGCGCACATCCGCCGGCGGCGCTACTACCTCCAGGTTGCCCGCGCCCGCCAGGAACGCCTGGAGACGGCTGAGCTGCCCGCTCATAGCGATCGCGCCGGCTCGATGGCGTAGTCGCGGACGAAGCCCAGCGGCCCTGTCTCGACAACGAACACGCTGGCCAGGTCGCGCGCCAGCGCATCGGCTACCCTGGCGCGCGCCTCACTGTTGAGAATAAGCAGCTCGCGGCCGTCGGCGGTGTAAATGCGTCCCTCCTGCGCATGGAAGGTCGTCGCCGCGGCCAGGGGTGGAATACTGAGCATCGCACCCGGCTTGTTCTGGGCGAATACCGCAGTCGCGTAGATCGGTGGCTGGGTGGGCGTTGTCATTGGTGGGACAAAAGGGTTGGTGAGCTATAAATTCTACAACGTGGCTATAAAACGTCACAGCTTTCCTTGTGAGACTTGGGCCCAACTCCCTAAAATGAGGTGATCGACATCAAGCAGCGACAGATCACATGAAACAAATGGACCTCTTCAAGCACGTCACGAGCGCCTATACCAGCGCCAGCGACGGCGTCCTTACAAATGACGCTCTCTACCGGGCGGTGGCCGAGCGCGCAGGCATCGACCTCAAGGACATGGAGGCGACGATCCCGGTGGGCAAGGCGGGAACGCAGCGCAGCCCAATCAAGCGGGCTGTGCGCTGGTTCCAGCAGGATCTGCGCGCCGCCGGCGTGATCGAGAAGGTGCCCGACGCCCGCGGCGTCTGGCGGCTGACCGAAGCTGCCGGTCGCAAGCTCACGAAGAGCCTGGCCAGCGTGAAGATGGTGGCGTTCTCGACGAACCTGGGCGTGGCGATCTGGGGCTCGAATGAAGCGGTCTTTCCCCACTCCAGTGAGCCGATCATGCTGGCTATCTCGTCTCCACCCTACCCGCTGCGCTGCACCCGCGCCTACGGGAATGTCAACGAGCAGGAGTACGTCGACTTCGTGGTGCGCTCGCTGGAACCTGTCGTCAAGAACCTGGCCCCCGAAGGCTCGGTTGTCCTCAACGTCAGCCAGGATATTTTCCAAAATCGGAGCCCGGCGCGCTCCACGTACAACGAGCGCCTGGTGCTGGCGATCTGCGACCGCCTGGGCCTGCACCTGATGGACCGCTTTGTCTGGCACAACGCCTCGAAACCACCTGGGCCCATCCAGTGGGCGAGCAAGGAGCGCGTCCAGGTCAACGTCGCGTACGAGCCGATCTACTGGTTCGCGGTCGACCCCCTCCGCGTCAATGCAAACAACCAGCGCGTGCTCCAGCCACACACCGCGCGCCACGCGGCCCTGATCGCGCGCGGCGGCGAGCAGCGTGAAGGCGTTTTTAGCGACGGCGCCTACCGCATCAAGCACGGCAGCTTCGGCAGCCCTACCGCCGGCGCCATCCCGCGCAACGTCCTGTCCCTGGGTCACCAGTGCGCCGACTCGGCCGCGCATCGCCGGCACGCTCGCGAGCTGGGCTTTACGACGCATGGCGCGCCGTTTCCAAGTTCGATCCCGAGCTTCTTTATCCGGTTCCTGACCGATATCGGCCAGCTGGTGGTCGACATGTTCGCCGGCACCCACAAGAGCGCACTCGTGGCCGAGCGCCTCGAGCGCCGCTGGATGACGACTGAAAACGTCCTAGACTATATCCGCCCCAGCGCCGAGCTGTTCCGCGGCTTCCCAGGGTTTGAAATCAATCCAGGCCTTGAGCAGGTGCGCGGCGCCTAATCGCGAATTTGGACCAGGCCACGACTAGGCCTTAAACAGCTTGGCGCGCAAATCCTTGACGTACCCACATAAAGGCCCATCCGAGGAGGAGAATTCCCAGCGGCGGTAATAATGCCCAGGAGAGCGCTGTAGAAATTCGATCGGGGCGCGCGTGCTTTACAAAATTGATGTATGGATCGTCGAATACTTTTCCGTGATATTTGGCTGGGTTCGCTTCGAACATTGGAATCAGTTTCTCGGCGATCTCGCGCTGCCTCAGATTTTCCGGCTCGCCGCGAGAAAAGGTGGCTTCGAATGTCCCAACGCCATCACGTTTGATTTCGTATTTCACGCGATCGGAAACCTCTGCTATTGCGGGATAAATTAGATAGGCAATCGAACTGATCCAGACCACCGTAGCAACGATCCACAGGCGGACCCATCCATTTAGGAATTTCGACATACCAGGTAATTAAGTGGTGGTTGAGATGAAAATTCTAGCAACATTCAACTTGCAATTCTACAACGAAGGGGGCACGATCCCCGACCTTCAGCGTGTCGTTAATCTGGCCCGCTTCGACGCACCACGCTACACATGAATCAAGAAGATCACTTGTCGTTGTCCGAAGTCCTCAGCGCTGCCTATTCCCCCATAGTCGTGAAGCCTGGGACTCCCTCGCGCGTTGCGCTGGAGATCGAAGGCGACGTCGCCTTGGCCGAGGCACGGCATGCGGATGCGCTGGCGCTATACAAAGCGACAAGGGCGTCATCCTGGCGCATCCGAAGCAAGATGGGATGGTGCTGCTGGAAGCTGGAGAAATGGGCTGCAGGCGCCCGCTATCTCGCCGACGCCCCGCGGCGTGGAGACGCTCTGCCCCTCCTGGCGCTGACCGAATGCGTGGCCGCGCTCAACGACAGGAACGGCGAGAGGGACGAAGAGCTCGATGGCCTGGTGGGCATCCTGCTGGCCCTGCCCGACCCGGCTTCGCGCGTGTACGAGCTTGCCGAGGCCCATCTGATCGACCAGGAGCGCCGCCTCGAGCAGCTGCGCATTGGCCGAGATCGGTACCCGCTAGAATCCAGCCTGCGGCGCAGGTACGTCCGGGCCGTGTGGTCAGCCGGGCTTGGCGACGAGCAGCTGCTGAGGCTGGTGATTGAGATGACGGATGCTCCTGATGCCGCCCCCGAGGATCTATGGCAGGGCGTGGAGATCGTCAGCGATATCGGACGCCGCGAGCTGGCGCTGGCGCTGTTCCAGCGCCTGGCAGCTGGCAGCCCATTCGAGGAGCAGGTGCCGCTGGCCCTGGTCGAGGCCGACCTGCACGTGGCGGCCGGCCTGCTGGACGTCGCCGCATCAATCTGCCGAAGCCTGGCTGCGGCGCTCGGCGTCGACGCCCCAGAGGACCGCCCACTGGCGTTGCGCGCCGCCAAGGGACTGTTGGCGATAGCGATCGAGGCCAGAGACCAACGCGCGATCCGCGCCGCAGCCGACGACCTGGTGGAACTCATTTGCCGCGGAGGGGCCATGTCGTTAGTCGAATCTGGCCCGTTTCTAGACCAGGGCGCCCTTCAACTGCACATCGGCTCGGAGCTCGTGCATTACCGACCGCGCGCGGACGTGATCCAGCTGCGCGAGCCAATTCTTGCCGCGGTGAGAAAGCCGGATGTGCTGGCGATCCTCAAAGTACTCTTCGCGACCGAAGGCAGCGCCGGCACCGGCCTTCAGCCAGACGCGCGCACTGCCTTGATCCTGTCGGCCGGCACCGATAGTGCCCACCCGGCGATCCAGCGCCACGTGGCGTGGGCACGGATGGAAGCGGGTGACTTCGAGGGGGCTGGGCGCGCATTCGCGCTGTTCGAGGTGGCCCGCGCCCGTGAGGATCGCGTCTCGGCCCGGCTGGATGACGGTTCGATGTTCGACGAGGCGCCGTACGACGATGAAATGGTGGTCGACCATTTTGCCGAGGGCATGACCAGCGCCCTGGCCACGGCCGCCGCGGATCGGGACGGCCGTACATGCCAACACTTCCATGAGATCGCCATGGAATACTTACGCAGCGCCCTGCTGCAGCACGGCCTGTACACCCGCTTCCACGCGACGATGGCGGACATCATGAGCGCTTTCCGTGCTGCTGGTGCGGAGCCGACATCGGTGCTCTGGTTCGACTATGGCCTCTCGTGTCAGTACGTCGGTAAGAAAGCCCTGGCGCTGGAGGCCTACGACGCCTGTCTCGCCCTGCGGCCGCACCACTCGGCAGCGCGTGCGAACCAGCTGCTACTCGTGGCGCCCGACGAGCGCGCAAGCCTGATCATTGGTCATGCACTCGACAGCTTCGCCCAGTCCAAGCCGCCCGCCATGATCGCGGATCTGCCCTTGATCGATGCGGTCTACCTGTTGGCGCTGCTTCGGGCGGGTGGTGGTACTGAGGATTCCCTGGTGCTTCCCCCATTCGGCCAGAGCGAGAGACCATTCGCACCGACGCAGGAGCTCCTGCAGCCGCTGTTCGCACTTCTGCGCGCCGGCCTGGTGCGCATTTCCCGCCAAACCCCGGCCAGCGCATTCACGATCGAGGAAGCCCCGGCCAGGGTGACTGCCTTCGCTTTGCATCAGTTGTACTGGGAATTGCCCGAGAGTACCCTGGTGCTGCTTCGGGAGCTCGAACAAGCACGCCAGAGCCGCGACTGGCCCACGAGCTGGCGCCGGCAAGCGCCCGAGCTGGCTTTCGAGGTGGCGCGCCATGAATGCCTGGCGTATCTGCGCTTCTGCGCGGAGGATCGGCGACTTCCAGTGTCCAGTGGTGAGAAGACCATGCAGATGATCGACGAGGCGCTGGCCACCTACTCCGTCAGCCAGGCTTACTCCTTCATCTGGCACGGCGCGGCGGCCGCGGCTGACTTCCGGAAAGACAAGGGCGTCACCGCCCTGTATGCGGGCAACAGCATCGTCGGGAACTGCCAGCGCCGTATTGAGGAGGCGCGCGAGAATAAATGGGCGGTGACGGGCTTCAAGCGGCCGCCACAGGTCCGCCGCTCACACGTGAGCGTGGCGCTGTTCGACGCCATGTTGAGGCTGGGCGATAGAGCTTTCCATGCGCCGCTGGCGCAGCTTTTCCCAAAGACGACCTGTTGAGATCGCCTGGGTGCGGTGCGCCGCAGCTTGCGCGCCGGCACCACGGCAGCTAGAGTTCCAGGTGCTGGCGACAAACAAGCAGATATGCAATGAGCGAATGGGCGGAGTTTTGCAGTGCTGGACTATTACCCCGGCTGCCCGGACGACTATGACCGGCTGCTTGATGATCTCGCCAGCGGCATGCCGGTCCGGTACCTATCGCGTGATGATGTGGACGGCGAGCCTGGAAACGCGGCCAGTTGACCTGGCGTTCTGCGTACCGTATATGACATCGTGATGGAGCCGCTAATTGATCTCGACTGACAACGTGCCCCTGGACGCTACAGGCGCCGAGGCCTTTCTGCGCCAGGTTGCCGAAACCGCCTCCGGCCCCTACCTGCGTCCATTCACGCCAGATGTTGGCTGGCGCAGGGCGCGCGTGCTGGTCGTCGGTACCAACCCTGCCACCCCTCTGCGAGACGAGTTCGCGTCCTTCGATGCGTACTGGCACGCACTGACGTGCGACCCGACCAGCTTTGACGCAGTGTATCGCGCGCAGCGCGGCGGCAAGACCAGCAAGACCACCGCTCGTATCGCTCGCTTTGCAGCACCGCTGCGCGACGCCGGAGTGCTACGCACCAACGCCTGCGCGCTGCCCTCAGAGCGTTGGCGCGAGCTGCATCCAGCCGAACGGCGCGCGCATTTGGAGAGCGGCCTACTGATCCTGCGCGCCCTGGTCGCGATCTGCCGCCCGGCCGCGATCCTGGCGCATGGCAAAGAAGGGATCCAAGCCGTCTCGCGGCTGGCAGGCGTACCGCTCGATCCCTATGCCCCGCTGCTCGATCAGTCCACGCGCGCTGTTTTTCCCGGCATGGCGCCGGTCAACCTATTCGCGTACCCGCATCTGTCCGGGGTTGGCGTGCGCAAGGGGTTCGCAGTTGGACGCATGGGCGACGAACTGGAGGCGCTTGGCAAGCGCCTGGCGGCTTCGCTGCAAGCCGACGGCGCGAACCGCGAGCAATGAAGGAGCTGGACACGAATAATTGGACCGGCACGCAGATTGTCGCCGCACGGACCCAACTCGAGCACGATGCTGCGCTGCTTCTGGGCCGCCTGCTGTTCTCCTACTCAAATCTTGAATCGGCGACCGACCTTTGTCTGGTGTGGGTGGACAACGGCAGGGATCTCGACGCCTGGACCCGTAGAATCGAGCGGATGAACTTTGCGGCCAAGCTCGGGCTATTGGCGTCGCATGCGGCCAGTCAGGCTCGCGCTGATACGCGCGCGGCGTATGCAGCATGGCTCGCACGTGCGCACCTGGTGCGCGAACGTCGTAATGTGCTGGCCCACGGTCGGCTCGCCGTCAATGTCAGCCGCGGCACGCTGAGCGCCGTGCTGAGCCGCGCCACCTCTGTGACGCTGGAAGCCGTCGAATTCCCGCTCCCCGAGCTTGAGCGGCTTGTCGAAGAAGCGAACTGCCTGCAGCGCGAGCTCGGTGCCCTGCGCGGCACTTTCTCCTTGTCGACCTGATAGCTGCCCGGCTCGCGCCACGCCGCGCGGGCAGAGGCAAGGGGGCAGCAAGAGAGCGAAGCCGCGCAATAGCGCGGCGCATGTCAGGCGTAGCAAGTTGGAACGCGTTATGTCACTGCTTTCAAGGTTTGGTAGCGCGTGACGCCTGGACGACCAGCACGCCCATTGGCTGCGCCATGCGAACAGGCACCGTGATGGCGGTCGGTTTGGAGTCGGCAGTGGACATTGGGGCAACGGCCGGGTGCGCCGGCGCGCTGCTGGCAGCGATTGTGTCGATCTTCGCCGCCGAGGGGACGGGCAGCGCAACAATCGCCCGGTGCGCTTCGAAATCCTCGTAGATCTTGACTAGGCCTTTGCACAGGAAACTGCGGCCATTGTTCAACACGAGCGTGAAATGGCACTCGCGCAGCAGGCGCCCAAGCGCTGCCCCGGCGACCGCGCCGAGCGGACCGGCGACCAATGCGCCGACGACTGCGCCGGAACCACCGCGCGCCAGATTCGCGCCCTCGGCGTGGATCAGCGCCACCGACGCGATATCGGCCAGCCGGTACGCGGTACGCGCGCCGCCGAAGATCCATACGTTGAGCTCGCGGCCCTTCGCAGTGACTGCGCCGATGACCTTGCCGTCATGGACGATCTCGAAGTTGTAGACAAAACTGTTGTCGCCGAGCGCCATGCTGGAAGGATGAGTGAATGACAAGACATTTTCTCGCCAACATGTTCTTTGGTCAACTCCTTCTTGCAGGTGCCGGTCCAGTCTTACCTGCGGCCGGTGTGGCTGAAGTTGTTACGTTGCCACACCGCCACACCCCAATCTTCTTAACGCAGTGCCTGGGCGCTATCGGTCCACGCTGGAAGCTGCTCAGAGCCCACTAACCGGAGAGTATTGGACCTGGCGGTATGTGGTCGGCTCAGGCAGCGATCATGGCGTCGAGCTCGCGCGCCGGCGCTTCCGCCTCGACCTTCGCGGTCACGGCCAGCACTACCGCGTAGCGGAATGCCTCAGCCTCGGACCCGTGCTGCGCGACGGGCACGGAAAGGCTCTCTGGCAGGCCTTGCGCACCTGCCCAGCGCGCCACCATCACCATGGCACCCGAGGCGCTCACTTCCTTCGCCACGAAGCAGTTGTGCTCGAGCATCAGGTTCACGCACTCGTCGTTGGAGCGCGTCCAGGCGGGTATGCTGCGGCGCGAAGCCTCGCCCGGTGCGATGCCCACCGCAGGCCAGTGTGCGTCGCCAGCCGGGCCGTTATAGGCCGTTTCGGTCCAGTTCAGCGCCACGGCCAGCTTACGTTCAGCGTCAATATAGCGTGCGTTCATTGTTGTCCCCTAAAGGTTGAGGTGGCGCGCGGTCTCGCGGCCGTAAGTTAGTTGGCGCCGGCCAGCGACGGCTGGTCAGCGGCTTGTGCTGGTGCTGCCGACAAGAGCATCGGGAAGAGCTCCGCGAAGACATCGAGCGATCCGCGAATGCGGCGCATCTCGGTTTCCATATCCATGTGGACCCCACCCCAGTGCGGCATCTTGCTCATGAGCTCGTCGGCTTCCACAGCTTCCACCAGGGCCTCACGCGCCTTGGCCGCCGCTTCCGGATGGCGCTGCGCTTCGACGATCGCGGCTTGCTCCTTGCTGGCGAGTGCCCTGGCCAGCTGCCATGCAAAATCCCCGGCCAGCTCGGTGTTGATGTACGCCGAAAAGGTGGTATCGGTCGGGAAGTTCGCCGTCATCCAGCGCACCAGGTATTCGCGGGCGCTAGCAGTGTCGGTGATGGCGAGCGGATTCGGGGTTTCGGTCATTTTCTACTTTCTTGTTTCGTCCTATCTCCATTCTAGAGAGCACATGTGCGGTCTCACAAGGAAACGGCGCTGTGTGCTGGATCTAGGCAGGCAAATTTCGCGGCCGGCGACGCAGCTGCTCTATCATGTGCCCATCCAATACGGAGTTTCCTCATGCTGCTCACGGCCCGCACCTTTCAGGAACTGCACCAGCGCTTACCGCAGTTGGTCGTCGACGAACCCGCCGATCCAGCACGCCGCGGCGCGGCCGGCGAGATCTACTCGATTGTGCGGCTGCTCGGCGCCCTGCCCCTCAGCCTGGCGGACTTCCCCCTGCAGCTGGCGAAGAGCGAGCGCCCGGACTTCGCGCTGCAGCTCGGGACCCGGTCGATCGGCGTCGAGCACACCGAGGCGGTGCCCCAGAACCTGATGCAGGAGCGGCGCGCCCGCGCGAGGATGCTGGCGCGCGAGGAGGATCTGCGAATAGCCGAGCGTGCTGGCCACCCTGGTACCGAAACGCCGCCGCCTCTTGCCGTACATTTCGTCCGGACCGCTACTATTGGCGAGCCCAGGAAGGACCGGAAGCAGATTCAGCGGGAGATCGACGAGGATCGCATGCCGCCGCCGATGGAGGGGGATTCGGTGGAGCGCCACTGGACCGACGCGATGGCGCTTTCCGTGGAAAAGAAGGTGGCCAGCGCGCTCAAACCGGACTACGCTGACCACGATGAACTATGGCTGACCATCTACGACAGCTGGCCAGCGCCAGGCTTAAAGCGCCAGCGAGCGCTGGCGGACCTGCAGCGGCGGCTGGCCAGGATCGCGCCGTGCCGTCTTCCGGCGCGTTTTCATCCTCACCGGGACCACACTGGCGCAGTTCTCGGACGACCAGGTGCTCCTGTACCACCTCCGGCGCCGCGAGTACCCGTAGGCACCCGCCTGCGCGCCGTGGCCGCCCTTTACGCGCGCGGAGCGGAGCTTTCGCCCTCGCCTTCCTCTTCGTCAGGGGCCATGTCGTTCTGGTAGCCCAGCTGGCGCAGCAGCAGCGGCGGCATTGGACGGTTTGCGACTTCCTGCAGGTGCTGGCCCAAGTCGACGAAGCCAGCCTCGCGGAACAGCTGGGACGCCCGCATCGAGACTTCGTTGTCGCGCGGCAGGAAGACTGCGCGGGTACCTTCGTATGGCGCCGGCAGCTCGTGCGAGAGCCAGGTCACGCCGCCGGACTGCAGGGCCTCGAACAGTTCGTTGGACGGCGCTGCGTTGTTCGGGTCCATCTTGACCAGGTAGGTGTCATAGGTGCTGCGCAGCAGTCCCACGGCGTGCCGGTCGACCGCGTAGTAGTGCAGTCGGGCGTACAGGGGCACCTTAGCGTCGATTCGGGCCGCGATGTACTTGGCCGCGGCCAGGTGGTGCGAGCCGCCGTCGTTGGCCAGATACATGCGGCCGTCCCACTGGTGCATGACGAAGTAATCGGTGCCGGCGCGCTCGCCGGTGACGCGGATGTCGCGGTGCGCCAGGTTCGCGTGCAGGCCGGCCAGGGAGACGTCTTCAATCATCTCGCGGGAGTTCTTCTCGACCATCTCATCGGTCGAGCTCAGGGACTTGAGGTCGGACTTCGAATTGCCGAAGCCGTGCAGGTCCTGCAGGTCGCAGAACCAGGTGTTCAGGGTCGACTTGGTGGTGAGCTCGGCCAGGGCCGGGCAGCTCTCGGTAAAGCTGCGGTACTGGGTGCCTTCGCGGCGCCAGCCGCGCAGCTCGGCGCCACTGGTGCGGCCGCCGGCCAGGCTCAGCAGGCCTGGGCTCGTGCCCATCTGGTGCCAGCGCGGAACGCGGTCCATGTCGATGTTGTTCTCCGGCGCCAGCACGCTGGCCTTCAGTTCTGGGCGCTCGCCCAGAACTCGCCGCAGGCGCACTTGATGGCCGAGGCTTTCACGAACGTGGTCGGTGATAGTTTGAATGAGACTCATAGGTAGTAGGGTAGGTGGGTGGCGGGTTGTTTTAGAGTATAGCCATGTTACGTCACATGTTCGCAAGAAATATTTGCAACCACGCTGGCATGCGCTTCGTACCATTGCGTATAGCACCGCTGGCTGCGCGCCTTCTCTTCCTGGACGTGCGCAGCATGTCCCCTCTTCTAGCTAACTCCAGCCAGCCCCAGCATCGTGAAAATGCAATTAACGGTCAGATAATTCTGACCAACAGGCAGTATCGACTTGCCGAGGCCTCGGGTTCCTGCCAAGCCATGTATCGGCCCGGCCCTGGCGCTGTACAACCCCTTGTTCCTGACAATCCAAAAAGCCCCCGCGCGCCGAGGCCAGGGCTCGCCCGGATCATGGCTTGTAAAAAAAATGGTTCTCCCCAAAACCATGTCTCCCCCAATCCATCGTTCCCCCAATCCCCGTTCGGACGGGACAAGGTTCGGCAGGAGACCAGGTCCCCGGCGAGGGGCGGCCAGCACGACAGCGGCCGGTGAGGCGGCCACTACTCAGCGTCAGTGGACCGACCGTTAATTGCATTTTTGTAGCGGCGGCGCCGGTACCAAGGCGAGCGGCCGGGCAGAGCCGGCAGGTGGTTCGGCAAGATCAGGGCAGCGTGGCCGGCGGTGCTGCCTGGACTGACCGTTAATTGCATTTTTCGATTCCTGGCGCGGTCACTGCACGGGGTCGCGTGATAAACTTGGGCAACTTTCCTCGCCCCTCCCGATGCCTCGCAACGCCTTCATCCCTCCGGTAACCGCTCCCCTGATCATCGGCGTGGCCTTCGAGGTCGCCCGCGCGGCGCCGGCGCCAACGACCGAGTTCTCGTGCTGGCACGTCCCTCGCCAGCGGGGCACCGCAATGAACGATGCGCAGCTGGACTGGAACCAGTTCTTCCACCAGGTCGCCGCCGACACCACCGTCACGGCCGCCAGCGTCACCCTGGTCTTCAATCACACGCTCCGGGTCTGCCTCCCCATCCCGCCGGCGGGCCGGGCCTCAGCCTTGACGTCCGTCGGGGACCTGGTCGCCCTCATGGTGCAGATGATGAAAGCCAGTGGCGAGTTCGCCCCGGCGACAGCGCAGAACGAGCTGATCTTCTACGTCGCGGCCCTGGCCCGGCTCAAGACGCCGATGCCACAGGGCCGCGAGCGCGCCCTGGTCAGCAAGCCCGCGGCCGAGCCGATGCAGCTGCTCACCGCCGAGGAGTGGAAGCGGGAAAAAGATCGCCGGCGCAAGCAGCAGTACTACCTCGCCAACAGCGAGCGGATCATCAGCAACGCTCTGCGCTACAAGCAGGCCAACCCGGACAAGGTGCTCGAGCACTCCCGCACCTATAACAGCCGGCACCGCGACGAGCTCAACATCAAGGCTTCCGAGTATTACTGGAATCACAAGGAAGCCATCAATCGCAAGCACCGCGAGCAGTACGCTGCAAAATCCAAGGCTCCGGTGCCGGCGTAACCCAACCAGTCAGGCGGCGCGCGGCGCCATGATGCTCTCCTGCTCCTGCGCGACGTCGGCCTGCAGCGCCTGCAGAACCGCATTGGACGTGACCAGTCCGAGCAGCTTGGCGATCGGCATCGGCTCCGGGCGCGCCAGGTCGAATCCCACATTCTCCTTGTGCCAGGCCAGCAGCCCTTCCCGCCCGCGCACGGCCAGGTACACCGTCGGCTCGCTGGCGCCAGCCGGGAACACGGCGATGCGCATTTCGTCGGTCTCGAGGTTCGCCGGCACGGCGCGGTGATCAGGATCGGATACATAGGCCCGGTAGCCGGGCGCCGCCGGCTCGTCGTAGGTCAGCACCACATCGGTGCCGCCGACGCGGGTGGCGATCAGGGACTCGGCCGCGAGCTGCGCGCCGTGTTCGTGGGTGAAGTGCTGCTCGTGCATGCGGTGCTCCGTTCGTTCGGCAGGCCCAGGCCTGCGGGAGCACCATGGTGACGGGATCTGGATGGCGTGGTTGCAGTTCGGCGCCGGTGCGCCCCCCGCCAAGGTGAGGCGCTACAGGGACCTGGCCTGGCCCAACTCTGTGCATCCAGTATCGTCATTTCGCTTGCCTCGAGCGATCGCTTCGGGAACCTTAGACCGCCCATTCACAAGCCTTACGGAAGTGATAAGAAAACCTTAAAACGTGCTATTCTCCCTCTTAGACAATTCATACAGCAGGTTTTAGACGCCACCATGACAGTTCCAGTTAAGACGATATCGGACAGGATTTCAAACCACATGCGACGGGCGTCCCTCGACGTCATGACTATGCGCTGGCCAAGCTTTTACGAATTCTGTGAGCGCGACCGCATCAAAGAGAGCTTCGTCGAGGCCCTGTCCATACAATTGAAATCCGAAAGCATCCTTCTGGTGCGCGGACACGCTGTCGTCGCGTTCGTAAAGGACTTCGACTTCTCGCCAATGCGCTAAGCGGGCACATCTATGTTGCCCCCCGAGCGAGAAGCGAAATCATGTCCGGCCGTGCTGCAATATGTGCTGGCAGCCGACGGACGTCACAGCCCACCAGCAGTCGAATCGATTAAGAAGGCGCTCGCGCAAGGCGAGCCGGCCGATGCGATCGAGCTGTTGATCGTGTCGGGCGCGCTGGACAATGCTGCTGCGCTAACCCGAGCAGTCGAGCTCTCTTCGCGTCATGCTGACGCGGGTCTCTGCGTCGCATTCTGCGAACGCGAGCCGGACGATAGTCTGGACGCGCCCCTGCTGGAAGCGTTTGACGCTGTCTTTACTGCGAGCTCTGCCGACGCAGCCGCGGCCGCGCGTCAGCTGTCCCGCTCACTTCTGATACCGGCCCACGCGACCCACTGGATCGCTTGCGAATGGGGTGGACTGCGCAGCGTGGTCAAAGAAAGCAAGAACAGGCGCGCGATCTACGGCCTCGGCTCGGCCAACCGCCACCTCAGGGCCACCCAGGCACCCGAGGCGGCCTACGTCACCGCGATCGAGCAAATCGAGAGGCAGCAAGGGCGCCTGCAGGATGCCAAAGCCGTTTGTCTTGCCCTGATAACCGGGGCGCCCGATCTGGCTGTCACGGACGCGATGGCGCTGGTCACGCGCCTGCGCGATACCCTCGGTCCGACTGCAGCCATCTATCTCAGCATGGGGTGCGACGAGTCGCTGCCTATCGGGCAACTTGATGTGAACCTGTTCGCATTCGCGGCCGCTGATGCTGTCGGAATGGCTGCGGCCAATGGCGCTGGGCAGATCGAGCAGGAAGACACGGATCTCTGTCACCAGCCCGACCAATTCTAGTCAACTATACGCCCCACCCCGCCAGGCTATCGTCCGCCGGCGCGGCCTCTATTATCGGAAGGAGAACTTTGACCATGAGCGATGGCTACTATCTGGCATACGACGCATATAGGCGGCATCTGCGCAACGACACCAGGCCACCCATCAAGGTAGTGCGCGAACTGGAGGCATCCGACCACGCGCATGCTTTGCTTGTCGCGGCGTTCATCCGTCACAAGTACGAAGGAAAATTCTCGGATCCGAAGGTGTTCCTGGGCGATCTGATCAAGGCCGGTGAGGAAATTGGATATGCGGAGTATCTTGCCGGTCGTTGCTATGCAGAGGGATATGGGACCGGGAAGTACCGTAAAACTGCGGCACGCCGCTACCAAAAAGCGGCGGACATGGGCTCGCTGAGGGCCATGCTCGCCCTCGGCAGAATGTATCTCCAGGGTGACGGCATCACCTGCGATCCAGATGTGGGGCTCAAGCTGCTTGAGCGTGCCGCGTCTGAAAGAATCCCATATCTCGACCGTCATGCTAGTGGCCGTGATGGCACTATCTTGGACACCGTGTTTGATTACGAAGAGCGCGCTCAAACTGAAGCTATGGAAGAGCTCGGCATGCTGTACCTCCACGGCACAGCCGACATTTCACAGGATATGGAGTCTGCTCGCTACTGGCTCAAACGGGCCGCCGAGAACGGTTCGTCGACCGCGAAGTCCGCCCTCAAGAAGCTGCCGCCACCCCCGCCCCCGGTACCGAAACCAGCACCGAAAGAACCACTTCCAGTACCGGGCAAGTCCATAATTGACGTAGGCGCAAAGGTAGGCGACATGGACAGCACAGCCGCGTATGAGCACGGTATGGCGCTCTGCACTGTCGTCGATCCCGACTACAAGCGAGCCGCACGCTACTTCCACATTGCCTTACAACTGGGTCACAAGGACGCGAAGTCGGCCTACGAGAAGGTCAAGAATACCGTGGGAGAACGTGAGTTCTCACTATTTTTTGCCGGCTGGGGAGTCGGGCATCAACCATGATCTGAGCACCAAGCCAACATTTACTGGCCTTGTCGATTGAAATAGAAGAGCTGCTTAGTTGCCTTCAGGTGGGCGCAGTGCGAGGCCCCGACGCTACTTACGCCTTGGACTTCCAGTGAAGCCAGCTCGAATCCACAACACCAAGCGGACCAGTAGTTCGACGATGTGCCAGGTCAGCACCGGCACCGATAGAAGCAGGAACCAGCGCGTGAGCACCGGCAGCTCGGCCGGCAAGATGGCTGGGATCGCTCGTGTCGGATACCAAACCTTCTCCCAGGGCTCAAGCGCGCGGCCGAGCTTCTTGGCCTTTGCCGCCTCTAGTTCCTCCTGAAGCTCAGGCGCATGCACTGCACGCGTTCCGTGCACCGGCTCGGCCAAGCCTGGCCAGAGGTCGGTAACAATCTCAGGCGCCCGCCACAGGATCGTGCCGGCCACGATCAGCCAGACGCCAACGAGCACCACACCGATGCGGCGCCAGCCGTTCAGGTGAGCCAGCAGTGGCGGGTGGCGCGATGGATTGCTATTCATGATTGGATCGGTGAATGTGCAAAAAGGCAATTTTACTGCGTCGGCTTCGTCGACGGCGAAGTGCGGAGTGAAAATTGCATAGGCGGCAGGCCGAAGTCAGCGGCCAACTCACATCCCTGGCGCTTCGCCCACGTTGTCTTCGCCGCCCTCTTCGTCCGGATCAGACACCGGCTCGAACACGTTGCGCACCGCGGACACGACTGCCGCGGCTAGTTCTGGTTCGGCGAGCGCAGGGAACACCTTGGCCAGCTTGTTCGACACCTTCCAGCCATTCTCTCGAACCGATCGAATGATCTGGTCGATATCCGAGTTCGGCCCCTCCAGGTGGTTCTTGACGCTGTCACGTGCGTGCTCAATATCACGCAGGTAGCTTGCCTCCTTGCTCATCTCGACCTCGATCGTCAACCGGATCACGTCGCCGATGTATTCGCTCTGGTGAGTAAGGTCTGGGTAGCGCCAGGCCGGTAATGCGTCCTCGTAAGCGTCGAAGTAGAAGTTGGTCTGGACGCCATCGGGGCATGTGTACGCGGCCCCGAAGTGGTAATGATCCTGGTACTTGGCCATCAACGGCCGTGAGAGCGTCTCCAGCGCCCGGTCGTATCCAGCGCGATGCTGCGTCTTGTTGGTGATGGTCGCAGAGATCGGAAGGATGAACGGTGGCGGAACAGCGCCGTCTCGGCGCAGGACGTCGTTGACCAAGAAGCGGGAGATGCGGCCGTTGCCATCGCTCATCGGGTGAATATAGACGAAGCCGAACGACGCAATCGACGCGCGCAGCACCGGCGAAGCGCCGACGGTCCGAGCCATACTTTGCCGGAGCCCCTCCAGGAACTCGGCCGTGCGCTCCCACGGTGGCCCGATGTAGTCCACGATGTTGTCGAAGCCGTGCGTGTGCCCGACGATAACCGGCGACTGGCGCACGCCGTAGCGCGTGGCCGTGCCCAAGATTTCGGTTTGAAGCTCGGTCAGCACATCCAGCGCGAGCGGGTGACCGCTCTGGCCGCAGCGGCGCTCCATGACCGCGGCGAAACGCTTTACTCGATCGACCTGCTTTTCCTCGTTCTCGATGGCGAACGATGCACGGCTCTCCTTGATCGACAGCCAGGCTGCGCTGCGCATGAGAATGTCGGCGCCGAACTGTACCTCCAGAGAATCCAGCGCGGCCGCGCAGTCGTAGTGCTCGAGCTCGCGCACCGCGTCAGTCCGGCGGATGGTCGGGCAGAAATCGCGGGTGCCGGGCAGGTTATCTCTGACGCGCCAGCGCTGCACGTTTCTCGGTCGGGCGGCGACAAGGAATTCGTCTGCGTCCAGGGCGTCGACATAATTCCCGGACGGCGTATCGGGCACGTTGAGGGTTTGGCCTGTGAGCCACTCAAACAAGAAGCCAGCCCGCCTCGCATATGCGCCCGTGGGCTCGCTGCGGATCCAGGCTTCGAGCACCATCGGGTCCAGCACGGCAAAAAGCCTTGCCAGGAACTCGAGATTGACCAGTTCGTGCTTCAGGCCAAATGTGAGGTGATCAGCGATCGTTGGGTCCGGCCGAGCTGAGGCGCTATAGGTCTCCTCTCTGGTAGGATTGACCACCGTACGGCGCGACGTGCCTACTTTGCTCTCTACCGCAAATGGCTGTACGGGCTTGATGTTGAGGTGCTCCGCCACCCACTTAAATCCGATGTGATCCGTCATTTTTCAAATAAAGTAAAAAACTTTTGTATAAAAATGAGTGTCGCACAAAAAAAAACGATTATAAAATTGCTCCGATGAAAATATTTTTGATACTCTGCGTTAACATCATCTATTCATAGTCAGGAGCAAGCATGAGCATTACTGCATCACGAGCAGGTGACAAACAATCCCCCGCAGCGCGCTTACATGCTGAGCTCCTCGCGCGCTATCCCGACAATTTCATGCTGTACGCCGACCTGTTCGCCATGGGCTGTCTCATGCATCTGCAGGGTCAGCATCGCGCTGGACTGAAGCTCATCGACCAAGTACGTCGGGCGCTCCCAACTACCGGCACGAAGACCTACTTCTCCGATCTACTTCACACACTGCCCGGAAACGAAGTTCGCTTTGCAGGTGAAGTCCAAGCCCACCTCGAGGTCAACGAGCTGTTCGAGCTGGCCCAGCGCCAACTTGCCTCGCCCGAGCGTGCGTCGGCAGTGGAGGCTGGCCTGGCAGTGGTCACCGAGGTGCGCACGCACAATCCGTCGACCGACTGCCCCCACTGTCGCACCACCTTCGAGTGGCACGCAGACCCCCGCGGTCGCCAAGACACATGCGACCGCTGCAAGCAGCCGTTCGCCATTGCGCACGACGCCACCGTGATCTTCGACTAGAAATGGACGTGCCACGCTACGGCGACCACATGGGACCGCTCGACATCGACGCACTACAGCTGCTACCCGAGCACCGTGCTGACCCGCTACTTCTTCGCCTCATCGAACTCGTCGACCGGACAGGACGCGCTGAAATGATCAGCGACCCCGATAACTGGTCTGCCGAGCAGCGCGCGGCCTACCATGCCGGCGACTGGGCGACCTTCTCGCGCCTGCGCGGCTACACACAGCAGGAGATAGCCGACTTTGCCGACTTCCTCACCGCGGCCGAAGAGATCGAACAAAAGTACGGGCCTGACCTGGCGCCGGCGCTGGCCCACCTGGTGGACAAGCATACCGCTTTACCCTGACCCAATTGCGCACCCGCGGGCCCGCTTTCGGCCGGCAGCCGACGCAAGGATCACATGCCCCAATTCAACCCTTCCTCCAAGCACCCCGCCCGCGCTCTCCAGGCATGGATCATCCTCGTCGGCGCGGCGATGAATCGGCAGACCCTGACCTACGAAGGGCTGTCGGTCAAGATGTTCCAGCGGAAGGCCGCAGGCGTCCTCGACAAGATCCTGGGCCACGTCGCTTTCTACTGTATCGAGCAGGGCCTTCCCCCGCTGACCACGATCGTGGTCGGCAAAGGCCGCGGCACGCCGGGCCAAGACATCCCGCTCGATCCTGCCGCGCTGGACGGCGCGCGGGAGAAAGTCTATGCCTACGACTGGTACGACGAAATTCCGCCAAGCCAGGATGAACTCGCGGCGTCCATGAAAGCTGCGATGACGCCGGCGGCGCCCGGCCCCACGAGAAACGCGCCGAGTCCTCGCCGGTCGAAGTAGCAGCCGCACAAGCTCGTTAGAGCTGCCACTCCCCTACCCTCAACTCGAAGGTCGGGAGTGGCCGGGACCTGGCTTGGGTGCGCACCTCTGTCGGGGACGACTTGCGTCTCCTCTTCAGTGGAAATCCCGACTGCGCGTGTCGAGCTCACCCAATAGGTGCGACATGTCCACCAGCCGCTTAGCCACCAGGTGCCGGACGTTGTTCTTGGACTGCCACTGGCCATACACACCGAGCAGACGGGAGCTCATCACCTCGCGGCGCTGCTGCTCAACCAAGCTGGGCCAGATGATCACGTTCACGTTGCCGGTCTCGTCTTCCAGCGTGATGAAGACCACGCCGTTGGCAGTTCCGGGACGCTGGCGTACGGTCACCAGGCCGCAGCCGCGCGCCAACCGTGCGTCCGGATATTGTTGCAGCACCTCCGCCTGCACGAACCGCTGTGCATGAAGACGTTCGCGCAGCAGGGCAAGCGGATGGCGCCCGAGCGTGAGGCCGGTATGGAGGTAGTCCTGCACCAGGTCCTGGCCCTCGGTCGGCGCTGCCAGCGCCAGCTCTTCTTCATGAACCGGTGCCTCGCGCAGCAGGTCGCGTCCAGGTGCACTGCCGGCGGCCACCCACATGGCCTGGCGCCGGTTCCCGGTGAGCTCGGCCAGCGCGCCAGCTGACGCCAGCAACTTCAGGATCTCGGCGTCGAGCGCCGCGCGCAGGCCGAGATCGTGCACATCCTTGAACGGTCGCGCAGCGCGCGCCTCTTCAATGCGCCAGGCCGCTTCGCGCTGCATGCCGCGCACGTTGTTCAACCCGAGCCGCACCGCCCTTGCGCCGCTCGGCGCCGTCTCCAGCGCGGCCTCCCACCGGCTCACCAGCACGTCGACCGGCAGCACCTCGACCCCGTGGCGCCGCGCGTCTTGCACCAGCGCGGTGGGCGAATAGAAGCCCATCGGCTGGCTGTTCAACAGGGCGGTCAAAAAAGCCGCCGGCTCGTGACACTTCAGCCAGCTCGATGCGTACGCCAGCAATGCGAAACTGGCCGCGTGGGATTCGGGGAAACCGTATTCGGCAAAGCCTCGGATCTGGCCAACGATGCCCACGGCGAACTCCGGGCTATAGCCGCGCGCGGCCATGCCTTCCATGAGTTTCGCCTCGAACTTCTCCAGGCCACCCTTCCGCTTCCAGGCGGCCATCGCGCGGCGCAGCTGATCGGCTTCGCCGGCGGTGAACCCTGCGGCCACCATCGCGATCTGCATCACCTGCTCCTGGAAGATCGGGATGCCGAGCGTGCGCGAGAGCACGCTCTCCATCTCCGGGCTTTCGTACGACACCGGGTCGGTACCCTCGCGCCGGCGCAAGTACGGGTGGATCATGCCGCCCTGGATTGGACCCGGCCGGATGATCGCCACCTCGATGACCAGGTCGTAGAAGGTCCGCGGCTTCATGCGCGGCAGCATCGACATCTGCGCGCGGCTTTCGATCTGGAAGACACCGATCGTGTCTGCCTGCGTGATCATCTCGTAGGTCGCGGGGTCCTCGGCCGGCACGTCTTTCAGCTCGAACCGCTCGCCGCGCTCGGCGCTGATGATTTCCAGCGTGCGTTGAATTGCGCTCAGCATGCCCAGCGCCAGGATGTCGACCTTCAGGAGCCCGACGGCGTCGATATCGTCCTTGTCCCACTGGATAATCGTGCGGTCTTCCATGCTCGCGTTTTCCACCGGCACCAGGCGTGACAGTTTCGTTCGCGCCAGCACGAAGCCGCCCGGATGCTGCGACATGTGGCGCGGAAAATTCAGCATGTGCTCGACCAGCCCGCTCCAGCGCTCGGCCAGTTCCGAATCGGGATCCATGCCGCAGTCGGTCAGCCGCTGGCGCATGTCGGCCCGGCCCGAGTAGCCGCTGGCCGCGCCCGCGACCTTGTCGACGATCGACAGGTCGATGCCCAGCGCGGTGCCGACGTCGCGCAGTACGCTTTTCGGGCGATAGCTCGTGACCACGGCCGTGAGCGCGGCGCGTGTGCGGCCATATTTCTTGTACAGGTACTGAATCACCTCTTCGCGCCGCTGGTGCTCGAAGTCGATATCGATGTCTGGGGGCTCGTCCCGCTCCTTCGAGATGAACCGCTCGAAGAGCAAGGTGCCGCGCGCTGGATCGACCTCGGTCACGCCGAGGCAGAAGCACACGGCCGAATTTGCGGCCGAGCCGCGCCCTTGGCAGAGGATCTTGTTCGCGCGGGCGAAGGCGACGATGTCGTACACCGTCAAGAAGTAGTTCTCGTACTGCATCTCGGCGATCAGCGCCAGCTCGCGCTCGATCAGGTCCTGCACGTTGTGGGGAATGCCCGCGGGGTACCGCCAGTGAGCCCCGATGTATGCCTGCTTGCGCAGGTAGGTGGTGGCCGTCTCGCCTTCCGGTACCAGCTCCTGTGGATACTCGTAGCGCAGCTCGTCCAGGCTGAAGGTGCACAGATTCGCGAGCCGCACCGTTTCCGCCAGCGCCGCCCGGCCGTAGATATTCCCCAGCCGCAGGCGCTGGCGCAGGTGCTGCTCCGCGTTGGGCGCCAGGCGCCGGCCACACTGGGCCACCGGGACGCTGTGACGAATAGCTGTCATGGTGTCCTGCACGGGCTTGTAGGAGCGCACGTGCATCATCACGTCACCTGTCGCGACCATCGGCAGGTGGTAGTAGTCAGCCACGGCAGCCACAGTCGCCTTGTGCGACTCGTCGCGGGAGCGGAAATGCAAGGTGATGGCGATGCGTGCCCGCCCTGGCGCGCAGTGCAGCAACCAGGCGGCCTGCTTGTCGAGCTCTTCCCGCGGCGCGCCGTATCGGGGCAGCAGCACGAGCTGGCAGTCCGGCATGCCACGCAGGTGGGCCAGGTCCGCAGGTGGGGCCGCGAAGTCGTTGGGACGAACCAGGTATTCACCCTTGGGCGCGCGCATCCGCGCGGCGGTGATCAGCTCGCAAAGATTCCCATACCCGTTCTTGTTTTCCGCCAGGATCAGCAGGGCAAAGGGAGGGCTTCCATCGATCGGCGTGACGGTCATCTGGCTGCCGATCACAAGCTTGAGCCCGGCCTCCTTCGCCGCCATGTGCGCCTTTACTGCGCCAGCCATCGTGCATTCGTCGGCGATGCACAGCGCGTGGTAGCCCAATTCGGCCGCCCGCGCCACGAGCTGGTCAGGCGCTGACGCGCCTCGCAGGAACGTGTAGTGGCTCACGCACTGCAGTTCCGCGTAGTCGGGGAGCATGCCCCCTGGCGAGGCCCCATATGGGGCCGGTGGTGAGGCGCCAGGCATTTAACCGTACAACCCATGCAGGTACCACTGGGCATCGGCCGTGCGTTCCAGATAAATCCAGAAGCACGACGCGTCCTCGCCCTGGGCGACGTAGTAGTCGCGCGCCACCGTCTGATCGTTCCACCACCCGGCCTCAATCCGCTCGGGCCCCGCAATGATGCGTAGCGGGCTCCCATAGAAAGGCCGCTCGTTACGCACCAACAGCCGGATCGGCTTGGGCAGCACGAGCGAGGGTCTCTCAAGCAGTTCAGGATCGCGCGGCGCGCCCTCGCGTACCTTCGCCGAGGCCGGCACCCAGGTATTGCACACTTCCGGGCGGTGGTCGGGCTCCTGCGACGGCATCAGCACGTTCTCCGCGCCCAGGCGCGCCGCCAGCAGCTCCAGCAGGCGATCGAAGTCTTCTGGCGAGCCGCCCGGTTCCATAAACAGGTCCTCCGTGGGCGGCGCCATAGGCTGCAGCTGGCCCGCGTCCAGCTTGAGCCCCAGCACGAACGTCGACAACTCCATTTTTGCCAGCCGCTCCTTCAGCAAGCGCAGCAAATGGTCTTCCTTCCACACCGGCTGCGCAAGGGTAATTGAAAGCACTGTCGGCGCTACGGCCCCCCGCCCGCGCTCATGCTGGAGTGCCAATGTGAAGGTGGTGACGGCCAGCTGATGGGCGGCCAGCCAGCCTGTCATTTGCAAGATGAGGCCCGTGGCGCCCGACATCAGGGCTTCGGCATGCTCCACGCGTTCAAAGGTCTCCACCTGGGCTGTGAAGTGCGCAGGCGGGCGGATCCACTTCCGCATCTCCTGCAGGTCACCGTAGGCACGATCGAGCTCCTCGACCAGGGCCTTGCTGGTACGACGCAAGAGCCCGGCCCGCGGCAGCCGCCGCAGCGCGCCAAGGTCCGCCACGCCGATGGCGTGCAGCCAGGCGTGGTACGGGGTGGTCATCGGGAGCAGATGGCAGCCAAGACGGTCCAGCAGCGCCGCCAACGTTGAACCACGCAGGCAGCGCCGGCGGAGGATCACGCCGCGCTCGCGCGGCGCTCGGGCCAGAAGCCATGCACCGCCGGCAGTCGGGGCCGCTGCCAAAAGCACGGTGAAGCCCAGCCTCGCAACGCTATGGCGCACCAAGGCGCACAGGCGCCGTGCCCCGCGGAAGAGTCGTAAGGACGGCCCCACGTCAAGGAGTACCCCGTGGTCGCTTTCATAGGCGACGTCAGGCGTGTACTGCATCAAGGCCACGGCGATCGCTTCCAGGGCGGCGGCCTCACGCGCAGGGTCGCGCTCGAGCATGACCGTCGCCGGCGAGAGTGCGGCTACGCCACCGACCCGCATGCCTGGACGCACACCGTCAGCCAGCGCCAGTGCCGAGGCCACCTGGACCTGCCCGCGCTCTACAACGGCATAGCGTCCTGGCTCAGACCAGGAGGGGCGCAGGGCTTCTAACGGCAATAACGGCAGGTGCAGGCTGATCAGACACCGCATACTCATGCTCCGGTTGATGGCGCGGCACGGGCATATCCGGCAGGGGCACGAAAAGCGCCTCGTCTGCGGCAGGGCCGCGCCGCTTGATAATGGAAATCGAAACGCCTCCTCTGGCAGGGCGAAGGCCCAGACGCAGGGGTGCGGGCGACGGTTCGGTGGCGCCTGCCAAGGGCCGAAGCAGCCAAAAACAGGTGTCCCCCGCCTGGGCCGCAAGGTTCAGACGCCGAAGGGATTCAGGTCGGATATTGTTTTGCCATAGGATCACGGTGTGAATAACGAAAAAAACCTTCACCGACTGAAAAAAGTCGTCACTGGATGAATAAAAACGTCACTTGCTTCGATGGCAACTTTGCCGATACACTGCTCACTTGTCGACGTCCGCAATCGGGCCATAAGCGGACATGTCTTTCTAAATTTTCTGGATATGTTGTTCGATAGCCTTTTGTGCTTGCTCATTTCGCTCACTGTACCGATCAGTAAGATAGTTACTGCGTCCACGCATTAATAGCGTAATCTTGAACAGCTCCTCCATGACATCGACAACTCGGTCGTAATATGCCGATGGGCGCATCCGGCCTTCCTCGTCAAACTCCTTGTAGGCCATCGGCACCGAAGACTGATTGGGGATCGTAAACATGCGCATCCAGCGTCCAAGCAGACGCAGGGTATTGACCACATTGAATGACTGTGACCCGCCGCATACCTGCATAACCGCGAGGGTGCGCCCTTGGCTTGGTCGTAGGGATCCCATTTCCAGCGGAATCCAGTCGATCTGGTTCTTGAGCACAGCTGTGATTGCACCATGACGCTCTGGACTGCACCACACCTGGCCTTCCGACCACATGCACAACTCGCGCAGCTCGACCACCTTCGGGTGCGTCTCTGGCACGCTGCCTACCATGGGCAGCTCCATTGGATCGAAGATCTTCACCTCGGCCCCGAAGTGTTCCAGGATTCGGGCGGCCTCGTAAGTCAGGAAGCGGCTGAACGAGCGGTCGCGCAAGGAGCCATACAGCATGAGAATGCGCGGTGGATGGCTCATGTCGCCGACCTGCGCGAGCTTCTCCAGCGTCGGCTGGTCCAGCAGTTCCGGCTTGATATTGGGGAGATTCGGGATCTTGTTCATTTGATTCGCTTTCCATCAGCGTCCACAACGGGCTCGCCGTCTTCTTTCGTAAATGTGCCCTGCTGCTGCGCTGGAAGAATGTCGAGCACGACTTCCGACGGCCGGCACAGCCGCACGCCAAGCGGCGTGACGACAAACGGGCGATTGATCAGGATCGGATGGGCGAGCATCGCATCGAGCAGCTGCTCGTCCGTCACGGCCGGGTCGTCCAGGCCGAGCTCGAGGAAGGGCGTACCTTTCTCGCGAGCCGCGCCGCGCACCGTCAGCCCGGCTCGCTGGATCAGGTCATCCAGGGTCGCACGGTCCGGCGGATTGTCCAGGTACTCAATCACGGTCGGTTCGATCCCGGCATTGCGGATCAGGCCGAGCGTGTTGCGCGAGGTGCCACACGCTGGGTTATGGAAAATCGTGACGTCCATGCTAATTCCTTTTCAGCTCAGGCGAACGGCAAGCGCACACAGGGTGACGAAGAGGATCGGCAGCGTCAGCAGGATGCCCACGCGGAAGTAGTATCCCCACGAAATCTGGATATTCTTCGCCGACAGCACGTGTAGCCATAGCAGCGTCGCCAGGCTGCCGATTGGGGTGATCTTCGGTCCCAGGTCGGCGCCGATCACGTTGGCATACACCATCGCTTCACGTACCACGCCGGTTGTAGCAGTGGCATCGATCGCCAGTGCGCCCACGAGCACGGTCGGCATGTTGTTCATGATGGACGACAAGATAGCCGTAATAAAGCCGGTACCGAGCGCCGCACCCCACACGCCATATTCAGCGCAGCGGTCCAGCAGTGCCGTCAGGTAGTCGGTCATACCAGCGTTGCGCAGTCCGTAGACCACCAGGTACATCCCCAGCGAGAACACGACCACCTGCCATGGCGCACCGCGCAGCACTTCGCGCGTCGAGATCCGGTGGCCACGTGCAGCGACAGCCAGCAACACTACTGCTCCCACCGCGGCGACAGCGCTGATCGGGATGCCGACATCGTCCAGCCAGAAGAATCCGACCAGCAGCATTGCTAGTACCCACCAACCCGTAACGAAGGTGGCGCGGTCATGAATCGCCTCTTCCGGACGCTTGAGCTGGGCCAGGTCATAGTCGACCGGTATGTCCTTGCGGAAGAACCAGACCAGGGCAGCGAGCGTGGCTGCAACCGACACCAGGTTGACCGGCACCATGACCGCAGCGTAGCGCGCAAAAGTGATGCCGAAGTAGTCGGCCGATACGATGTTGACGAGGTTCGACACCACCAGCGGCAGGCTGGCGGTATCGGCGATGAAGCCTGCAGCCATGACGAAGGCAAGCGTTGCGCGTGCGGAGAAGCGCAGGGCCACCAGCATGGCGATGACGATTGGCGTCAGGATCAGCGCGGCGCCGTCATTGGCAAACAGCGCAGCCACTGCCGCACCCAGCAGGACGAGCAGGACGAACAGGCGCCGGCCATTGCCCTTGCCCCAGCGGGCCACGTGCAAGGCTGCCCATTCGAAGAAACCGGCCTTGTCCAGCAACAGGCTAATGATGATGACTGCTACAAAAGCCCCAGTGGCGTTCCAGACGATGTTCCAGACGACGGGGATGTCGCTCACCTGGATGACGCCGGCGAGCAGGGCCACGACTGCGCCTGCTGATGCGCTCCAGCCAATGCCGAGGCCGCGCGGTTGCCAGATAACGAAGGTCAGGGTTACCAGAAAAATGAGAAAAGCGATCAGCACGGAAATCCTTTGAGGGTCGTGGTTCACCACGAAAAAAGGCCGGGTACATGCCCGGCCTCATGAGACCAGGCGTGTTCAGGCGCCAATAAGGCCGATGCGGTCGAGCTCAGCCTTGAATCGTTCCCGGTTGCCCTTCAGGTCTTCCAGCGGCAATGCGAGGAAGGCCTCGATCCGTGCACGCAGCGTAGCGTAGGCTTGTTCGAATGCAGTGTTAATTTCCTCTTCCGTGCCAACAACGTGTCCAGGATCTTCCACGCCCCAGTGCGTGCGCAGGACCGGGCCGAGGTAGACCGGGCATGTTTCACCGGCGGCACTGGCACACACGGTGACGACGACGTCCGGAGTAACCGGCAAGTCATTCCACGATTTGCTGTAGTAACCCTCCGTGGAGATGCCTTTGCTAGCCAGCAGTGCGACTGCTTTCTCGTTCAGCTTGCCAATTGGCTGGCTGCCCGCACTGATGGCGTGCACGCCGGCAGGAGCGATATGGTTGAAGACTGCTTCACTGATGAGCGAGCGGCAGGAGTTGCCGGTGCAAAGGAAAAGTACGTTCACGGAAAGCCTTTGTAGAAATAGTGGATCAGTTTGTTAAAGCGGCGTCAGCGTTGTCGCAGGAAGCATTGGCTAGTGGCGTGCAGGGATTGCCGCCGCAGCAGTTCTCGCTGAGGAAGCCCAGCAAGGCATTCATCGTGTCGAAATTTGCGGAATAGATGATGAAGCGCCCATCCTGGCGCGAGAGCAACAGTCCAGCGTGCGACAACTCCTTCAGGTGGAAAGAAAGCGAGGATGGCGGCACATTGAGCGCCTCGGCGATCCTGGTCGCTGGTAGCCCGGCAGGACCAGCCTGGACCAGCAGACGGTATGTAGCGAGTCGCGATTCCTGGGCAAGTGCAGCCAAGGCAGCGATAGCCGGTTTGGTGTCCATGACATGTATCCTTCTATTTGATATTTCTAGTATATTGGAATTGAGGCTATTACAGCAAGGAGTCGTTCTCTCGACGGGCTAGAACTTGGCGTCACAGGGTGCTCGCAGCGATTGCCCGGACGGCTTCGCGGCGCACTGAATCGTCCTCAAGCCAGTCCAGGGGCAGCGAAACGAACTGTTCGACTCGCTTTTTGATCTGCAGGAAGACTTGCCTGAAGGCTTCTTGTTTTTCCCTGTCGTTACCAGAAACTTGCGCTGGGTCCGGGTAGCCCCAATGCGCCGTCGTCGGGTGCCCCGGCCAATGTGGGCACGCTTCTCCAGCTGCGCTGTCGCACACGGTAATGATGAAGTCCATGTGCGGCGCACCTGGTTGCGCGAATTCGAGCCAGCCCTTGCTGTGCATCGCTGCTACTGGGAAGGCGGGATCGAACCGCCTTATTTGCTCGATTGCTAATGGGTTGACGACACCGGTCGGACGGCTTCCCGCTGAATATGCCTTGAAACGCCCTCTGCCCAGCACAGTCAATAGGGCTTCCGACATGATGCTGCGCGACGAATTGCCCGTACAAAGGAAGAGCACGCTGTAGACTTTACTTGTCATCGTCTATCAACGCGAAGCGTTCTCAAGGCTTGCATCCTGGCGGGCGATTGCGATCAGCTCTTCCTCAATGGCCATGCGTGAAAGCTTCTCAAAGGGCAACATCGCAAAGATGTCCAGGCGGTTTTTGATTTCACGGCACACCTTGCTGAACAGCTGCCGGTGCTCGTTCTCACCGCCTAAAAACGTCGCGGGATCTTCGAAGCTCCAGTGAGCTGTGATCGGATGCCCCGGCCAGCGCGGACATACCTCACCAGCAGCCCTGTCACATACCGTGATCACGAAGTGCATATGTGGTGCGTTGATAGCAGCAAATTCGTCCCAGCTCTTGCTGCGAAGGTTTTGAATCGGGAAGCGTAGTCGCTCAATTGCTTCAAGCGCTAATGGATGAACAGATCCTGCAGGATGGCTGCCAGCGCTGAAGGCCCGAAACCGGTCGGCGCCAATCTCATTGAGAATCGCCTCGGCAATGATGCTGCGCGATGAGTTACCGGTACACAAAAACAGCACATTGAAAGTTGAGTCGTCAGCCATGCTCGCTCCGATTGACAGGGTAGAAGATACTACGCTTCCAAACATATCGAATCTTTTTTACGGCTTGATGACATTTGTCCATTAAATTTCTTCTTTGGGTCGTTTCCTGCCCTTTGGACAGTCCGCGATTTTTCCGCCCTGGTGGCCTGCTATGCTGGGTTGAACAGCCGCCTACGGCCATTACCGAACATTCAGGCCTGCCTTGACTACGCCTATGTTGCAGTGCAAAATAGCGGGCTATGACCTATCACTTCCGTACATCCGACACGATCTCGCGCGCGAAACACGCCGCTGATTGCACTGGTCCATGTCTCGGTCGAGATGAGCCTTCCTACTCAGGCGTAGGATTGCCGCGCGGTTATTTCTGCTCTGTTACTCCTCCGTAAGACACCTTCTCATCGACAGGTAGACCGATGTCGCCTTTGACATCGCGCTCTCAATGCTCGTTCCAGATCCCCTGTGCGTACGCATTCGCGTAGCGTGCTCATTCATCTGTACTCAGCGATATCCGCCTGAGAAGAAGGTAAATTTATGTTTGTACAAACAATTCGCCAAGACTGGTTTTCTAACGTTCGCAATGACTTACTTGCAGGTCTTGTTGTCGCACTCGCACTCATTCCAGAAGCGATTGCCTTTTCCATTATTGCCGGCGTTGACCCGAAAGTTGGCCTGTATGCTTCATTCTCCATCGCGACCCTGATTGCGTTCTTCGGTGGACGTCCTGGCATGATTTCGGCCGCCACTGGAGCAATGGCCCTTGTCATGGTTACCCTAGTAAAAACACATGGCCTCGACTACCTGCTTGCAGCGACGATCCTTGCTGGTGCTCTTCAAATTGCTGCGGGATGGATCAAGCTTGGCCGGCTGATGCGCTTTGTCTCACGCTCGGTCGTAACCGGCTTCGTGAATGCACTTGCCATCCTGATCTTCCTGGCCCAGTTGCCCGAGCTGACGAATGTTTCCTGGCACGTGTACGCCGTTGCTGCAGCCGGCCTAGCCATCATCTACGGCTTGCCGTATGTAACGCGCGCTATCCCGTCTCCGCTGGTTGCAATCGTCGTGCTGACGGTGGCTTCGATCGCACTCGGCCTGGATATACGCACCGTCGGCGACATGGGACAGCTCCCGGACAGCCTGCCGTCTTTCCTGATCCCGAACGTGCCCCTCAATCTCGAAACCTTCCAGATTATCCTTCCATACTCGGCGACCTTAATGGTCGTAGGGCTGCTCGAGTCGCTGATGACAGCCACGATCGTTGACGATCTCACTGACACCAAAAGCGACAAAAACCGAGAATGCGTAGGCGGCGTTTGTCAACGTAGTTGTCGCGTCACCTCAAGCTGCGCGCTTTAATTCTTCTGGTCGAATCCGTTCCGGATTCAACCAGACCTGATTCTCCAGTGTCCAGTTCCTGATGCCCCGCGACCAGCG
>NZ_JBFTEF010000021.1:0-43709 GCF_041023745.1 Massilia sp. X63
CTTTCGCTGGCGCCACCGCTTTCTGCACCTGGCCAAGGCAGACCGGCCGGCCCAGCTGGCCGGCATCGCCGAGGCCGACGAGATGTTTTTCCTGGAATCGCAGAAGGGTTCGCGCCAGCTGGACCGGCCGCCGAGGAAGCGCGGTGGCGTCGCCAGGCGGCGCGGCATCAACAGCGAACACGTCTGCGTGCTGGTGGCGCGCGACCGTGCCGGCGGCACCCATGACTTCGTTACCGGCCGCGGCGCGGTCACGGCAGCTCAGTTGCACCAGCACCTGTTTCCCGTGCTCGACCCGGACGTCCTCCTGGTTACCGACGGACACCCGGCCTACCGCAGCTTTGCACGGTCAGCCGGCATCACGCATGAAGCCGTCAACCTGCGGGCGGGCGAACGCGTCCGCGGCGCGTTGCACGTGCAAAACGTGAATGCCTATCACCAGCGCTTCCGGCAATGGCTGGCGCGCTTCAATGGCGTTGCTTCACGCTACCTGCCCAACTACCTCGGCTGGCAGTGGGTAGTCGACGGGCAACGCATTGACTCGGCCGAAAGCATGCTGCGGATAGCGCTGGGCGGCGCATCCCACAACGAACGGTGATAGCGCCAAAAAAAACAGGCGCCGCAGCGCCTGTCTTGTCGATCGCCTACACAGCGATCAGTGCTTGACCACGTCCGTCGAGCCTTCCGCCGCCGGGGTCGGGGTGACCGCGACGGGTGCGGCCGCCACGTCGGCCAGCGGTTCCGGCTGGCGCTCCAGCGCAACCTCGAGCACCTTCTCGATCCAGCGCACCGGCACGATCTCGAGCTTGTTCTTGACGTTGTCCGGGATGTCGGCCAGGTCCTTCACGTTCTGCTCGGGGATCAGGACCGTCTTGATGCCGCCGCGATGCGCCGCCAGCAGCTTCTCCTTCAGGCCGCCGATCGGCAGCACTTCGCCGCGCAGCGTGATCTCGCCGGTCATCGCCACGTCGGCGCGCACCGGGATGCCGGTGAAGGCCGACACCAGCGCCGTCGTCATGCCGATACCGGCCGACGGACCATCCTTCGGCGTCGCGCCCTCCGGCACGTGGATGTGGATGTCGGTCTTCTCGAAGGCTTCGGCCTTGATGCCGAAGCGCTGGGCACGCGAACGCACCACGGTGCGGGCCGCCTCGATCGACTCCTTCATCACGTCACCCAGGGTGCCGGTGCGGATGATCGCGCCCTTGCCCGGCACGTTCACGGCTTCGATGGTCAACAGGTCGCCGCCCACCTCGGTCCAGGCCAGGCCGACCACCTGGCCGATCTGGTTTTCCTTCTCGGCCACGCCAAAGTCGTAGCGGCGCACGCCCAGGAATTTATCCAGGTTCTTGGCGTTGACGATGACGCGCTTCTCGGCCTTGGTCAGCAGCAGCATCTTGACCACCTTGCGGCAGATCTTGGAGATTTCGCGCTCGAGCGAACGCACGCCGGCTTCACGGGTGTAGTAGCGGATGATGTCGCGAATCGCCGATTCCTCGACCTTGATCTCGCCTTCCTTCAGGCCGTTGTTCTTGATCTGCTTCGGCAGCAGGTAGCGCTGCGCGATGCTGGTCTTCTCGTCCTCGGTGTAACCCGACAGGCGGATCACTTCCATCCGGTCCAGCAGCGCCGGCGGAATGTTGAAGGAGTTCGAGGTCGCCACGAACATCACGTCCGACAGGTCGAAGTCGACTTCGACGTAGTGGTCGCTGAAGGTGTGGTTCT
This sequence comes from Massilia sp. X63, assembly GCF_041023745.1. Classification (NCBI taxonomy): domain Bacteria; kingdom Pseudomonadati; phylum Pseudomonadota; class Betaproteobacteria; order Burkholderiales; family Oxalobacteraceae; genus Massilia; species Massilia sp. X63. Next base: position 1,723 of record NZ_JBFTEF010000021.1, read on the forward strand.
GCGCCGGGTCCAGCACCTCGAGCAGGGCCGAGGACGGGTCGCCGCGGAAGTCCGCGCCCATCTTGTCGATCTCGTCGAGCAGGAACAGCGGGTTGCGCACGCCGACTTTCGACAGCGACTGCAGCACCTTGCCCGGCATCGAGCCGATGTAGGTACGGCGGTGACCGCGGATCTCGGCCTCGTCGCGCACGCCGCCGAGCGCCATGCGCACGTACTTGCGGTTGGTGGCGCGGGCGATCGACTCGCCCAGCGAGGTCTTGCCCACGCCCGGAGGACCGACGAAGCACAGGATCGGGGCCTTCAGCTTGTCGACGCGCTGTTGCACCGCGAGGTACTCAAGGATGCGTTCCTTGATCTTGTCGAGGCCGTAGTGGTCGGCCTCCAGCACCTGCTGGGCCTTTTCCAGGTCGATGGTGACCTTGGATTTCTTCTTCCACGGCAGCGACACCAGGGTGTCGATGTAGTTGCGCACCACGGTGGCTTCGGCCGACATCGGCGACATCAGCTTGAGCTTCTTGATCTCGGCCTGCGCCTTTTCCATTGCCTCTTTCGGCATCTTGGCGGCGATCACCTTCTTCTCCAGCTCTTCGATGTCGGCGCCCTCTTCGCCTTCGCCGAGTTCCTTCTGGATGGCTTTTACTTGCTCGTTCAGGTAGTACTCGCGCTGCGACTTTTCCATCTGGCGCTTGACGCGGCCGCGGATGCGCTTCTCGACCTGCAGGATGTCCAGTTCGCCTTCCAGCTGGCCGAGCAGGTGCTCGAGGCGCTTGGCGACGTTGAAGATTTCCAGGATGACCTGCTTCTGCTCGAGCTTGAGCGGCAGGTGCGCGGCGACGGTGTCGGCCAGGCGGCCGGCGTCGTCGATGCCGGCCAGCGAGGCCAGGATCTCGGGCGGGATCTTCTTGTTGAGTTTGACGTACTGGTCGAACTGCTGGACGATGGCGCGGCGCATGGCCTCGACTTCGGAATCGTCGCCGATTTCCGAGGCGACCGGGGTCAGCTCGGCGGTAAAGTGAGTGGCGCCATCGGTGATGTGATCGATGCGCGCGCGCTGGGCGCCCTCGACCAGCACCTTCACGGTGCCGTCAGGCAGCTTCAGCATTTGCAGAATATTGGCCACGCAGCCGATCTCGTAGATGTCTGCGGCGGAAGGTTCGTCCTTGGCAGCGGCTTTTTGGGCGGCGAGCATGATGCTCTTGCCCTGCTCCATCGCGGCTTCGAGGGCCTTGATGGATTTCGGACGACCGACGAACAGAGGTATCACCATATGCGGGAACACGACCACGTCGCGCAACGGCAGGAGAGGCAGCGTCGTTTGCTCGGTTAATTTCGAAGTTGTCATGGCATACCTTATAGAAAGCGTGTTGCTGAACTTGGGCCTTGCAACGCTAAATCTCAAGAGCGCTGCAGTAAATATTTTCTACAAGTAAAAGAAAATCAATGGCCGTTCCAATAAGAAGCGCATTTGAAATAAAAAAGCCACCGCCGGGTTATCCCAGCGAGTGGCTTTTCGATTGAAGCCGGCTTCTTATTATGAGGTAGTGTACCTTCAAGAATCCGTACGGCAAGACTTTTGTGGCAAGAGTGCGCGCCTTTTTTTAATTTTCACCCGATGCTTTTGCGGATTCGCTATAAATCAGCAAAGGTTTCGCACCGTTCGTGATCGTAGTTTCATCGATCACGACTTTGACCACGTTCTGCTGGCTTGGCAATTCGTACATCACGTCCAGCAGCGCATGCTCGAGGATCGAACGCAGGCCGCGGGCGCCGGTCTTGCGGGCCAGGGCCTTGCGCGCGATCGCGTGCAGCGCCGCAGGACGTATTTCGAGTTCGGCGCCTTCCATTTCAAGCAGCTTCGAGTACTGTTTGATCAAGGCGTTCTTCGGCTCGATCAGGATCTGGATCAAGGCTTCTTCGGTCAGCTCGTTCAGGGTGGCGACCACCGGCAGGCGGCCGACCAGCTCGGGGATCAGGCCGAACTTGATCAGGTCTTCCGGCTCGGCGTCCATCATGATCTCGCTGGCCGCACGCTGGGTCTGGCTCTTGACCGTGGCCGCGAAACCGATGCCGCTCTTTTCGGAACGGTTCTGGATGATCTTGGCCAGGCCGTCGAATGCGCCGCCGCAGATGAACATGATGTTGGTCGTGTCGATCTGGACGAAGTCCTGGTTCGGATGCTTGCGGCCGCCCTGTGGGGGCACCGACGCCATCGTGCCTTCGATCAGCTTCAGCAGGGCCTGCTGCACGCCCTCGCCCGACACGTCGCGGGTGATCGACGGGTTGTCGGACTTGCGCGAGATCTTGTCGATTTCGTCGATGTAGACGATGCCGCGCTGGGCCTTCTCGACCTCGTAGTTGCAGCTTTGCAGCAGCTTCTGGATGATGTTCTCGACGTCTTCGCCGACATAGCCGGCTTCCGTCAGCGTGGTCGCGTCGGCGATCACGAAGGGGACGTTGAGCATGCGCGCCAGGGTCTGGGCCAGCAGGGTCTTGCCGGAACCGGTCGGGCCGACGAGCAGGATATTGCTCTTGGCCAGTTCGACGTCGTCCTTCTTGCCCAGGTGCTTGAGGCGCTTGTAGTGGTTGTACACCGCCACCGACAGGATGCGCTTGGCCGTCTGCTGGCCGATCACGTACTGGTCGAGCAGCTCGGTGATTTCGTGAGGCGTCGGCAGATCGGACTTGGCGCCCGCCACCGATTCGACGTTGGAAGTCTCGTCGCGGATGATGTCGTTGCACAGGTCGATGCATTCATCGCAGATGAACACCGACGGTCCCGCGATCAGCTTCTTGACTTCGTGCTGGCTCTTTCCGCAGAACGAGCAGTACAGAAGTTTTTCGCCGCTGGAGGATTTTTTGTCAGACATGGGGCAGGTCAGTTAATAAGTTGCTTGAATATAACGCTAATACGAGCACGCAACAAGTGCGCACACGAACATGCTACCCGAAATAAAAACGAAACGCCCGAACGACCATGCGCCCGGGCGTTTTTTGGCAACACCTTGGCGGCGTCGCACCAGCGCTCTTTACGCGCGGTTGGTCAGCACGCGGTCGATCATACCGTATTCAACGGCCTCTTCCGCGGACATGAAGCGGTCGCGGTCGGTATCCTTGTGGATCTGCTCGATGCTCTGGCCGGTGTTCTCGGCCATGATGCGCGCCAGGCGCTCGCGCAGGTACAGGATTTCCTTGGCCTGGATCTCGATGTCCGAGGCCATGCCCTGCGAACCGCCGGACGGCTGGTGGATCATGACGCGCGAGTTCGGCAGCGAGAAACGCTTGCCCTTGGCGCCGGCGGCCAGCAGGAAGGCGCCCATCGAGGCGGCCAGGCCGGTGCACAGGGTCGAGACGTCCGGCTTGATGAAATTCATCGTGTCGAAGATCGCCAAGCCCGCCGAGACCGAACCGCCCGGCGAGTTGATGTACAGCGAAATATCCTTGTCCGGATTCTCGCTCTCCAGGAACAGCAGCTGGGCCACGATCAGGTTGGCCATCTGGTCGTTGACAGGGCCGACCAGGAAGATCACGCGCTCCTTGAGGAGGCGCGAGTAGATGTCATAGGCGCGCTCGCCGCGGCCGCTTTGTTCGACCACCATCGGCACGAGGCCGAGTGCTTGGGTATCCAATGCCGGATTACGAATCATACCTGTCTCGTTCCTTGTAAATAGGGGTTCAGAAATCCAATCTTAGCAGGTGTATGCGGTTCGCACAGACACGTAGGGTGGGCAGCTCCGCTGCCCACGCGGTGATCGTTATCGGCTGCGTCATCGCGCACGATGATCTTGCTGCCAACTATCACCGCGTGGGCGGGAGACCCGCCCACCCTACGATTTAACCACAACAGCCTTGCTGGCTGGCATTCATTAACCCTGGACGTTGCCGCCCATCAGTTCATCGAAAGCGATGGCCTTGGTGCCGACCTTCGCCTTGCCGAGGACATAGTTAACGACGTTTTCTTCCAAAACAAGAGCTTCCACTTCGGCCAGGCGGCGACGGTCGCTGTAGTAGTACTTCAGGACTTCTTTAGGATCTTCGTAGCTCTGCGAGAAGTCTTCGATCTGGGCCTTGACCTGCTCTTGGGTTGCCTGCAGGTTGTTATCCGACACCAATTGCGACAGGATCAGGCCCAAGCGCACGCGGCGTTCGGCCTTGTCGGCGAACATCTCGGCCGGGAACGGCATGGCCTTGACATCCATGCCACGCTGCATCATGTCCTGGCGGGTCATCTCGGCCAGGCGCTCCGAATCCTGCTGGATCATGGCCTTCGGCACTTCCATGTCGGTGGCCTTGACCAGCGCGTCCATCACGGCTTCCTTGTTGCGCGCCTTGATGCGGGCGTTGACTTCACGCTGCAGGTTGGTCTTGATGTCTTCGCGCATCTTCTCGATCGAGCCGTCTTCGATGCCCAGCGAACGCGCGAATTCGGCGTCGACTTCCGGCATGTGGGCCCATTCGAGCTTGTTCAGGGTGATGGTGAACTCGGCGGTCTTGCCGGCCACGTCCTTGCCGTGGTAATCCTCAGGGAACGGCAGCGGGAAGGTCTTGCTCTCGCCGACTTTCAGGCCGACGGTCGCGGCTTCGAATTCCGGCAGCATGCGGCCTTCGCCCAGCACGAACGCGTAGTTCTCGGCCTTGCCGCCGGCGAACTCTTCGCCGTCGATCTTGCCGACGAAGTCGACGGTGACGCGGTCGCCGTTGGCAGCCACGGCCTCGCCGCCGGTGCCGTGCTCGCCTGCTTCACCCTTGGTGTGGTAGTGAACGCGCTGCTTGCGCAGGATGTCGATGGTCTTGTCGATTTCGGCGTCGGTCACGTCGGCCGACACGGTTTCGATGTCAACATTGGCCAGGTCGCCGATCACGACGTCCGGGTAGACCTCGAAGGTCGCGTCGAAGGCCAGCATGCCTTCCGGCGCGTCTTCTTTCGGCTCGATTTTCGGGAAGCCGGCAACGCGCAGCTGGTTCTCGTTGGCGGCGTCGTTGAAGGCGCGGCCGACCTTGTCGTTCAGCACATCCGATTCGATCTGGTAACCGTATTGCGCAGCGACCATCTTGAGCGGCACCTTGCCTGGGCGGAAGCCCGGGGCCTTAGCCGTCTTGGCCTGCTTCTTGAGGCGCTTTTCGACCTCGCTACGGACGTCAGCTACCGGAAAAGTGATCGTCAAGCGACGCTCGAGTTTACCCAGGGTTTCGACTGCAGTTGCCATTATAAAAATCGTCCAAAAAAATAATTATTCGTGGTGCGAGGAGGGGGACTCGAACCCCCACACCATTGCTGGCGTCAGGACCTAAACCTGGTGCGTCTACCAATTTCGCCATCCTCGCGGAAGGATTGCATTTTTGCCACAAAAACAAAGGGCGCCCGACAGTGAAACCGGCCGCCCTGCACTCCTCTGTTTAGGGGCTACAACTTCAATCAATTATTTTACTGGATTTTCTGACACTACTGGGGCGTTTTTTGCGCCGTGTGCGCGGGTTTTGAGCTCATCCATATAGAGAAGGCCAACTCGGCCATATGCAGATGCGCCCGGCATCACCTGCGGCACCGTCGCCCCGGCCCAGGCCGGGGCTTCGATTCCAACACCTACACCGGCTTCGTGCCGACCGGCTTCCTGACCCGGAACCACGCCGCATACAAGGCCGGCAGGAACAGCAGCGTGAGCGCCGTCGCCACCAGCAAGCCGCCCATGATGGCAACCGCCATCGGCCCCCAGAACACCGAGCGCGACAGCGGAATCATGGCCAGCGCCGCCGCCGCCGCGGTCAGGAGGATCGGCCGGCAACGGCGCACCGCCGCCTCGACGATCGCATCCCAGGCCTCGGCTCCGGCGGCGATGTCCTGCTCGATCTGGTCGACCAGGATCACCGAATTGCGGATGATCATGCCGAACAGCGCGATCACGCCCAGGTTGGCCACGAAGCCGAAGGGGCGGTCGAACACCAGCAGCGCCATCGCGGCGCCGGCGATGCCCAGCGGTCCGGTCAGGAACACCAGCAGCGAGCGCGAGAAGCTGTGCAGCTGCAGCATCAAGAGGGTGAACACGATGAACAGCACCAGCGGCACGTTGGCCATGATCGAGGCTTCGGCCTCGGAGCTGTCGGCCGCCGCCCCTTCCACCGTGACGCGGTAGCCGGCCGGCAGCTTGGCGCGGATCGCGGCGAGCTTGCCGTCCACCTGGGCGGTGACGGTCGGTCCCTGGATGCCGGCAACCACGTCCGACTGCACCATGATCGCCCACTCGCGGCCTTCGCGCCAGACCACGCCCGGCTCCCAGGCGAAGGCCACCCGCGCCACCTGGCCGATCGGCACGGCGCCGCCGCCCGGCATCGGCACCAGCGCCTCGGACAGGCGCGCGATGGTCGAGCGCTCTTCCAGCGGCTGGCGCACCACGATGTCGATCAGGCGGTTGGTCTCGCGGAACTGGCCGACCGGGGTGCCGGTGAGCGTGGTGTTGATCGCCCGCCGTACCGCCTGCGAGCTCAGGCCGAGCGCGCGCAGCTTGTCCTGGTCGAGATCGAGGCGCAGCACCTTGACCGCCTCGTTCCAGTCGTCGTTGACGCCCACGGCGTTCGGGTTGGCGCGCATGACCTCTTTCACCTGGTCGGCCACGCCGCGCACGATGCCGATGTCGGGCCCGCGCACCTGGAACTGCACCGGGTAGGCCACCGGCGGGCCGTTCGGCAGCAGTTTCACGCGCCCGCGCACCTCGGGGAAACCGGTGCGGAATGCTTCCTCGATCTTCACGCGCAGCGCTTCGCGCGCCTCGGCATCGACCGGCAGCACCACCAGCTGCGACACGTTCGACTGCGGGAAGATCTGGTTCAGCGGCAGGTAGAAGCGCGGGCTGCCGGTGCCCACGTAGCTGGTCACGCTCTGCACGCCCTGCTGCCGCTTCAGGAAGCCTTCGAAGCGCTTGACCACGGCCTCGTTGGCGGCGAAGCTGGTGCCCTCGGGCGACCACATCTCGACCATCAGCTCGGGGCGGCTGGAATCCGGGAAGAACTGCTTCTCGATGAAGCTGAAGCCGAACACCCCCATCGCGAACACGCTCAGGCTCAGCGCGATGGTGGTCTTGCGCCATTCGACGCACCAGTTCACCAGGCGCCGGAAGCGCTCGTAGGCGGGGCTGTCGAACACGTCGTGCGACGATGCGCCATGGTCGTGCGGCTTGACGCGCAACAGGACGTAGCCGATGTAGGGGGTGAACACCACCGCCGCCACCCACGAGACCAGCAGCGCCAGCGCGTTCACCGAGAACATCGTGAAGGTGTACTCGCCCGCGGCCGACTTGGCCAGGCCGATCGGCAGGAAGCCCGCGGCCGTGATCAGGGTACCGGTCAGCATCGGCATCGCCGTCGAGGTGTAGGCGAAGGTGGCCGCCTCGAAGCGCGACAGGCCCTCTTCCATTTTGCGCACCATCATCTCGACCGCGATGATGGCGTCGTCCACCAGCAGGCCGAGCGCGATGATCAGCGCGCCGAGCGAGATCTTGTGCAGCGAGATGTCGAGCACCCGCATGAACAGGAAGGTAATCGCCAATACCAGCGGAATGGTGAGCGCCACCACCAGGCCGGGGCGCACGTCGATGCGCAGCTTCGGCTTGGTGTGCAGGCCCAGCGCAACGAAGGACACGGCCAGCACGATGATCACGGCTTCGACCAGCACCTTGACGAATTCGTTGACCGAGGCGGTGACCGCCTGCGGCTGGTCCGACACCCGTTCCAGTTCGATCCCGACCGGCAGCTGGGCCTTGATGCGGGACACGGCCTGGTCCAGGCCCTTGCCCAGCTTGATGATGTTGCCGCCCTTCTCCATCGACACGCCCAGGCCGATCACTTCCTTGCCGTTGAAGCGCATCTTGTCCTTGGGCGGATCCTGGTAGCCGCGCCGCACGACGGCGAAGTCGCCCAGGCGGAAGGTGGTGCCGCCGGCGCGCAGCTGCAGGTTTTCCAGCAGTTCGACCGACTTCAGGGCGCCGCTCACGCGCACCTGCAGGTAGTCGCTCGGCGTCACCAGCACGCCGCTGGCCTCGACCTGGTTCTGGGTGGCGATCTGGTTGACGACCTGTTCGAAAGGCAGGCCGAGCTGGGCGAACTTCTTGCTGGAGAATTCGATGTACAGCTTCTCGTCCTGCACGCCGAACTGCTCGACTTTCGCCACCAATGGCACGGTCAAGAGCTGCTGGCGCACGAAGTCCGCGTAGTCGCGCATCTCGGCCGGGGTAAAGCCGTCGCCGGACAAGGCGAAGATCGAACCGTAGGTGTCGCCGAACTCGTCGTTGAAGAAAGGCCCGATCACGCCCTGCGGCAGGGTGGCCGCCATGTCGCCGATCTTCTTGCGCACCTGGTACCAGGTCGCCGCGGTCTCGCCCGGCGGCGTCGATTCGCGCAGCTCGATCTGGATGGTGGTCTCGCCCGGTTTGGAGAAGCTGCGGATGCGGTCGATGTAGGGTGTCTCCTGCAGCGTGCGCTCGAGCGGGTCGGTCACCTGCTCGGCCATCTGCACCGCGGTGGCGCCCGGCCATGCGGCGCTGACCACCATCGCCCGGAAGGTGAACGGCGGATCCTCGTCCTGGCCCAGCTGCTGGTAGCTCAGGATGCCGCCGATCAGCAGGGCGGCGATCAGGTAGCGCGTGAGCGGGATGTGTTCCAGCGCCCAGCGCGACAGGTTGAAGCCCCTCATTGGCCGGCTCCGCCGGCGGCAGCCTCGGTATCGCTGCGGCGCGCCACGTCGGCCGTCAGGATGCGCACCTTCTGGCCGGGTTTGAGCAGGTGCACGCCGGCCGTGACCACCGTCTGGCCGGGCTGCACCCCGCCGGACAACAGCATGTCGTTGCCCGCCTGGCCGGCCAGCTGCACGCGGCGCAACTGCACCGCGCCGTTTTCCACCACCCAGACGGCGCTCGCGCCCCGGTCGTGCACCAGGGCGCTGAGCGGCACCCGCAGGGCGGACGCAGGCGCACTGCCCGGCGCCGCCATCTCCACGGTCGCCGTCATGCCCAGCCGGACCTCGGCGCGCGCCGGAATCGCCACCTTGACGGTGTAGGTGCGGGTGGCCGGATCGGCCACCGGCGAGACTTCGCGGATCTTGCCGGGAATGCGCTCGTCGGGCCTGGCCCACAGGCGCACCTGGACCTCGCTGGCCTGGCGCAGCTGCTCGACCCGGTCTTCGGGAATGCCGATCACGACTTCCTTCTCGTCGGTGCGGGCCACGCGCACCACCGGCGTGCCGGCCGCCACCACCTGGCCTACCTCGGCATCGACCGCGGTCACCACGCCCATCCGGTCCGCTACCAGGTTGGCATAGCCGGCCTGGTTCGACTGGCCGCGCAGGCCGGCTTGCGCCGCGTCGACATTGGCCTGGGCCGCGCGCAGGGCCGCCTGCTTGGCGTCGAGCAGCGCCTGGCTCACGAAATTGCGGGCGCGCAGGTCCTGGTGGCGCCGGTAGTCGGCCTGGGCCAGGTCGCGCTCGGTTTCGGCGGCGCGCAGGCTGGCGCGCGCCTGGGCCTCGGCCAGGCGCAGGTCCTGGGGATCGAGCCGCATCAGGACTTGCCCTTCTGAAACAGTAGCGCCGACGTCGACCTTGCGCTCGACGATCTTGCCGCCCACCCGGAAGCCCAGCCGCGATTCATAGCGCGGCCGCACGTCGCCCGAGAATGCGACACGCTCGGCGCCGCCGCCGGCCGCCAGCGTGATGGCGCGCACCGGCCGCGGCTCTTCCGCGCTGGGAGCGGGTTTGTCGCAGGCGGCCAGCAAGGCCAGCGCGGCAAGGACGAGCGGCGCGCGGTATGCAATGCGGATGGACGGACGTTGTGAAAGAGCGAACACGTGGATTCCCTGTGGTGGTCTGCCGCCTGGCGTGGCAAATTAGAGTATTTGTAAACAAGCAATTATAATCAGGGAAACAACGAAGAACCCGAGATTAGAGTCAACAGTCAAATATGCCCGTCGAGCATTACGAGAACTTCCCGGTTGCCTCCTTCCTGCTGCCGCGCCGCCTGGTGCCGGCGGTCGAAGCCATCTACGCCTTCGCGCGCAGCGCCGACGACATCGCCGACGAAGGCGACGCCGCGCCGCCCGAACGCCTGGCCGAGCTGGAGCGCTATGCACGGGAGCTGGCCGCCATCGAACGCGGCCTGACGCCGGCCGATCCGCTGTTCGCGCGCCTGGCCGGGGTGGTGCGCGACTTCCGTCTGCCTGTAGGGCCGATGCACGACCTGCTGTCCGCCTTCCGCCAGGACGTGCTCACCGGCCGCTATGCCGACTACACGGCCCTGCTGGACTATTGCCGGCGCTCGGCCAACCCGGTCGGACGCCTGATGCTGGAACTGTACGATGCGGTGGATGAGCGCAACCTGCGCGATTCGGACGCCATTTGCACGGCCCTGCAGCTCGTCAACTTCTGGCAGGACGTCGCGATCGACCTGACCAAGGGCCGTATCTACCTGCCGCTGGAAGACCTGGAACGCCATGGCCTGAGCGAAGCCGAGCTGCGCGCCGGCCCGGCGACCCCGGCCTGGCGCGCGCTGATGCGCTTCGAAGTGGAACGTGCGCGCGCGCTGATGCTGAGCGGGGCGCCGCTGGCGCACCGGCTGCCGGGGCGCGTCGGCTGGGAGCTGCGCCTCATGGTGCAGGGCGGCCTGCGCATCCTGGAAGCCATCGAGAAGGCCGAATACGACGTGTTCCGGCGCCGCCCCACCCTGGCCCCGGCCGACTGGATCGCGGTCGGCTGGCGCGCCCTGCGCATGTGAACCGGCCGCCCTTCCCTCGCCTGTCGAGCGCCGCATCGGCTAAGATAGCGGATTCGCATCGCATACCAAGAGCAATAAATACATGTCCCCCGACGAATACTGCCAGCAAAAGACGGTCCAAAGCGGCTCCAGTTTCTACTACAGCTTCCTGTTCCTGCCGCCGGAGCGCCGCCGTGCGATCACCGCGCTGTATGCCTTCTGCCGCGAGGTCGACGACACCGTCGACGACACCTCCGACGCGTCGGTGGCCCGCATCAAGCTGGCCTGGTGGCGCACCGAGGTCTCGACCATGTACAAGGGCAGCCCGACCCACCCGGTGACCCAGGCGCTGCAACCGCACGTCGCCACCTACAAGCTCGAAGAACAGCACCTGCAGGCGATCATCGACGGCATGGAGATGGACCTGGACCAGAGCCGTTACCTCGACTATGCCGGCCTGCAGAAATACTGCTGGCGGGTGGCGGGCGTGGTCGGCATCCTGTCGGCCAGCATCTTCGGCTACACCCGGCCCGCGACCCTGGCCTATGCCGAGAAGCTCGGCCTGGCCTTCCAGCTGACCAACATCATCCGCGACGTCGGCGACGACGCGCGCAAGGGCCGCATCTACATCCCGGTGAACGAGCTGCAGCAGTTCAACGTGACCGCGGCCGACATCCTCAACTTCCGCCACAGCGAGAAGTTCGAGGCCCTGATGCAGTTCCAGAACGAGCGCGCCCAGCGCACCTACGACGAAGCCCTGGCCCTGCTGCCGAAGGAAGACCGGCGCGCCCAGCGCCCGGGCCTGATGATGGCGGCGATCTACCGCACCCTGCTCGACGAGATCGCGCGCGACAGGTTCCAGGTACTGAACCAGCGCATCTCGCTCACGCCGCTGCGCAAGCTGTGGCTGGCCTGGAAGACCTATGTCCGCACCTGAGCATGGCCTGAACGTCGCCGTCGTCGGCGGCGGCTGGGCCGGCTGCGCCGCCGCGGTCGAACTGGCGGCGTCCGGCGCCCGCGTGACCCTGGTGGAAAGCGCACGCAGCCTCGGCGGCCGCGCCCGCGCCGTCGAGGTGAACGGCACCCTGCTCGACAACGGCCAGCACATCCTGCTGGGCGCCTACCGCGAAACCCTGCGCCAGCTGCGCCAGGTCGGCATCGATCCCGACGCCGCCCTGCTGCGCCTGCCGGTGCAGATGCGTTACCCCGAGGGCAGCGGCGGCATGGACTTCGTGGCGCCGCGCTGGCCGGCGCCGCTGCACCTGTTCGGCGCCCTGCTGCGCGCCAAAGGCCTGGCGCGCGAGGACAAGCTGGCGCTGGCCCGCTTCACCAGCGCCGCGCGCTGGATGGGCTGGGTGCTGTACCACGACTGCACGGTCGAGGAACTGCTGGCGCGCTTCGACCAGACCCCACGCCTGAACCGGCTGCTGTGGCATCCGCTGTGCATCGCGGCGCTCAACACCCCGCCCGAACGCGCGTCGAGCAAGGTGTTCCTGGCCGTGCTGCGCGACAGCCTCGGCGCCAGCCGCCGCGCCGCCTCGGACATGCTGCTGCCGCGCCTGGACATGGGCGCCCTGTTTCCGCAGGCCGCGGCGCGCTACCTGGAAGCGCACGGCGGCCGGGTGCTTGGCGGCGTCAAGGCGACCGCCCTCGGCCGCGCCGGCGACGGCTGGCAGCTCGCGCTGTCCGAAAACGTGGCGCAGTTCGATGCCGTGGTGCTGGCCACCCCGGCCACCCAGTCGGCCGCGCTGCTGGCCGCGCACGCCCCGGCGCTGGCCGAACAGTTGACGGCGCTGGACTACGAGCCAATCGCCACCTGCTACCTGCAGTACGAGCAAACCCTGCGCCTCGACCTGCCCTTCTACGCCCTGCTGGACGACCCGGCGCAGGGGCGCTGGGGCCAGTTCGCCTTCGACCGCGGCCAGCTCGACGCGGCCCAGCCGGGCCTGCTGGCGGTGGTGGTCAGCGCCGCCGGCGACGCCGCCCAGCTCGGCCAGGACGCGCTGGCCGCCGCCATTGCCGGCCAGCTGGCGCAGGACCTGCGCCGCCCGGAACTGGCGGCCCCGCGCTGGACGCGCGTGATCACGGAGAAGCGCGCCACCTTTTCCTGCACCCCGGACCTGGCCAGGCCCGGCAACGATACCGGGCTGCCCGGGCTGGCGCTGGCGGGCGACTATACCGCCAGCGACTACCCGGCCACCCTGGAGACCGCGGTACGCAGCGGGGTGGAAGCGGCGAAGCTTATCCGCGCCTACGGCACCCTGCCCCGCGAAAAACGCAGCCTGTCGCACGCCGATGGCGCCGTGGCGCCCCCTTCCGTAAGCTCATAGCATCGAAACAGGTCTGACGGATTTCATACCATGAGCAATCTCCAAATCGGTTTGCGGACCCTGGCCCTGGTGGCCCTGGTGGTGTTCAGCACGGCCGTGCTGGTGCAGCCCGAACTCATCGGCGGCTCCGCGCCGGCCACCGCGCTGGCGATTGGCTCGATCCCGGTCGTCGGTCATCATTAAGAACTGCTGCAGATGAGCGAACCGATGGGTAAACTGGACTATCTCGACGCGCTCAAGCGGGCGCTGGGCGGCCTGCCGCCGGAAACCCAGGCCAAGACCCTGGCCTGGTACGAGCAGCGCTTCGTGGACGGCGTGGCGGCCGGGCGCAGCGAGGCGAGCATCGCCGAGGAACTGGGCGACCCGCGCAAGGTCGCGGTGACGCTGCGCGCCAGCGCCCACATGAAGGCCTTCAACGAAAAGAAGTCGCCCACCAATGCCCTGCGCGTGAGCCTGGCCGGCCTGGGCCTGCTGGTGTTCAACCTGTTCATGGCGATTCCCGCCGCCGTGTATGCCTCGCTGCTGATCGCCGTCTACGGCACCGCACTCGGCTTCTACGTGTCGGGCATCGCCATCACCGCCAGCGGCCTGGCCGGCGCCAACGAGCTGGTGCTGAACAACCCGCTGCACCGGATCGAGGTCCTGGAATCCGGCGAGCGCCGCGAGCGCGTCGACAACGCGCGCACCCGGGTCTCGATCGGCCGGCACGGCATCCATATCGACGAGGACAAGGCCCCCGCCTCCCCCGACCAGGACGCGGGCGCGGCCACGGACGACGAGGCCGGCTCCTCGGTGGTGATCCGGCGCGCCGAAAAGGTGGCCGATGCCGGCGTCCACATCACCACCGACATGGACGGCGAATCGCGCACCACCCAGACCTTCTTCGGCCTCGGCATGGTGCTGGGCGGGATCCTGCTGTTCCTGCTGTCGCTGGTCATCACCCGCTACACCTTCATCGGCCTGAAGCGTTACCTGAAGATGAACCTGTCGCTGCTGAAGGGGGCCTGAGCCATGCGCGCGCTCCTGAGAGTCGGATTCAGCCTGCTGTTGCTGGCCTTCGTCCTGATCGGCCTGAGCTACGCGGCGCTGCGCGCCAACGGCGTGACCGCGGCCGCCGAAGGCCGCCGGGTGGCCAGCGAGACGCGCGAGGTCCCGGCCGGGGTGAACGCGGTCGACCTGGACGGACCGATCAACCTGAGCCTGCGCTACGGCGCCACGCCTTCGCTCAAGGTGCGCGGCGAAGCGCGCCTGCTCGACAACATCGACGTCAGCGCGGACGGCGCGGTGCTACATATCGGCATCCGCGGCATGGTGCTGAACCACCGCCATCCGCTCGAGGTCGAGATGGTGCTGCCGCAACTGGCAAGCGTCACGGTGGACGGCGGCGGCGAGAGCACGGTCAACGGATTTTCTGGCGAACGCATCGAGGTGCGCATGGAGGGCCGCGGCAGCCTGCGCTTCAACGGACGCTTCCGCGAGGTCGATGCGGCGCTGAGCGGCAGCGGCGAACTGGACCTGAACGCCGGCGCCGGCGTCGAGCGCCTGGACGCCGTGCTCACCGGTTCCGGACACATGAGCATCGTCGGCGGCGCGCGCGAACTGCACGCCAACGCCAGCGGATCGGGCGAACTCGACGCGCGCCACCTGCGCGCCGACAAGGTCGAGGTCAGCCAGACCGGCTCCGGCCGCAGCACGGTGCAGGCGCGCGAGACCGTGGCCGCGGCGATCTCGGGCAGCGGCGACATCGAGGTGGTCGGCAACCCGGCCGAGCGCAGCGTCAGCCGCACCGGCAGCGGCGCGGTTACTTTCTCGGAGTAAGCCCGAGCCAGTCGAGCACGTCGCGCCCGGCGGCGCGGCCGCTGCCGAAGCAGGCGGTGAGCAGGTAGCCGCCGGTCGGGGCCTCCCAGTCGACCATCTCCCCCGCCACGAATACCCCGGGCAGCGCGCGCAGCATGCTGCTGTCCGGCGCCAGGGCTTCGAAGCGCACCCCGCCGGCGCTGCTGATCGCTTCATCGATCGGGCGCGGACGCTTCACTACCACCGGCAGCGCCTTGAGCGCCGCCGCCAGCCGGTCCGGATCGGCATACGCCTGCTTCGTCAGGCATTCGTGCAGCAGCCCGGCCTTCACGCCCTTGATCCCGAGGCGTCCCTGCAGGTGGCTGGACATCGAACGCGAACCGCGCGGGCGGTTCACCTCCGCCGCCACGCGCGCGGCGTCCAGGTCCGGCAGCAGGTCGAGCCATACGGTGGCGCTGCCGTCCCGGGCAATCTGGTCGCGCAGCGGGGCGGAAATCGCATACACCAGGCTGCCCTCGATGCCGCTGTGCGTGACCACGAACTGCCCCTGGCGCTGGTGCATCGCGCCTTCCCGGTCGCGCCAGGCGACTGCGACGGTGGTCAAGGGCGCGCCGGCGTATCGTTCGCTGAAATGGGCGCTCCAGTCGACATCGAAGCCGCAGTTGGACGGCGCCAGCGGCGCCACCTCGACCGCCTGCCCGGCCAGCAGCGGCGCCCAGGCGCCGTCGGAACCGAGCCTGGCCCAGCTGGCGCCGCCCAGGGCAAGTACCGTGGCGTCGGCCTCGACCAGGATCTCCCCTTCCGGTGTGGCGATGCGCAGGCGGCCGTCCTGCCAGCCCAGCCAGCGGTGCCGCATGTGGAAGCGCACCCCGGCCTCGCGCAGGCGGTGCAGCCAGGCGCGCAGCAGCGGCGCGGCCTTCATCTCGCGCGGGAACACGCGGCCCGAACTGCCGACGAAGGTATCGATGCCGAGCGCGTGGATCCAGTCGCGCACCGCCTGCGGATCGAAGCCGTCCAGCCAGCGCGCGACTTGCGGCGCGCGCACGCCGTAGCGGCGGCGGAAGTCCGGCAGCGGTTCCGAATGAGTGATGTTCATGCCGCCCTTGCCTGCCAGCAGGAACTTGCGCCCGACCGAGGGCATGGCATCGTAGACGTCGACCTGCACGCCGCCGGCGCTCAGGACCTCGGCCGCCATCAGGCCGGCGGGGCCGCCGCCGATGACGGCGACACGTGGGGGTTGGCTGGGATGCTGGCTCATCGGCATTCAGGGGAGGCAAAGGAGCGGCATTGTAGTCGAGTTTGCGCCCTGCATAAAATGTGGGGCATGATGTAAAGGGAGCTTGACATGTCTAGTTTGCTTGACTACGATGTAAAGCATACTTTACTTCATGGAGCATGTCATGCACGAAAAGCGGATCGCGAAAGCCTATACCCGTGAGCTGTTCGGGTCGCTCGCGCTGTACACGGTGCTGCTGGTGGCCGCCATCCGCTGGGGCCGGCCGATGGAAGACGGGGTGCTGCGCACCCTGGTGCTGCTGTCGCCGATGATCGGCTTCTGCGCGGCCCTGTGGGTGATCGTGCGGCACTTCGCCCGGGTCGACGAATACCAGCGCATGCGCCAGCTGGAAAACGTCGGGCTGGCCGCGGCCATCACCGCCGGCCTGACCTTCACCTACGGGTTCCTCGAGACCGCGGGCTTTCCGAAGCTGTCGATGTTCACCGTATGGTGCGTGCTGTGCGGCTCAGTGCTGGTGGTCCAGCTGGTGCGCAAGCTGCTCGACCGATGAACAACCACATCAGGACCCTGCGCGCCGCGCGCGGCTGGAGCCAGGCCGAGCTGGCCGAGATGCTCGACGTGTCGCGCCAGAGCGTGAACGCGATCGAGACCGGCCGCTACGATCCCAGCCTGCCGCTGGCCTTCGCGATTTCCCGGCTGTTCCAGCTACCGATCGAAGCGATCTTCACCCCCGACTTCAACCCCGACCAGGAGTCAGCATGAAAGCATCTCCCTTGTACGCCGCGCTGCTCGGCATCGCCTGCACCGCCTTCGCGCCCGCCTTCGCTTCCGCCTTCGCCGGGGCCTTCGACACCCCGCCGGCCACGGCCGCGCCCAACCGCTTCGCCGCGGCGCCCGCCCCGAGCGAGCGCTTCGAGATCGAGGGCATGCTGGTCGAGCGCCACGGCAGCGCCGGGCGCGCCCTGGTGCTGGTCCCCGGCCTGTCGACCGGCGGCTGGGTGTGGCAGCAGCTGGTGCGCGACTTCGCGCCCACCCACACCGTCTACGTCGTGACCCTGCCCGGCTTCGACGGCCGTCCCGCCGTGGCCGGCGATCCCTTCGACGCGGCGCGCGACGCACTGGCGGAACTGATCGCCTCGCGCAAGCTGGCCAGGCCGGTGCTGGTCGGCCACAGCCTGGGCGGCACGCTGGCGATCGCGCTGGCCGAGCAGCTGCCCGAGCGGATCGGCGGCGTGGTCAGCATCGACGGCCTGCCGGTCATGCCGCGCACCGAGGATACCCCGCCCGAACAACGGGCGGCGCTGGCCGAGTCGATGCGCCAGCGCATGGCCGGCGTGAGCAGCGCCGCCTTCGCCGCCCAGCAGCAGCAATACATGCGCAGCATCGGCATGGTCGACATGGGCCGGGCCGACGACGCCGCCCGGCTGACCGCGCGCAGCGATCCGGCCGCGGTGGCAGGCTATGTGGGCGCCGTGCTGGCGCGCGACCTGCGCCCTGGCCTGGCCGCCATCAAGGCGCCGGTGCTGGTGCTGGCGCCGTATTACGCACCCGATGCCGCGGTCCTGAACAACATGAGCGCGGCCGACAAGCTGGCGTATTATCGGGAGCTGATGGCCGGCACGCCGCGCCTGCAGGTCGAGGCGATCGACAAGGCGCGCCACTTCGCCATGATCGACCAGCCCGAAGCGGTGCGCGACGCCCTGCGCCGTTTCCTCAAGCAGCTGTAACACCTCACGCACAACAAGGGAGCACGCGATGCAAAGACTGATCTACTGGAGCGGCCAGTACCTGCTGGCCGCAAGTTCGATGTTTGCCCTGCTGGTCGCGGTCGACGTGTTCCTGCGCGGCGAGGCCTTCGAGACCGGCTGGCGCGAGTCGCTGGCCTGGTCGGTGCTGTCCGCCGCGATCTTCATCGGCTCGCGCTACTACCGCGCCGAGCGCGGCGCCCAGTGCGCGATGTGCCGCCATCCGGACCCGAAGGCCTGAGTCGCCCTCCTCCAAGCTGGATCAAGACGGGTCAGGGGCGGCGACGCCATACTGCCGCCTCGACGCGTATGCATTTTTGTCATAGCTATAAGATTCTGCTTGACAATAGATATGGCAGGAATATTCTTGTATGCGCAATAACGAACGATGGCTTCCCGCTCGACGAGGGGGCCACGATTCGGGAAGGCAGTCCGTTTCAACATCTTGGAGGATGTGTATGTCGGTAATGACAAGGGCAGCAATGTCCCGTAGGACAATGCTGGGCGCAATCGCGTCCAGTCCACTCTGGATGCAGTCCGCCTGGGCGCAGCCAAACAACCTGAAAATCTCGCACCAGTTCCCCGGCGGCAGCATTGCCGAAGGCGATTTCCGTGACCGCTTGTGCCGCATGTTCGCGGCCGACGTCGAACGGCGCACCCGCGGCGGACTGAAATTCACGATCCATCCCGGCTCGCGCCTGATGGCCCCGAACGCCCAGATCGGCGCACTGCGCAGCGGCAACCTGGAGCTGGCCCTGGTGCCGCTGTCGTATGCCGGCGCCGAAGCCCCGGAAGCCAACATCGGCCTGATGCCGGGCCTGGTCACCTCCTACGAGCAGGGCTATGCCTGGAAGGATGCGCCGGTCGGCCGCGAACTGACCCGCATCCTGAACGAGCAGGGCCTGGTGGTGGTCAGCTGGATCTGGCAGGCCGGCGGGGTCGCCTCGCGCGGCAAGCCGATCCTGCATCCGGAAGACGTGGCGGGCCTGAAAGTGCGCGGCGGCTCGCACGAGATGGACCGCCTGCTGGCGGACGCCGGCGCCACGGTGGTCAACATGCCGTCCAACGAGATCCCGGCGGCGATGCGCAATGGCGCGCTGGACGCGGCCCTGACTTCCTCGACCTCGCTGATCTCGTTCCGCCTGCAGGAGTCGAGCCGCGCCCTGACCACCGCGCGCGGCGGCGCCTACTGGTTCATGTTCGAGCCCCTGATGATGTCGCGCACCGTGTTCGAGCGCCTGAGCAAGCAGCAGCAGGCCGCGATCATGGCGGTGGGCGCCGGGCTGGAATCCTTCGCGATGAAGGCCGCCCGCACCGACGACGCCAACGTGGCGGCCGTCTACCGGGCGTCGGGCGCGCAGATCGTCGACCTCAACGCCGAGGCCCTGCGCAAGTGGCAGGCGGTCGCGCGCGCGAATGCGTGGCGCGAGTACGGCGAGCGCAGCGCCAACTGCGCGAAGCTGCTGGAACTGGCGGAGCAGTCGATCGCCATGATCTGACCCGGTGCTTTTGCAGGGAGGCGCGGCGCAGCCGCCCCTCCCTAGCCCCCGGTCACCGGCGGAAAGAACGCGACTTCGTCGCCATCCGCCACTTCGGTGTCCGGCCCGCACATCACCTGCCTGCACGCCGTGCGCAGCGCGCGCTCCGGCCCCAGCGCCTCGGCCCACACACCGCCCCGCGCCACCAGCGCCGCCCGCACCGCGCCAACCGTCGTCGCGGCTTCGGGCAAGTCGAGGGTGTCCTGGCCGGCGCCGAGCTGTTCGCGCACCGAGGCGAAATATCGCAAGCTGATCTTCATGTCTTCCTAATGCTGGAGTTCGGCGAAGGGAATGAAACGTACCAGGTCGCCTTCCTGGATCGCCTGGCCGGGCGGATTGTCCACCAGCCCGTCGCCCCAGACCGTCGAGGTGAGCACGCCAGAGCCCTGGTTCGGGAACAGGTCGAGCCCACCGGCCGCGTTGACGCGCACGCGCAGGAATTCGTTGCGGCGATCGGCCTTGGGCAGGCTGAAGTCGGCGCGCATCGCATAGCCGCGCGGCTCCAGCGCCCCGCTCGCGCCCTGCAGGCGCAGCAGGAAAGGCCGCACGAACAGCAGGAAGGTGATGAAGCTCGACACCGGGTTGCCCGGCAGGCCGATGAAGTACGATGCGCCGCCTTCGCGCGCCACCTCCCCGAATGCCAGCGGCTTGCCCGGCTTGACGGCGATCTGCCACAGGTTCAGGCGCCCCTCGGCTTCGACCGCCGGCTTGATGTGGTCTTCCTCGCCCACCGAGACGCCGCCCGAGGTGATGATCAGGTCGTGCTCGCGGGCGGCCTCGCGCAGCGTGGCGCGGGTGGCTTCCAGCGAATCGGGCACGATGCCGTAGTCGGTGAAGACGCAGCCGAAGTTCTCGAGCAGGCCGCGCAGGGTAAAACGGTTGGAGTTGTAGATCGCGCCCGGCGCCAGCGGCTCGCCCGGCATGGCCAGTTCGTCGCCGGTGAAGAACACCGCGACCCGCACCCGGCGCAGCACAGGCAGTTCGGCCAGGCCCACCGAGGCCGCCAGGCCCAGTTCCTGGCTGCGCAGGCGCGTACCGGCCGGCAGGATGGTCGAGCCGGCGGCGACGTCCTCGCCGGTGCGGCGGATCCATTCGCCCGCACGCGGCGCATGCCTGACCGTGACGCTGTCGCCGACCGCCTCGCACTGCTCCTGCATCACGACCGCGTCGGCGCCGGGTGGAATCAGGGCGCCGGTGAAGATGCGGGCGGCGGTGCCGGGTTCGAGCGGCACGCCGACGCTGCCGGCCGGGATGCGCTGGGTCACGCGCAGGGTCGCGCTGCCGCCCGCGCAGTCGGCCGCGCGCACCGCGTAGCCGTCCATCTGGGTGTTGTCGGCGGAAGGCACGTCGATGGTGGCGCGCTGGTCCTGGGCCAGCACGCGGCCGTTGGCTTCCAGGGTTGGCACCGTCTCCACGCCCTCGACCGGACGCGCGGCGTCGAGCAGCTGGGTCAGGGCCTCGCGCACCGACAGCATGGGCGGCTTGGTCGTGGAAGCCATCACAGTCCCGTGCGTTCGGCGATGTAGGCTTTCATCGCCTCCACCTCGGGGCGCATGACGACGAAGCGCTGCGGCAGCGATTCGATGTCCTCGAAGCCGGCCGGGCGCTCGGCGTCGGTGCCTAGCGCTTCCAGGATGGTCTCGTTGAACTTGGCCGCCAGCGCGGTTTCCAGCACGATCATGGGAACGCCTGGCTGTACGTGTTCGCGCGCCACCTTGATGCCGTCCGCGGTGTGGGTATCGATGACGATGCCGTAGTCGTCTGCGACGTCGCGGATGGTGGCCAGGCGGTCGGCGTGGGTCGACTTGCCGGAGGCGAAGCCGTACTGGCCGACCAGCTTCCATTCGTCGCCGTCGCTGCCCGGCCCGCCCGACAGGTCGAAGCCGCCGTGGGTGTCGACCTTGCGGAAGAGCAGATGGGTGCGCTCGGCGTCGCGGCCCACCAGCTCGTACACGAAGCGCTCGAAGTTGGACGCCTTCGAGATGTCCATCGACGGGCTGCTGGTGTGGTAGGTCTCGGCCGCCTTGCGCACGCGGTAGACGCCGGTGCGGAAGAATTCGTCGAGCACGTCGTTCTCGTTGGTGGCCGCCACCAGCTTGTCGATCGGCAGGCCCATCATGCGGGCGATGTGGCCGGCACAGATGTTGCCGAAGTTCCCCGACGGGACGGTGAACGAGACTTTCTGGTCGTTGCTGGTGGTCGCTCCAAGATAGCCGCGGAAGTAGTACACCACCTGGGCCACCACGCGCGCCCAGTTGATCGAATTGACGGTGCCGATCTTGTGGCGCGCCTTGAAGGACAGGTCGTTCGAGACCGCCTTGACCAGGTCCTGGCAATCGTCGAACACGCCTTCGACCGCGATGTTGAAGATGTTCGGGTCCTGCAGGCTGAACATCTGCGCGGTCTGGAAGGCGCTCATCTTCTTGTGCGGCGACAGCATGAACACGCGCACGCCGCGCTTGCCGCGCATCGCGTACTCGGCGGCGCTGCCGGTGTCGCCCGAGGTGGCGCCGAAGATGTTCAGTTCGTCGTTATTCTTCGCCAGCGCATACTCGAACAGGTTGCCGAGCAACTGCATGGCCATGTCCTTGAAGGCCAGGGTCGGGCCGTTCGACAGCGCCTGCAGGATCAGCTTGCGCCCGTCGGACTCTTCCAGCACGCGCAGCGGCGTGATGCTGGCTGCGGATTCGTCGGCGCGCGCGTTGCGGTAAACCTCGGCGGTATAGGTCTTCGCCGTCAGGGCGCGCAGGTCGTCGTCGGG
The DNA here is from genome assembly GCF_041023745.1 of Massilia sp. X63. Taxonomy (NCBI): domain Bacteria; kingdom Pseudomonadati; phylum Pseudomonadota; class Betaproteobacteria; order Burkholderiales; family Oxalobacteraceae; genus Massilia; species Massilia sp. X63. The sequence continues at coordinate 23,858 of NZ_JBFTEF010000021.1, forward strand.
AATATCGGTGGCAAACTTGCGCAGGATCTCGAAGGCGAGATCGGCGTAGGAAAGCTGGCGCCAGGCGTCGAGTTCCTGCTGGCTGACCTGCGGGTATGCTTCGGGGAGGTACAAGCCGCCGTCCGGGGCCAGGCCCGCCAGCAGGATGTCGGAAAAGCCTTGGGGATTGCGTGCTGCGGACGCGCTCGTCGCGCGGGTGGAGACGTAATGCATACGGGTAGAGATCCGGTTCGGGGGCCTATTGAACTTTAATTATAGCGCCCGAACGGAATCTTATGCTGTGCTGCAAAAAAGCTGGCCGCCAAGCCTGCGCCAGCGGATCCCGGCGCAGGCCGGGACCCGGGTCGACTTCAGCGTCAGCAGGCCGCGTGGTTGACGGTGACCACGTGCACCGCCAGGCCGCCCAGCGAGGTTTCCTTGTACTTCACCTGCATGTCGGCGCCGGTCTGGCGCATGGTCTCGATCACGTTGTCGAGGCTGACGAAGTGGGTGCCGTCGCCCTTCAATGCGAGCGAGGCCGCGGTGATCGCCTTGATCGCGCCCATCCCGTTGCGCTCGATGCAGGGAATCTGCACCAGCCCGCCGATCGGGTCGCAGGTCATGCCGAGGTGGTGTTCGATGCCGATCTCGGCCGCGTTCTCGATGCGCTCGTTGGAGCCGCCGAGCGCCGCCACCAGGCCGGCCGCGGCCATCGCGCAGGCCACCCCGACCTCGCCCTGGCAGCCGACTTCGGCGCCCGAGATCGAGGCGTTCTTCTTGCACAGCATGCCGATCGCGGCCGAGGTGAGCAGGAAGTCGCGGATGCCCCTGGCCGCGTCGGTCGGACGGCAGTCTTCCGCGTAGTAGCGCAGCACCGCCGGGATGATGCCGGCCGCGCCGTTGGTCGGCGCCGTCACCACCCGGCCGCCGGCCGCGTTCTCTTCGTTGACCGCCATCGCGTACAGGGTCACATGGTGCGTCGCATCATGCGGCAGTTCATTGACCCGCTTGCCCTCGGTGCAGTGGGCCTGCTTCCAGAGTTTGGCGGCGCGCCGCTTGACGTTCAGGCCGCCCGGCAGCTGGCCTTCGGTGACCAGGCCGTGGGCGATACAGTCGCGCATGGTCTCCCAGATGCGGTCCAGGCCCGCATCCAGTTCGGGCTCGCGCATGCGCGACAGTTCGTTCGCGCGCAGCATGTGCGGGATCGACAGGCCGTGCTCGCGGCCCTGCGCCAGCAGTTCGCTCATCGTGCTGAAGGGGAACGGCACCTGCACCGAGGGCGGATCGCCGGCCCGGCCCTGGCTTTCGCCCGCCGCGGTGATGAAGCCGCCGCCCACCGAGTAGTAGATGCGCTCGATGATGCTGCCATCCGCCAGCTGCAGCACGAAGCGCATGCCGTTCGGGTGTTCCGGCAGGGTCGACTGCTTGTGCCATACCAGGCCGCTGCGGTACTGGAACGGCACTTCCTTCTCGCCCAGCAGCTTCAGCTTGCCGTCCATCTCGGCTTCGGCCAGCCGGTCCTCGACGCTATCGGGGTCCACGCCCTGCGGGGTTTCGCCCATCAGGCCGAGGATCACGGCCTTGTCGGTCGCGTGGCCGACGCCGGTCAGCGCCAGCGAACCGTACAGGTGCACTTCGACACCCACCGCATTGTCCAGCGCACCGCACTCCACCAGGAAGCGCCGCGCCGCCACCATCGGCCCCACGGTGTGGGAGCTCGACGGCCCGATACCGATCTTGAACAGATCAAACACACTCATGTCCATCGTTTGTCTCGACTCTTCAGATTTTTATTATTGTGGTGCATGAACGTGAGGCCGGCCTTAAGCCGTGACGCCCACGTCGACGTTCTTCAGCATGTCGGCGACCATCTCGTCCACGCCGATGCGCGCCTTCCAGCCCCAGTCCGCGCCGGCGCGGCTGTCGTCGAGGCTCTTCGGCCAGGAATCGGCGATCTGCTGGCGGCTGTCCGGCTTGTAGGCGATCTCGAAGCCGGGCACCGCTTTCTGGATGGCGGCCGCCAGTTCGCGCGGGTTGAAGGACACGCCGGCCACGTTGTACGAGGAGCGGATCGCCACCTTGTCGGCCGGGGCCTCCATCAGCTCGATGGTGGCGCGGATCGCGTCCGGCATGTAGATCATCGGCAGCGTGGTTTCCGGGCCCAGGAAGCACTCGTAGGTCTCGCCCTTGAGGGCGCTGTGGAAGATCGCGATCGCGTAGTCGGTGGTGCCGCCGCCCGGAGGCGACTTGAAGCTGATGATGCCCGGGTAGCGGATCGAGCGCACGTCCACGCCGTACTTGCTGTGGTAGTACTCGCACAGGCGCTCGCCGGCCAGCTTGCTGATGCCGTAGATCGAGGTCGGGTCCATCACCGCGTACTGCGGGGTAGCCTCGGCCGGCGTGTTCGGGCCGAAGGCGGCGATCGACGAGGGCCAGAAGACCTTCAGCGGCTTGCCCGCCTCACCGCGTTCGCGCGCCACTTCGAGGATGTTCAGCAGGCCGTCCATGTTCAGGGTCCAGGCCTTGAGCGGGGCCTTTTCGCCGGTAGCCGACAGCAGCGCCGCCAGCTGGTAGACCTGGGTGATGCCTTCGGCCTCGATCAGCCCTGCCAGGCGGTCCTTGTCCAGCACGTCGAGCTGGGTGTAGCGCGCCGCGCCGTACACGTTGTTGGCGCCGATGTCCGAGGCGATCACCTTGTCGGCGCCGTGCTGCTGCGCCAGGGCGGTGACCAGTTCGCTGCCGATCTGGCCGTTGGCGCCGATGATGAGGATGCGTTCCATGTGTGTTCCGTTCCGTTCTTGATGTTGTTATGGGCGATTACGGCGCGCGGCTTACTGCGCGCCCTTCAGGATGCCCAGCTCGCGGCCGGCCTGCTCGAAGGCGGCCAGCACCTTGTCGAGCTGCTCGCGGGTATGCGCGGCCGACAGCTGCACGCGCACGCGCGCCTGGCCCATCGGCACCACCGGGTAGAAGAAGCCCGACAGCAGCACGCCCAGCTCGAACATGCGGGCGGCGAATTTCTGCGCGATCGGCGCGTCGAACAGCATCACCGGCACCACCGGGTGCGTGCCCGGCTTGATGGTGAAGCCGATGCGCTCGATCTCCTTGCGGAAGTATGCGGTGTTCTCATGGAGGCGGTCGCGCAGCTCGGTCGAGGTCGAGATGCGGTCCAGCACCGCCAGACTGGCGCCGGCGATCATCGGCGCCAGGGTGTTCGAGAACAGGTAGGGACGCGACTTCTGGCGCAGGGTCTCGATGACTTCCTTGCGGCCCGAGGTGAAGCCGCCCATCGCGCCGCCCAGGGCCTTGCCCAGGGTGCCGGTGATGATGTCGATCTTGCCGATCACGCCGCAGTGCTCGTGGGTGCCGCGACCGGTCTTGCCCATGAAGCCGGAGGCGTGCGATTCATCGATCATGGTCAGGGCGCCGTATTTCTCGGCCAGTTCGACGATCTTGTCCAGCTGGGCGATGGTGCCGTCCATCGAGAACACGCCGTCGGTGACGATGATCTTGTGGCGCTTGCCGGCCTCGGTCGCCGCCTGCAGCTGTTTTTCCAGGTCGGCCATGTCGTTGTTGGCGTAGCGGTAGCGCGCAGCCTTGCACAGGCGCACGCCATCGATGATCGAGGCGTGGTTCAGGGCGTCCGAGATGATGGCGTCGTTCTCGTCGAACAGCGGCTCGAACACGCCGCCGTTGGCGTCGAATGCGGCCGCGTACAGGATGGTGTCTTCGGTGCCGAGGAACGCGGACAGCTTGGCTTCCAGTTCCTTGTGCACGGTCTGGGTGCCGCAGATGAAGCGCACCGAGGACAGGCCGTAGCCGTATTTTTCCAGGGCGGTCGCCGCGGCCTGCGAGGTCTGCTCGTCGCCCGACAGGCCCAGGTAGTTGTTGGCGCACATGTTGATCAGCGTGCGGCCGTCCTGCGACACCACTTCGGCGCCCTGGCGCGAGGCGATGACGCGCTCGGGCTTGAACAGGCCGTCGTTGCGCAGCGTCTCGAGTTTCGATTGAAGGCCGCTATAGAATGCTTGATCGCTCATGGTGTTCCCGCTCCCTGGTAGTCTGGTTGGCCCCGGCTTGACCGGCGCACGGCGAATGTCGTATCGTTGGATCCGTTCGACGTATAAAACCTTGTTCTCTATGTCGAACGAAAATTCAATATATTGAATATTACCCCTCGCAAATGAACTTGGCAAGCCACGCGCACAGTAAAGGCAATGACGAAGACTCTCACAAATAACGCCCCGCCGGAAGTTGGCGCCACGCTACAGCGCCTGCGCCTGGCACGCGGCCTGACCCTTGAAGATCTGTCACGTATCGCCGGGGTGTCCAAGTCGATGCTGTCGCAGATCGAGCGCGAAAAGGCCAACCCGACCATCGCCATCACCTGGCGCCTGGCCAACGCGCTCGGGGTCGAGATCGGCGAACTGCTCTCGTCCGAGGTGCGCGCGGTGGACCTGATCCGCGTGGTCGACGCCCACGAGACGCCCACCCTGCCCGGCGCCCACGCCGGCTATTCGCTGCGCATCCTGGGGCCGATGGACCTGGCCGGCAAGTACGAGTGGTATGAACTGACCCTGGCGCCCGGCGGCGAACTGAAGTCCCAGGCCCACGATCCGGGCACCAGCGAGCACCTGACCGTGATTACCGGGGCCGTCGAACTGGAAGTCGGGGCGGAAAAGAAGAAGATCAAGCATGGCGGGACGGCGCGCTATCCGGCCGACCACGACCATGTGATCCGCAATGCGGGGAAGACCGAGGCGAAGGCCTTGCTGGTGGTGGTGCAGCGCTGAAGGGCGCGGCGGCGCAGACCGCTTATGCCTGGCCATGGGAATGGGCTTCCGGCCTTCGCCGCCACGACGTGCCCGGGCAGGTGGCCGTTACCACAGCCAGCTCTTCGCTAGCTTGGCCAATCAACCGTCGTTTCCGCGCAGGCGGGAACCGATTCGCCGGCCCGGTGCCGACGCATGAAAACGACAAGGGCCGCCCGATTACCCGGGCGGCCCTTGCTTTTACGCCAGCTTGGCGTCGGCTTACTTGCTGCCGCCCACCGCCGGCGTACCCGTCTCGCCCATCTTCAGCTCGCGCGCCAGGAAGCCCCAGCGGTCCGCGACTTCCTCGATCTGCTTGGTGGTCGGCTTGCCCGCGCCGTGGCCGGCCTTGGTGTCGATGCGGATCAGTACCGGCGCCGGGCCCGCCTGGGCGGCCTGGGCCGCGGCGGCGAACTTGAAGCTGTGCGCCGGCACCACGCGGTCGTCGTGGTCGGCCGTGGTCACCATGGTGGCCGGATAGCAGCTGCCGGCTTTCAGGTTATGCAGCGGCGAGTACTTGACCAGGGCCTTGAACTCGTCCGGGTTCTCCGAGGAGCCATAGTCCGAAGTCCAGGCCCAGCCGATGGTGAACTTGTGGAAGCGCAGCATGTCCATCACGCCCACGGCCGGAATCGCCGCACCGAACAGGTCCGGGCGCTGGGTCATCGCGGCGCCCACCAGCAGGCCGCCGTTGGAGCCGCCGCCGATCGCCAGTTTCGACGGCGAAGTGACCTTGTTCGCGACCAGCCACTCGGCCGCGCCGATGAAGTCGTCGAACACGTTCTGCTTCTGCAGCTTGGTGCCGGCCTGGTGCCAGGCTTCGCCGTATTCGCCGCCGCCGCGCAGGTTGGCCACCACGTAGACGCCGCCCATCTCCATCCAGGCCAGGTTGGCCGGCGAGAAGCCCGGGGTCATCGAAATGTTGAAGCCGCCATAGCCGTACAGGTAGGTCGGGTTCGAGCCGTCCAGCTTCAGGCCCTTCTTCGAGACGATGAACATCGGCACCTTGGTGCCGTCGCGGCTGGTGTAGAACTGCTGGCGCGTTTCATAGTCGGCCGGGTTGAAGTCGACCTTCGGCTGGCGGAACACGGTGCTCTGGCCGGTCTTCAGGTTCAGGCGGTAGATCGTGGTCGGAGTGGTGAAGCCGGTGAACGAATAGAAGGTTTCGCTCTCGCCCCGCTTGCCCGACAGTCCGGCCACGGTGCCGATGCCCGGCAGCTTCACTTCGCGCACCAGCTTGCCCTTGAGGTCGTGCACGCGCACGACGCTGCGCGCATCCTTCAGGTACTCGAGCACCAGCTGGTTGTTGACGATGTCGGCGCCGGCCAGGGTGTCGGCGCTTTCGGCGACGATTTCCTTCCAGTTGGCCTCTGCCGGGTTGTTCACGTCGATCGCGACGATGCGCTTCTTCGGCGCCTTGCGGTCGGTGCTGAAGTAGAACACGCTGCCGACGTTGTCGATGAACTCGTAGCCGGCGTCGAAGTTGTCGATCAGGTCGACCACCTTGGCATCGGGCTTCGTCAGGTCCTTGTACGAGATGCGGTATTTCGGCGCGGTGCCCTTGGTGGTGGTGATGACCAGGTAGCGGCCGTCGTCGGTGGTGTGGCCACCGAAGCCCCATTCCTTCTGGTCCGGGCGGTCGTACACCAGGGTGTCGGCGCTCTGCGGGGTGCCCAGGCGGTGGTAGTACAGCTTCTGGAAGTAGTTCACGTCGGCCAGCTTGGTGGCTTCCTTCGGCTCGTCGTAGCGGCTGTAGAAGAAGCCCTTGCCGTCCTTGGTCCAGGCGGTGCTGGAGAACTTGACCCACTTGACGTGGTCTTCGAGGTCCTTGCCGGTGTCGATGTCGCGCACCCGGATCTCGTTCCAGTCCGAACCGGAAGCGGCGGTGCTGTAGGCCAGCAGCTTGCCGTCCGGGCTGACCGCCAGGCCGGCCAGGGCCACGGTGCCGTCGCTGGACATGGTATTCGGGTCGAGCAGCATGCGCGGGGTATCGAGCAAGCTCTTCTGGGTGTACAGCACCGACTGGTTCTGCAGGCCGTCGTTACGGGAATAGAAGTAGCGGCCGCCCTCCTTGCCGGGCACGCTGTAGCGCTCGTAGTTCCACAGCTTGGTCAGGCGCTCGCGGATCGCCGCACGTTGCGGAATCTGCGCCAGGTAGGCCTGGGTCAGCTTGTTCTGGGCGGTCACCCATTCCTTGGTCTCGGCGCTGTTCGCATCCTCGAGCCAGCGGTAGGGATCGGCCACCGTGGTGCCGTGGTAGTTGTCCAGCTGGTCGACCTTCTTCGTGACCGGATAGGTCAAGGAAGGGCCGCTTGTGGAGCAGCTTTGTGCCAGCGCCGTGTTGGCGCCGAAGGCCGCGGCCAGCAGGGCGACGAGCGTTGCGTGTCTCAGGGTCATGTCGTTCTCGTTCTAGTATGCAGGGATTCGTCATGGATTCGGCTTGCGCCGCCGGCCATCATAGCGCGAATTGCCGGGCTCGCCTATGCACCGAGGTCCTCCCATAGGACTCAGCCGGGATCGCCACGCGCCCTGCATGAATTTGGGTAGAAGTGCGTGCGCCCCGTGGGTGTGGGGCAAGCATGGACAGCCGCGGCGGCGCTCGCGGGCGCTAGCGGCCGGAATGCTCGCCCTGCTGCCGGACGCGCTGTCCCTGCTGCTGGCGGCGGGCGGCGCGCACCCGGGTGGCCAGTGCACGCGCCCAGGGACCGCCCTTTGCCCTCAGGCGCGTGGCGACGCCACCGCGCGCGCGGCGCTCTTCTTCCGTGCCAGGGCGGCCGTCTTGGCCGCCACTGGCGGCCAAGACCATCCACATGTAAGCACGCAGCGGGTCGCGCTCGGCGCCGCGCCCGCTGTTGACCATGCCGCCCAGGTTGTACTGGGCCAGCGCATTGCCCTGTTCGGCGGCCTGGCGGTACCAGTAGGTGGCGAGCGTGTCGTCGTGCGGCACGCCCTGGCCGTTGGCGTACAGGACGCCGAGGTTGTTCTGGGCGCTGGCATCGCCCTGCTGGGCCGCGCGCCGGTACCATTCGGCGGCGCGCGCCTCGTCGCGCGGCACGCCCTCGCCCCTGGCGTACATGACGCCCAGGCTGAACTGGGCGTTGGCCGCGCCCTGCTCGGCGGCGCGCAGGTAGCAATCGAGCGCACGCGCCGGGTCGGGCCGGGTGCCGCGCCCGGTGCTGTACATCACGCCGGCACAGTACTGGGCCTGGGCGTGCCCGCGCGCCGCCGCGCGCAGGAACCAGGCAAGCGCCTGCTCGTCGTCGCCGCAACCGTGGCCGGCCGCCAGCAGCGTGCCGAGCGCATACTGGGCTTCGGTGTCGTCCTGGGTGGCGGCGCGCTGGAGCCAGGCGATGGCGCGCGCCGGATCGGCCGGCACGCCCAGGCCGCCGTTGGCATAGGCCAGGCCGAGGGAGCGCTGTGCGGCCGCGATGCCCTGCGCCGCGGCCTCGCGGAACCAGCAGACGGCCTGGCCATCGTCGGGCTCGACGCCGTCGCCGCGGCGGTACATCAGGGCCAGGTTGAGCTGGGCCGGGCCATGGCCCTGGCGCGCCGCCTTGCGGAACCAGGCCATGGCGAGCGGGTGGCTGACCGGGGCGCCGATGCCCTGCAGATAGCATTCGCCGAGCAGGTTCTGGGCGCTGGCCAGGCCCTGCTCGGCGGCGCGGTAGAACCAGCCGAAGGCGGCTTCGTCGGATTGCGGCACGCCGCGCCCCTTGCGGTAGAGCTGGCCCAGGTTCTGCTGGGCGGCGGGATCGCCCTGCGCGGCGGCGCGGCCGAACCAGCGCGCGGCCAGTTCGTCGCTGCGCGGCGCGCCGCGGCCGTTGCAGTACATGGCGCCGAGGTGGTTCTGGGCGGCGGCCAGGCCCTTGCGGGCCGCGCGCTGCATCCATTCGAAGGCGCGCACGTCGTCGCGCTCGACGGCCTCGCCCTGCTTGTAGAGCAGGCCGAGGTTGAACTGTGCGTAGGGATCGCCGCGCTCGGCGGCGGGCAGGAACCACTGGAAGACTTCGACTCCCTCGCGGGCGGCGTTCTGGCGATTCATTCCTACCCCCCTTGCGGCCGTTTGCCACCGTTCGACAAGGCGGGACGCAGGATCGCCCGCCGTTGTTAAAATTTTAAGGATAGCGACCCGCGCGTGGTTTGCGTCCGCACAATCGTGAGGACGCCATGCACCTACAAAGACGTGGTATTGGCGCGCGGGCCGGCCGCATACGCCAGGATGGCGAGCACGGCCAGGCACCAGACGATCAGCGCCCCCGAGGGCAGATCGAGCAGCACCGACAGCACCAGGCCGGCGCCATAGCCGCCGATACCGACCAGGTAGGCGAAGGGCAGCTTGCGGCGCTGCGCGTAGTGGCGCACCGCCAGGCTCGGCACGATCAGGCTGGCGAACACGAGGTAGACGCCGACCAGTTGCACCGACGCCGTCACGGCCAGCGCGAACAGCAGGTAGAAGCCGAGCCGTCCCAGCCGTTCGCCGAGGGACGCGAGCAGCACCAGGATCAGTACCGCGCCCAGGGCCGGCATCGCCAGCTGGCCATAGCTCACCCATAGGATCTGCCCGGCCAGCAGGTCCTGCATGTGCTCGCCGCCATGCGGATTGTGCGCCACCAGCAGCAGCCCGGCGGTGGCGGCCAGCACGAACAGCACGCCGATCTGGGCCTCCTGCACGTCGGGCCAGCGCTTCTCGGTCCAGGTCAGCAGCAAGGCGCCGAGCACGGCGGCGGCGCCGGCCGCCAGCTGCACCGTCCAGCCGGCCGGATCCAGTCCGGCCGCGCCGGCGACGATCACGCCCAGCGCGGCAATCTGCGCGATCGCCAGGTCGATGAACACGATGCCGCGCCGCAGCACCTGGGCGCCGAGCGGGATGTGGGTGGCGAGCACCAGCAGGCCGGCCAGGAAGGCCGGCAGCACGATCATGAAGTCGAATCCTTCCATGTTTATTTCGCCGCTCCGCTATTGGCCGCGTTCAGGCGCGCGACCGTGGTGTCGAACAGCGCGAACAGGTTGCCCGACTGGGCGTCGGCGCCGACCGTGTACGGCACCACCACCGCCGGGATGCGGGCGCGCTCGGACAGCCAGCTCGACGCCCGCGGGTCCTGGTAGGCGGCGCGCAGCACCATCCTGGCCGGCTTGCCCTGCAGTTGCTGCAGCAGGCCGCCGAGGTGGGCGGCGCTCGGTTCGACGCCCGGCTTGGCTTCCAGCGTGCCCACCGAGCTCATGCCCAGCCAGTTGAGCAGGTAGGCCATGTTCTTGTGGTGCTCGACCACGGTGGCGCCGCGCAGCGGCGCAGCAGCTTGTTCCCACTTGCGCATCGCGGCGTTCCAGCGCGCCGAGAAATCGGCCTCGCGCGCCTGGTAGAAGGCCGCGTTGGCCGGGTCGATCTCGCCCAGGCGCTTGGCCAGCGCGCTGCTCACCAGCGCGATGTTGTGGGGGTTCAGGTGCACGTGCGGATTCCCGTAGGCGTGCACGTCGCCTTCGGCGCGGTCGAGCCGGGCCGGGACGTCCAGGCGCGGCACGAAGCTGCCGGCCTCGAAATAGCCCGGGCGGCCGCGTTCGATCTTGTCGTTGCCCGACTGCTGGACCAGCAGCGGCAGCCAGCCGGCTTCCAGGTCCAGGCCGGTACACACCAGCAGGTCGGCCTTGCGGGTGCGCGCAATCAGGCCGGGACGGGCCTCGACGCGGTGCGGATCCTGCAGCGCGGTGGTGGCGCTGGAAGCGCTCACCTTGTCGCCGCCCAGTTCCTGGACCAGGGCCTGCCATTCGGGCTCGCAGGTCAGCACGTTGACGGCGGCCTGGGCGCCGGCGGCGCCGGCGAGGCCGGCGGCGGCGAGGATGGCGGCGATGAAGCGGCGTTGGATTCGGGTCATGGCTGGCTCCTCAGAAGTTGTGTGCGGCGTGGGCGCCGATGCTCATGATGTACTGCAGGTAGAGCTGGTTGTCGCTGGCCTCGGGGCGCGCCTTGTCGCGTGCGACCTGCAGGCGCAGGCGCGAGAATTCCGAGGGGCTGTAGTCGACCGTCAGGCTGGTGCGGCGCGGGTCGTAGGCGGCCAGCGACGGGAAGGCCGCGGCGTCCAGCACGCCTGCGTCGACCAGGTCGATGCGGGTGCCGCCGGCGGACAGGCGGTCGTAGCGCAGGCCGGTGCGCCAGTTGGGCGCGAACTGGTAGACGCCCTGCAGGTACCAGCCGGACTGGCGGCTGCGGTAGCCGCCCTCCGCGTCCATGGCGGCCAGGCTACCAACTTCACGGCGCTGCATCCATTCGCCCTGCAGCTTGAAATTGCGTTGGGTCGCGTTGCCGTCCGGCGCCCATTTCCACACGCCGTCCACCACCACCACCTGGGAGCGGCCGCTGAAAGCGGCCGGCATGCCCCCGTCTTCGAAGCCGCGCTCGCTTGCGCGGGTGCGCAGCCAGGACAGGCCCGCGCGCCAGCTCGAGGACGCGCCGACGTCGCCGCCCGCGTGCGCGAACACGGTGGAGGCGCCGACCCCGTTCTTGTTGCGGTCGTTGCCCGGGAAGTTGCGCCCGCTCGCCAGTTCCGCACCGAATTCGAGAAAGGTATCCAGCGGCGCCAGCCAGCGCGCCTGCACGCCGTCCGGCTTGTACTGGCCGCCGAAGAAGGCCTGGTAGGCGAACGGCGCGTCGACGAAGTCCCAGGTATGGGCGTGCTGGCTGTTCAGGTAGCCGATGCCCGACATGAAGCGGCCGGCCTTGATGTTCAGGCCATTGCCGAGGGCGCGGGTGCGGACATAGGCTTCCTCGACCTCGATCTCGTTCTCGCCGGTGATGGCAAAGGTGGCCTGCCCGGCGAAGCGCGGGTCGATGTTGGCCGAGATCGTCATTTCGGATTCGCCCAGGTTGAAGCTGCGCGCACCCGGGCCGATCTCGCCCTCGGGCGGCACGAAGCCCTGGAAGCGGTAGGCGCCCGGGTCCTGCGACAGGTTCGCCAGGGTGCCGCCGAGGACCAGCGAGATCGCCGGGTTGAAGGCGTTGGCGCCGCTTGCCGATGCGCTCTGCGCCGCCGCGGCCGGGGCCAGCGCGACCGCAGCCGCGGGCGCGGCCGCCGCTGCCGGCGCCGCCTGGGCGGTCTGCGCCGCCGCGGCGGCGTTCTGCGCCTGCGCCACGGCGGCCTGCGCTTCCTGCAGGCGCTGCTCGAGGGCCTGCAGGCGCGCTTCGTAACTGGTTTTCATTTCCTGGATCTGGGCGCGGATGGCGGCCAGTTCCTTGTCATTGCCGGCCGGGTCGGCAGCGTGGGCGCAATGGGATGCGGCAAAGGCGGCAGCCAGCGCCGCCGTCAATACGGTTTGCTTGAACATGCGGAGTCGTCCTGTTCGGATAGGGATGGGCGAGCCGCGCCGGCAGGCGACGCTGCGCGGCGGTCTCGATCGGGCCGGTGTCTATCCGAGGACGGGGGGAGCGCGCGAGTCGAAGGGGCGCGCCTGCGGCAGGTGCAGCGTGCGGGCGCCCGCTTCCAGGGCCAGCACGTCCGCCATGTGGGGCGGCACGAACTGGCGCGCGCTGTTGGCTAGGGGTGCGGCCAGCTGGGCAAGGCCGAGGCACTGGGCGCAGCTGCGATCCTGGGCGAAGGCGCTGGACAGTTCCGCGTCATTGGCCAATTTCCGGGCGACCGGACCGCCCAGCTGGCTGGTCCAGTGGCTGAGCGCGTGCGACATCGCCATCTGCTGCGACAGCAGCAGAACGAGCGACAGGAGCACGCGGGTCAGCATGCAGAACGCGGCACGGCGGATCATGATGCCCGCATTCTAATGGCAATATGACAGCCGCGGCAGGTTTTTTGCGGCCGGCACGGGCGGCGAGGCCTCAGGCGGCAGCCCGGCGCTCGCGCTCGAGGCTGGCGTATTTGTCGAGGAACACCGGCACCTTGGCCGCGGCCAGCTTGTTGACCGAGACCAGCAGGTCCGGCGCCACCTGCGGCAGGCCGTGGGTGCTGCCCAGGTGGCGCGCCGCGTGCAGCAGCACGTGGGCGGCGACTTCGGCGTCGGCTTCGGCCCGGTGGGCGCTGCCCCGGAATTCGATGCCGAGACGGCTGGACAGGTTGCCGAGCTTGTAGCTGGGCAGGCCCGGGAACAGGCGGCGCGACAGCTTCAGCGAGCACACCAGGCCGCAGTGGCCGGTCGGACGGCCGATGCGCCAGCCCTCGGCCTTCAGGAACTTTTCGTCGAAGCTGGCGTTGTGCGCCGACAGCACGTCGCCGCCGATGAAGTCGAGCAGCTCGGCCACCACCTTCTGGCTCGGCGGCGCCGAGTCGACCATGTCCTGGGTGATCCCGGTCAGCTGGGTGATGAAGGACGGCACCCGCACGCCGCAGTTCACCAGCGAGACGTAGCGCTCGCGGATCTCGCCGCCGACGATGCGCAGCGCCGCCACTTCGGTGATGCGGTCGCCGGCCTCGGGCGACAGGCCGGTGGTCTCGAAGTCGAGCATCACGATCGGGCGTTCAAACACACTCATGTCTTGTCCTTTTATCCAAACTTGCGCAGGGCGTCGAGCGCCAGGCCGGCGCCGATGCTGCCGAACAGGTCGCCCTCGACCTTGCGCGCGCGCGGCACCAGCGCCGCGATGCGCTCGCGCAGCAGCGCCACGCCGCTCGAGCCGCCAGTAAAGAAGACCGTGTCCACGTCGTCCGGTTCCACCCCGGCCTCCGAGAACAGGCGCAGCACGGTGGCGCCGACGCTGTCGACCAGTTGCCCGATCGCGGCCTCGAAGCCCTCGCGCGTGACCGCCAGGGATTCGGGCGGCGCCAGGCGCTCCAGTTCCATCGTATACGCCGGGCTGGCGGACAGGCCGATCTTGGCCGCCTCGACCTGGATCGCCAGCCAGTGGCCGGCGCGCTCCTCGATCAGCTTCTGCAGGCGCACCAGTTTGGCCGGCTCCGCCGCGTCGCGCACCAGGTCGGCCAGCTGGGCGGTGCTCTTGCGCGTATACGCCTGGTTGATGGTATGCCAGGTGGCCAGGTTGAAATAATAGCTCGACGGGATCGCGGCCCCGGACAGCAGCGTGCTGCCGTAGCCGAGCAGCGGCATCACGCTCGCCAGGCTCAGGTACTTGTCGAAGTCGGTGCCGCCGATGTGCACGCCGCCGTTGGCGAGAATGTCGTCGCGCCGCTCGCTGCGGCCGGCGCGGTCGGGCCCGAGGCGCACCAGCGAGAAGTCCGAGGTACCGCCGCCGATGTCGGCGATCAGTACCAGTTCCTCGCGCGCGATGCGCGACTCGTAGTCGAAGGCGGCCGCGATCGGCTCGTACTGGAAGGAGATCTCGCGGAAGCCCACCGATTTCGCCACTTCTTCCAGGGTGTCCTGGGCGCGCCGGTCGGCCTCGGGGTCGTCGTCGATGAAGAACACCGGACGCCCGAACACGGCGCTGCCGAACTCGCGGCCGGCCTGGCGTTCGGCGCGGCGCTTGACCTCGCCGATGAACTGGCCCAGCAGGGCCTTGAAGGGCAGCGCGCGCCCCGCCACTTCGGTCTGGCCGTCGATCAGGCTGGTGCCCAGCAGGCTTTTCAGGGAGCGCATCAGGCGGCCGTCGTAGCCTTCCAGGTAGTCGGCCAGCGCCGCGCGCCCATAGCTCACCTGCTCGTCGTCGGCATTGAAGAACACGACCGACGGCAGGGTTTCCTTGCCGTCCTCCAGCGCGAGCAGGGCGTTGCCGCCGGCCGGCGCGGCGGCGCCGGACAGCCAGCCGACGGTGGAATTGGATGTGCCGAAATCAAGGCCGCATGCGATTGCCATAGGGAGCTTATCAATGGAAGGGGGCGGTATGGTAACAGATTACGGACTGCAAGAAACGGGCGGGCGATGCCTTTTTCCGGTGTGTGGCAAACTCGTACACATTGGTATTGACACCGCGTCCGAACCCGAAGGCGACCATGGACACCCCGCCGCTCGACTGGCTCATGAAGCGCAACTGCTCGCTGACGCCGCGCCAGGCGCTGCTCGTGTATGCGCTGCTGTGCACGGCCACGCTCGGCATCGCCCTGGTGTTCACGCTGCGCGGCGCCTGGATGGTGCTGGCCTTCGCCATCGTCGAAACCACGGCGGTCGGCGCCGCCCTGCTCCACTACAGCCGCCACGCGCTCGACCACGAACGGATCCGGCTGGCCGAAGGCTGCCTGCTGGTCGAGCACGCCGACGGCGCGCGCCGCACCGCGGTCAGGCTCGATCCCGGCCATGCCCGGGTCAGCCTGCCGGGCCGCGGCATGCGGTCCCTGGTGCTGATCGAGGCCCGCGGCGTGCGGGTCGAGATCGGACGCTACCTGACGCCCGCGGCGCGCCTCGAGCTGGTACGCGCCCTGCGGGCCGCCCTGCGCGGCGCCTCCCTCCTCTACCCCGCCGGCAAGCCTCTCCTGTAAGCAAGCTCTTACACAAGCACGGCAACTGTACCGATGTGGCGCACGCCCTTGCTTCGGGATAATGCTGGTCTTGACTACGTGATAACGAACGCAGCCATATTGCAACGCACAACAAGCAACGACCATCACCAGGAATCACCGACCACATGAGCAACACCCAACAAGCCGGCGCCGTCGTCGTGCACGGCGGCATCGGCGCGCCGAAGGAGAACGAAGACGGCTGCGTGCTGGCCGCGCGCCGCGCGCTGGCCCAGCTAGAAGCCAACCGCGACGCCCTCGACGCCGCGATCCTGGCCGTCGCCACCCTCGAGGACGACGGCCGCTTCAATGCCGGCAGCGGCTCCTCGCTCGGCCTGGACGGCGCCACCATCGAAATGGACGCCTCGATCATGGACACGCGCGGACGCCTCGGCGCCGTGGCCTGCGTGCGCGACGTGCGCAACCCGGTCAAGCTGGCGCGCGCCGTCGCCGACACTCCGCACGTGATGCTGGCCGGCGAAGGCGCGCAGCGCTTCGCGCATTCGATCGGCATGCCCGGCAGCGCGCCGGTGTCCGAGCGCCAGCGTAGCGAGCACCGCCAGCTGATGCAGGAACTGGCCGGCTCGGTGCCGGTCATGCCGGGCATCGACAACCGCCTGTTCGAGCGCTTCTGGAACTACAAGACGCCGCTGCAGCTGCCCAAGTCGAGCGCCTGCGACACCGTCGGCGCGGTGGTGCGCGGCCCCGACGGCCACTTCGCGGTGGCTTGCTCCACCGGCGGCTCGGCGCCCAGGCTGCTGGGCCGGGTGGGCGACAGCCCGATCATCGGCAGCGGCTTCTATGCCGGCCCGCTGGGCGCGATCGCCGCCACCGGCATCGGCGAGCACATCGTGCGCCACCTGCTGGCGCGCACCGTGTACGGCTGGATCGAGCACGGCATGGCGCTCGACGAGGCGCTCAAGCGCGGCGTCGCGCTGTTCGACCAGGACGTCGCCGTCGGCCTGGTCGGCGTCACCCGCACCGAGGCCGCGGCCTACGGCAACCAGGGCATGCCCTATTCGAAAATGACCCAACGATGAAGGAAACGATGAGCGACCAGCCCCACAAGAACGGCCACCTCGTGATCATCGGCGGCCACGAGGACCGCAAGCGCGAGATGGAGATCCTGACCCGCTTCGTCGATCTGTCCGGCGGCGAGGATGCGAACATCGTGGTGATCACCGCGGCCAGCACCGTCGCCGACGAGATGTGGAGCATGTACGACGAGGCTTTCGGCAGCCTGGGCGTGGAACGGCGCAGCCACCTCGAGGTCACCAGCCGCCAGGACGCCAACAGCGAGGACTTCGTGCGCCGGGTCGACCAGGCCACCGGCATCTTCATGACCGGCGGCGACCAGAAGCGCCTGCTGGCCCTGATCGGCGGCAGCGCCCTCGACGCCGCGATGCACGTGGCGCTCAAGCTGCGTGGCGCGACCATCGGCGGCACCAGCGCCGGCGCCTCGGCGATGTCGGGCCACATGCTGGCCACCGGCCGCGTCGAACTGCATCCCGAGAAAGGCTCGGTGAGCCTGGGCGCCGGCCTCGGCTTCCTGCATCGCGTGGTGGTCGACCAGCACTTCTCGGAGCGCCAGCGCCTGTCGCGCCTGCTCAGCGTGGTGGCGCAGAACCCCTACCTGCAGGGCATCGGCATCGACGAGGACACCGCGCTGGTGGTCGACATCGGCTCCGGCATCGAGGTGCTGGGCCAGGGCGCGGTCACCATCGTCGACGGCCGCACCATGATCACCAACGTGGCCGACATCAAGGACCGCGACACCCCGGAACTGATCGACGTGCGCCTGCACCTGCTCCCGGCCGGCAGCAGCTACCGCCTGCCCGCCTCCGGCAGCGATCCGTCCAAGAGCCTGCCGCTGCCCCTGCTGGATTTTTTGGAAAACGTAACGAAACGGAACCCACTTTCATGAAGATCAAGGAAAAACGCCTGTTGCGCGGCCCGAATCTGTATGCCGGCAGCCCCTGCCTGATGGCCGTCATCGACGATGGCGCAAGCAAGTCGCCCGGCTTCGCCGCGCGCCTGTTCGCCCTGCTGCCGGAACTGCCGCCGGACGCCGCGGTGCGCCTGGCCGACGACGCCCTGCTGGTCGAGGCGGTCGAGCCGGTCGTGATGGAACTCCAGCGCCTGGCCGGCGCCCCCGGCGGCTTCGGCGCCACCCTGGCGGTGCCAGGCAGCGCCCGCACCCGCCGCGTGGTGTGCGGCTACAGCACCGAACAGGTGGCCGACCGCGCCCTGCGGGTCGCCCTCGAGCTGGTCCATGCCGCCGCCGCAGAACGTCCGTTCGACCTGGCCGCGGCCCTGGCCGGCCTGCGCGAAACCGCCGAGGACTACGCGATCGGCACCAGCACCAACGCGGTGGTGCAGGCGGCCCTGCGGCGCGGCATTCCGGCACTGCGCCTGACCGATGAGGCCAACCTGTTCCAGCTCGGCTGGGGCAGCCGCCAGAAACGCCTGCAGGCCACCATCACCGGCGCCACCAATTCGATCGCGGTCGGCATCGCCAGCGACAAGCAGCTGACCAAGGCGCTGCTGGACGTGGCCGGCGTGCCGGTCCCGGCCGGCAGCGTGGTCGCGACCGAAGAAGAAGCCCTGCGCGCCGCGCGCCGCCTGTCCGGTCCGGCCACCGTCAAGCCGCTCGACGGCAACCAGGGCAAGGGCGTGACCACCAACTGCGCCACTCCGGAAGAGGTGGCGCGCGCCTTCGCCCATGCCCGCACGTACGGCCGCAAGGTCATCGTCGAGGAGCACCTGGAGGGCCGCGACTACCGCGTGCTGGTCACCGGCCGCAAGGTCGCCGCCGCCTCCTGGCGCCGCCCGCCCTGCGTCACCGGCGACGGCCGCTCGCGCATCCGCGAGCTGGTCGAGATCGAGAACCGCAACCCGGCGCGCGGCGAAGGCCACACGAATATCCTGACCAGGATTCCGCTGGATGCGCTGGCCGAGGAAACCCTGGCCAAGCAGGGCTACGACTTCGATACCGTGCTGGCCAGCGGCGTGAGCGCCGACCTGCGCGGCAACGCCAACCTGTCCACCGGCGGCACCGCCGAGGACGTGACCGACCTGCTGCCGCAGGAAACCCGCGACATCTGCATCCGCGCCGCGCGCACCATCGGCCTGGATATCGCTGGCATCGACATCGTGTGCCAGGACATCGCCAAGCCGCTGCGCGAACAGCGCGGCGGCATCATCGAGGTCAACGCGGCGCCCGGCATCCGCATGCACCAGTACCCGAGCCGCGGCGCCCCGGTCGATGCCGGCGCCGCCATCGTCGACGCCCTGTTCGGCGAGTGCGACGGCCGCATCCCGACGGTGGCCGTCACCGGCACCAACGGCAAGACCACCACCTCGCTGCTGATCGCCCACGCCACCCGGCTGGCCGGCCTGCGCACCGGCGTCACCACCACCGAGGGCGTGTACGTCGACGGTGTCCTGACCAGGAAGGGCGACTGCACCGGTTACCACTCGGCGCGCAGCATCCTGTCCGATCCGGGCGTCGACTTCGCGGTGCTGGAAACGGCGCGCGGCGGCATCCTGAAACGCGGGCTGGCCTACGACCGCGTCGACGTGTCGGTGGTGCTGAACGTCTCCAGCGACCACCTGGGCCTGGACGGCGTCGAGACCCTCGACGACCTGGCCAGGGTCAAGGCAGTGGTGGCCCAGCGCGCCACGCGCGTGGTGGTGCTCAACGCCGAGGACGACTATTGCGTGGCAATGGCCGCCAGGCTGCGCGAGGGCGTGGAAGTGATCTACTTCTCGCTCGACCCGGAAAACACCGTGCTGCTGCGCCACCTCGAGAATGGCGGGCGCGCGGTCTACCTGCAGGACCAGACCCTGGTGCTGGCCACCGGCGCGCGTCACGAAGCACTGCTGGATGCACGCCAGATGCCGGTCTCGCTGGGCGGCGCCGCGCGCTACAACATCGCCAACGCGCTGGCCGCGGCCGCGGCCCTGACCGCGCACGGCTTCGGCCTCGCCGAGATCGCCGACGGCCTGCGCAGCTTCGTGTCCGACGCCAAGCACAACCCGATGCGCTCGAACCTGTTCGACGTGGACGGCGTGACCGTGATCGTCGACTACGCCCACAACTGCGCCGCCTACGCCGCGCTGGCCGACAGCGCGCGCGCATTGAGCGCGGGCCGCCTGGTGGGCGTGGTGGCGGCGCCGGGCGACCGCCGCGACGCCGACCTGATCGACATCGGCCGCACCTGCGCCGCCGGCTTCGACGACCTGGTGGTGTACGAGACCGAGAACCGCGGCCGAGCCAGCGGCGAGACCGCCTCGCTGCTGGTGCGCGGCGCCAAGCTGGGCAAGCTGGCCGACGATTCCCTGAGCGTGGTGCTGCCCTCGCACGCTGCGATCCGCCACGGGCTGTCGCTGTGCCGGCCGGGAGACGTGCTGGTGTTCGGCTGCGGCACCGCCCTGTCCGAACTGACCGATGCGCTGCGTCCGGACAAGCCGGAACTGGCGCGCAGGATCGAAACCGCGGCGATCTGACGGCGCCGGCATGGATACGACAACGCCCCTGCGCGGGGTAATGCCGTTCAGTTAAGGTAGCTTCTTGACCTTTCGAACGGCATAGCGCTTCGGCGCTGCCTTGACGGCCCGGTCGCATTTGCGGCCGGGCCGTTCGTCTTTCAGGAGGCTGACCAGCCTTTCCCG
>NZ_JBFTEF010000022.1:0-43333 GCF_041023745.1 Massilia sp. X63
TGCTGGTCTTGCCGAGGACTAGAAAAACAGGTTGGTTACGGCCGGGCGCTTCCATGCACTTCTGGATTCGCTTTGAAACGTACAATCCGGCTTACCGATCCAGTTCATGAGTTTTTACACGGCCTGGGTCGATAGCGGACATTCACGGCCCCTGTGCCGGCCTGTTCGCAGGCGGACCAATACCATCAAGCACTTCTCCCTGAAACCCTTGGCCGCTCAGGGCCGCTCATCGTCCCAAACACTGTCGATCCGCTAAAGTCAGGCGGCCTTGCAGTCATCACCGGGCGGCCTTGACTCGCATCCCGTCTTGCTAGGGACGAGAACACCGCGTGAAGCGATGGGCCGCGTCGAGCGAACACCTGTTCGGCGCCAGCGATTTCGACGACTGCATCGCCGTTTCGAGGGGTGGTCCGACCATCAGACCTTCTTGTCCCTTGTCGGTACGCTCATCTGCTGGAGTTAGGCCGAGAGGTGTCGTCAGGCTTTCTTTAGAACCTATCCCGGTAGGGAGGTGGAAGCCGGCGGCGATGCCTGGCAAGCGAGGGCAAGGCGCCGCGACGCCGCATGGCCGGCCATGCAAGGACGAGTAAGGCAGCACCCGCTTGCCAGGCGCGTCGACAGCGACGCATTCCCTGCTGCGATAGCTTCCTAGTACTCGCGGCGGTCCGGCTTGATTTCCTGCAGGATGGTGGTGGCGATCTCTTCGATCGACTTGGTGGTCGAGGACAGCCAGCGGATGCCTTCGCGGCGCATCATCGCTTCGGCCTCGTTGACCTCGTAGCGGCAATTCTCGATCGAAGCATATTTACTGCCGGCACGACGCTCGTTCCGGATCTGCGACAGGCGCTCCGGCGTGATCGTCAGCCCGAACAGCTTGGCCTTGAAGGGCGGCAGCGAGGAGGGCAGCTTGCCGCGCTCGAAATCGTCGGGAATCAAGGGATAGTTCGCCGCCTTCAGCCCGTACTGCATCGCCAGGTACAGGCTGGTCGGGGTCTTGCCGGAACGCGACACGCCCACCAGGATGACGTCCGCCTCCGCCAGGTTCTTGTGCGACTGGCCGTCGTCATGCGCGAGCGAAAAATTGATCGCTTCGATCCGGTTCTTGTACTCCTCGGTATCCACTGCATTGTGGATGCGCCCGATGGTATGGGTCGACTTCACGCCCAGTTCCTGCTCGAGCGGCGAGACGAAGGTCTGGAACAGGTCCATGTGCATGCCCCGCGCCGCGCGGATGATGCTGGACAGGTCGTGCTTGACCAGGGTCGAGAACACGATCGGCCGTTGACCGTCGCGCGCGAAGCTGTCGTTGATGCGGCGCGCGGCGTCGTGCGCTTTCTCGACCGAATCGATGAAGGGCAGGCGGATCTGGCGGAAACGCATCTCGAACTGGCTCAGCACCGCGTGCCCGAAGGTCTCCGCCGTGATGCCGGTGCCGTCCGAGACGAAGAAGACGGTGCGCGAGGTGGGGGAGGAGGAAGTCGTGGTTTCTGCGGTCATGGTGTCGGGATGCTCGGTCGTGACAAAGTTGCAGCAAGGTTTGCCGGTCACGCGGTAGAATGCTCGGCAACGGGTCTGCATTGTGCTGCACGACGGCCAGAATAACAAGAACAGGCCGTTGCCCAGGACACGATGTAAAAGCAGCCACAAGGTTTCTATCATCAAGTAAGGGTGTTTTACCATGACTAACCTGTCTGAAGCAGCATTGAAGGAGCCTGGCCAGGCCGCACGGGATCTGGCGAACAACGCGGCGCGTACCTACGTCGCGTCGTTCGAGAACCTGCGCATGACCGACGTCGAGTCGGTGGGCGGCAAGAACG
The DNA here is from genome assembly GCF_041023745.1 of Massilia sp. X63. NCBI lineage: Bacteria > Pseudomonadati > Pseudomonadota > Betaproteobacteria > Burkholderiales > Oxalobacteraceae > Massilia > Massilia sp. X63. The sequence goes on from NZ_JBFTEF010000022.1 coordinate 1,818, forward strand.
CCTCGCTCGGCGAGATGATCTCGCAGCTGGCCGAGGCCGGCGTGCGGGTGCCGGGCGGCTTCGCCACCACGGCCGACGCCTTCCGCGACTTCCTCGAGCACAGCGATGGTGGCCCATCGCTGGCCCAGCGCATCGCCACGCGCCTGGAAGGGCTCGATATCGACGACGTGCGCGCGCTGGCGAGCGCGGGCGCCGAGATCCGCCAATGGATCGTCGACACCCCGTTCCAGCCGCGCCTGGAGCAGGAAATCCGCGCCTTCTACGAGCGCCTGGTGGCCGATTCCGATACCGAAGTCTCGTTCGCCGTGCGTTCCTCGGCCACCGCCGAAGACTTGCCGGACGCGTCCTTCGCGGGCCAGCAGGAGACCTTCCTGAACGTGGTCGGCATCGACAACGTGCTGGAAGCCATGAAGCACGTGTTCGCCTCCCTCTACAACGACCGCGCGATCTCCTACCGCGTGCACAAGGGCTTCACCCACGCCGAAGTGGCGCTGTCGGCCGGCGTGCAGCGCATGGTGCGTTCCGACACCGGCGCGGCCGGCGTGATGTTCACCATCGATACCGAATCGGGCTTCAAGGACGTGGTGTTCGTCACCTCGAGCTACGGCCTGGGCGAGACCGTGGTGCAAGGCGCGGTCAATCCGGACGAGTTCTACGTGCACAAGCCGATGCTCGCGCAGGGCAAGCTGCCGGTGATTCGCCGTAACATCGGCTCCAAGCTGATCAAGATGGAGTTCACCGAGGAAGCCAAGGCCGGCCGCTCGGTGCGCACCGTCGACGTGCCGATCGAGATGCGCAACCGCTATTCGCTGAGCGACGCCGAAGTGGTCGAGCTGGCCAAGTACGCCGTGATCATCGAGAACCACTACGGCCGTCCGATGGACATCGAGTGGGGCAAGGACGGCCGCGACGGCAAGCTGTACATCCTGCAGGCGCGTCCGGAAACCGTGAAGTCGCAGCAGAAGGCCACCGACGCCCAGCAGCGCTTCAGCCTGAAGGGCACCGGCACCGTGCTCACATCGGGGCGCGCGATCGGCCAGAAGATCGGCGCCGGTCCGGTGCGCGTGATCCACGACCCGAGCGAGATGGAACGCGTGCAGCCGGGCGACGTCCTGGTGGCCGACATGACCGACCCGAACTGGGAACCGGTCATGAAGCGCGCCTCGGCCATCGTCACCAACCGCGGCGGCCGTACCTGCCACGCGGCGATCATCGCGCGCGAGCTGGGCGTGCCGGCGGTGGTGGGCTGCGGCGACGCCACCGACGCGCTGAAGGACGGCACCTTTGTGACCGTCTCGTGCGCCGAGGGCGACGAAGGCAAGATCTACGACGGCCTGCTGGAAACCGAGATCACCGAAGTCTCGCGCGGCGAGCTGCCGCCGATCCCGACCAAGATCATGCTCAACGTCGGCAACCCGCAGCTGGCCTTCGACTTCCAGTCGGTGCCGAACAACGGCGTCGGCCTGGCGCGTCTCGAGTTCATCATCAACAACAACATCGGCGTGCACCCGAAGGCCATCCTCGAGTACCCGAACATCGATGCCGACCTGAAGAAGGCGGTGGAGTCGGTGGCCCGCGGCCACGCCTCGCCGCGCGCCTTCTACGTCGACAAGCTGGCCGAAGGCGTGGCCACCATCGCCGCGGCCTTCTGGCCGAAACCGGTGATCGTGCGCCTGTCCGACTTCAAGTCGAACGAGTACAAGAAGCTGATCGGCGGTTCGCGCTACGAGCCGGACGAAGAGAACCCGATGCTGGGCTTCCGCGGCGCCGCGCGCTACCTGGCCGAGGACTTTGCCGAGTCCTTCGAGATGGAATGCCTGGCCATGAAGCGCGTGCGCGAGGAGATGGGCCTGACCAACGTCGAGCTGATGATCCCGTTCGTGCGCACCCTGGGCCAGGCTGAGAAGGTCATCGAGCTGCTGGCCAAGTACGGCCTGAAGCGCGGTGAAAACGGCCTGCGCGTCATCATGATGTGCGAAGTGCCGTCCAACGCCATCCTGGCCGAGCAGTTCCTGCAGTACTTCGACGGCTTCTCGATCGGCTCGAACGACCTGACCCAGCTGACCCTGGGCCTGGACCGCGACTCCGGCATGGAGCTGCTGGCCAAGGACTTCGACGAGCGCGACCCGGCCGTGAAAGCCATGCTGTCGCTGGCGATCAAGGCCTGCCGCGCGCAGGGCAAGTACATCGGCATCTGCGGCCAGGGTCCGTCGGACAACCCGGACTTCGCGCAGTGGCTGGTGGGCGAGGGCATCGAATCGATGTCGCTGAACCCGGACTCGGTGATCGAGACCTGGCAGAAGCTGGCCGCCGGCTGAGCCCACAAGCACAGTGAACCAAAAGCCTGCTCGTCGAAAGACAAGCAGGCTTTTTTCTGGGCGCTGTTAGCAAATATTTGCGCACTGTAACTTGATTTAGGTCAAGGATTTAAAGCCTTGCACCCGGCTACTATCATATTGGCGAGCTCTACATTTTGCGTTCGCTTAACAATAAGGTAGGAAAATGCGGATACAGTTTCTTGGCGGTACTGGAACGGTCACGGGCTCGAAATACCTGCTCAGGACCGAGCACTCCAGCATCCTGGTCGATTGCGGACTCTTCCAGGGATACAAGCAGCTTCGACTGCGTAACTGGGCCGGCTTGCCCTTCGATCCCGCCAAACTCGATGCCGTCGTGCTGACCCATGCGCATCTCGACCACAGCGGCTACCTGCCCCTGCTCGTCAAGGACGGCTTCAAGGGGAAGATTTATTGCAGCGAGGCGACCTATGACCTGTGCCGGATCCTGCTGCCCGACAGCGGACACCTGCAGGAAGAGGATGCTGCCGCCGCCAACCGGCATGGCTATAGCCGGCATCACCCGGCCATGCCGCTGTACACCGAAGAAGATGCGCGCGTGGCGCTCAGGCAGTTCGTCACCGTCGGTTTCGGCAGCCATGTCGCGGTCGCGCCGGGACTGAGCGCGCACTTCAGCCGCGCCGGCCATATCCTGGGCGCGGCGATCGTCGCGCTCGACGACGGCAGCCGCAGGATCACCTTCTCCGGCGACCTGGGCCGCGCCAACGACGCCATCATGGTGGCGCCGGCGCCGCTCGCGCCGACCGACTACCTGGTGGTCGAGTCCACCTACGGCAACCGCGTGCACGACCCCGCCGATCCGCTGGTGCCGCTGGCGCGGACCATCCGCGAGACCGCCGCGCGCGGGGGCGTGATGATCATTCCCGCCTTCGCCGTGGGCCGGGCCCAGGGGCTCATGTACGCCATGCACCAGCTGAAGGCCGCCGGCGCCATCCCGGCCCTGCTGCCGGTGTTCCTGGACAGCCCGATGGCCAGGGATGCCACCGCCATCTATCGCAAGCACCGCGCGGACCACCGCCTGAGCGTGGCCGAGTGCCAGGCCATGTGCCATGCCGCCACCATCATCAACACCGTCGAGGAGTCGAAGCAGCTCGACGCCAGGAACACGCCGAAGGTGATCATCTCCGCGAGCGGCATGGCCACCGGCGGGCGGGTGCTGCACCACCTGAAGGCCTTCGCCGACGATCCCCGCAACACCATCCTGTTCGCCGGCTTCCAGGCCGGCGGCACCCGTGGCGCGGCGCTGATCGACGGCGCCGGGGAGATTCGCATCCATGGCCAGCAGGTGCGCGTGCGCGCCCAGGTGGCGCACGTCGACAACCTGTCGGCGCACGCGGACAGCAACGAGATCCTGGACTGGATGTCGGGCCTGGCCACGGCGCCGCGCCGCACCTTCATCACCCACGGCGAGCCGGCCGCCTCGGAGGCCCTGCGGCTCAGGATCAAGCACCAGCTGGGCTGGGATTGCCTGGTGCCCGAACACCTGCAGGAGGTGGCGCTGTGAGGAACGACGCACCGCTCGACGGCAGCTTCTGCGTGACGGCGCAGCGCCTCGGCATCGACAGCGGCGACGCTGCGGTCCTGTACCTCGATACGCGCCATGCCGCGTGCACGATGGCCGGGTTTTCAGCCGGGGCCCGGGTCCAGATCAGTGCGCAGGGGCGCTCGACCACTGCGCGCCTCAACCTGGTCGATGGCGGCATCCTGGCGCCGGGCGCGGCGGGTCTGTCCGAGCTGGCCTGGCGCCGGCTCGGCGCGCCCGCCGGCTGTGAACTGCGGGTGCAGCCGGCGCCGCCGGCACGCTCGTTTTCATTGGTGCGGTCCAAGATCTATGGGCAGGACCTGAGCGTGGACGCGGCCAGCGCCATCGTCGGCGAGATCGCCGCCGGCCTGTATTCCGAGATCGAGATCGCGGCCTTCGTCACCGCCTGCGCGAGCAGGCGCCTGGAGGTCGACGAAGTCTTCGCGCTGACCGGCGCCATGGTGGAGGCAGGCACGCGGCTCGAGTGGCCGGTGACGCCGGTGGTCGACAAGCACTGCGTCGGCGGCCTGCCGGGCAACCGTACCACGCCGCTGGTGGTGTCGATCGTGGCGGCCTGCGGCCTGACGATTCCGAAGACCTCGTCGCGCGCGATCACCTCGCCGGCCGGCACCGCCGACGTGATGGAAACGCTGGCGCCGGTGGCCCTCGATACCGCGCAGATGCGCCGGGTGGTCGAGCAGGAGGGCGGGTGCATCGTCTGGGGCGGCGCGGTCGACCTGAGCCCTGCCGACGACATCCTGATCCGCGTCTCGCGGCCGCTGGATTTCGACGGCGAGGCCACCATGGTGGCCTCGGTGCTCTCGAAGAAGATCGCCGCCGGCGCCACCCACGTCCTGATCGACATCCCGGTCGGCCCGAGCGCGAAGGTGCGCTCGCTGGCCGACGCCGAATCCCTGACGCGCCTGTTCCTGGCGGTCGGCGGCGCCTATGGGCTGCACGTGCGGACCGTGATCAGCGACGGCCGCCAGCCGGTCGGACGCGGTATCGGGCCGGCCCTGGAGGCGCTCGATGCGCTGGCCGTGCTGCGCAACGACGCCGACGCGCCGCAGGATTTGCGCGGACGCGCGCTGGCGCTGGCCGGCCAGCTCCTCGAGCTCGGCGGCAAGGCCGATGCGGGCGCGGGCCTGGCAATGGCGAGCGCCACCCTGGCGAGCGGCGCGGCCTGGCGCAAGTTCCAGGCGATCTGCGCGGCCCAGGGCGGCATGCGGGCGCCGCAAGCCGGCGCCTGCCGCTTCGAGGTGCTGGCGGCGCGCAGCGGGCGCGTAGCCACGGTCGACAACCGCCAGCTGGCAAGGGTCGCCAAGCTGGCCGGCGCGCCGCGCGATCCGGGCGCCGGCGTGCTGTTCCGGGCGCCGCTCGAGCGGATCGTCAGCACCGGCGAAGTGCTCTATACGATTGTCGCGCAATCGTCCGCGGCCCTGGCGCGCGCGATCGCGCATGCGTCCGCGCATCCGGACATCGTCGGGATCGTGGAAGCATGAAGCCGATCCTGTTTGCCTTGCCCGGCAACGAAGCCATGGGCGCCGAACTGTGCCGCCTGCGCGGCTGGGAAGCGGGCGACTGGGAAGTGCGCTCGTTCCCGGACGGGGAAACCCACATCCGCTACCTGAGCGAGGTGGCCGGACGCGAGGTGATCCTGGTGTGCAGCCTGGATCGCCCGAACGCCCGGGTGGTGCCGCTCTACCTGGCCGCCGGCGTCGCGCGCGAACTCGGCGCGCGCCGGATCGGCCTGGTCGTACCCTACCTGGCCTACATGCGCCAGGACGCGCGCTTCCACAGCGGAGAAGGCGTCACGGCGCGGCACTTTGCCGGCCTGCTGGGACGGGCCGGCGACTGGCTGGTCACGGTCGATCCGCACCTGCACCGCATCCATCGCCTGGACGAGATCTACGGCATCCCCTCGCGCGTGGTGGCGGCCGCCCCGGCGATCGCGGCCTGGGTCGTGGAGCACGTCGGGCAGCCGCTCCTGATCGGTCCGGACGAGGAGAGCGAGCAATGGGTCGCGCAAGTGGCCGCCGCGGCCGACTGCCCCTACACGGTGCTGCGCAAAGTGCGGCGCGGCGACCGCGACGTGTCGGTCTCGGCCCCCGAGCTGGCCGGCTGGCGCGAGCGTACGCCGGTGCTGGTCGACGATATCGCCTCCACCGCGCGCACCCTGATCGCGGCGGTGGGGCGCCTGCGCGAGGCCGGCATGCCGCCCCCGGTCTGCGTCGCCGTGCATCCGCTGTTCGTCGGCGAGGCCTATGCCGAGCTGCTGGCCGCCGGCGTCGCCGAGGTGGCCTGCACCGACACCATTGCCCACCGCTGCAGCCGGATCGGGATGGCCGCCGCCATCGGGGACGCGGCCGATGCACTGTCGGCCTGCTGCGACGGCGTCGGCATCTGATGGCAGCGTCCGTGTTCAGCGCCGCGACGCTCACGGCGATCGCGGTCGCCGCCGGCTGCGGCATGCTGATCGGCATCGACCGCGAACGGCGCAAAGGCAGCGGCCCGGCGCGCGGCTTCGCCGGCCTGCGCAGCTTCACGCTGGTGTCGGTGCTCGGCGCCCTGGCGCAGGCGCTGGGCGGCTTCCTGGTGCTGGCCGCGGCTGGCCTGGTGGCCGCGCTCGCGGCGCTCGCCTACTGGCGCGACCGCTCCGGCGACCCGGGCATCACCACCGAACTGGCCCTGTTCCTGAGCTTCCTGATCGGCGTGGCCGCCATCGACAACCTGGCTTTTTCCGCGGGCGCCGCCGTCGTGCTGGCCTCGCTGCTGCACCTGCGCGGACCGCTGCACCGCTTCGCCCGGGCGTCCTTGACGACGGCCGAACTGCGCGACGCGCTGCTGTTCGCCGGCGCCGCGCTGGTGGTGCGCCCGCTGCTGCCGGACGCCGGCCATCCCTGGCTGCTGGGCGTCAATCCGCGCACCCTGTGGACCCTGGCGCTCCTGATCATGGGGATCCAGGCCGCGGCCCACATCGGCGTGCGCCTGGCCGGCCCCCGGATGGGCTTCGCGCTGTCCGGATTCGGCGCCGGCTTCATCTCGAGCGTGGCCACCGTGACCGCGATGGCGGCGCGCTGCCGCAAGGAGCCGCAACTGCTGCGCGCCTGCGTCGCCGGGGCGCTGCTGTCGAACATCGCCACCTTCGTGCTGCTCGGAGTGGTTGCCGTCACCGTGGCGCCCGCGCACCTGGCGGCGCTGGCGCCGGTGCTGGGCGGGACGCTGCTCGCCGCGCTGGCGGTGGGCGGCGTCAGCCTGGCCGGGGCGACCGGCATGGCGCCGGACGCGCCCGCGACCGGGCGGGTGTTCGACATCCGGCAGGCGGTCCTGTTCGCGCTGGCGCTGAGCGCCGCCACCCTGGGCCTGGCCTACCTGAACGCCCACGTGGGGCAGGGCGCGCTGCTGGGCGGCACCGCGCTGGCGGGCTTCTTCGATGTGCATGCCGCGTCCGGCTCCGCGCTGGCGCTGCTGGCCGGCGGCACGGCGACGGCGCATGATGCGACACTGGCGATGCTGCTGGCGGTGAGCACGAATACGCTCAGCAAGGCGGCCGGCGCGCTGGCTGGCGGCGCCCGCTTCGCGCTGCGCGTGAACGGCAGCCTGGCCCTGGTGCTGCTGGGTGGCTGGCTGCCGTTCTGGTTCTGGCCTGCATGAACATCTGCGTGGCAGCGTAAATGCGTGAAATAAACCTCGAAAAACGGAGTGAATATGAAATATTCTTTCAAGGGAACATCGGTACTGGTCAGTGGCGCCGCGTCCGGCATCGGCGAAGCGACTGCGCGGCTGCTGGCGGCCAACGGCCTGGCCGTGGTCGCCTCCGACCTCCAGCATGATGCGCTGGCGCGCCTGGTGGCGGCGATCGAGGCCGACGGCGGGCGTGCCGTGGCCCACGTCGGCGACGTGGCCGACCCGGCCGCTGCCGAGGGCGCGGTGCGCGCCGCGCAACAGGCTTACGGCAGCCTGTCGTATGCGGTCAACAATGCCGGCATCGGCGGGCGCTTGCTGCCGGCCGGGGAGTTGCCGGCCGAGGACTGGCAGCGCGTGATCGACATCAACCTGAGCGGCGTGGCCCATGCGCTGCGCTTCCAGATCCCGGCCATGCTGGCCGCCGGCGGCGGCGCGATCGTCAACATGTCGTCGATCCTGGGCCTGGTGGGCAACCCGATGGCGCCCGCCTACGTGGCGGCCAAGCACGGCGTCACCGGCTTGAGCAAGTCGGCGGCGCTGGCCTATGCGGCCCAGGGCATCCGCATCAACTCGCTCCATCCGGGCTATGTCGAGACGCCGATCCTGGGCGCGCTCGACGCCCAGCAGCGCGGCGCCCTGGTCGGCCTGCACCCGATGGGCCGGATCGGGCGGGCCGACGAGATCGCGCATGCCGTCGCCTTCCTGCTGTCGGACGGCGCCAGCTTCGTGACCGGCGCCGCGCTGGCGGTGGACGGCGGGTATACCGCACAATGAACGACAGCGCACAATGAACGACAGCGCACAATGAACGACAGCGCACAATGAACGACAGCGCACAATGAACGACAGCGCACAATAATCCCAAAGCCCGGCAGGGCCGGGCAGCCCCTTTTTATCCTCTGCAGGAGCGCAGCATGGAAGCACCCACCAAGCGTATTGCCATCGTCACCGGCGGGGGCGACGCGCCCGGCCTGAACGCCGTGATCCGCGCCGTCGTGCTCGCGTCGGCACGGCTCGGCTGGGAGTGCTACGGCATCCGCGACGGCTTCAATGGCCTGCTGGCGCCCGACACCTGCATCGGCGAGCCGGTCATGCTGCTGCGCCCCGAATCCGTGCACGGCATCGCCCATCTCGGCGGCACCATCCTGGGCAGCACCAACCGCGGCAATCCGCTGCGTTATCCGGTGCGGGAGCCTGGCGCCGGCGCGCGCGAGCAGGACCGCAGCGACGAGCTGGTCGGCTTGTTCCGGCAGCGCGGCTTCGAGGCCCTGGTGATGGTCGGCGGCGACAGTTCGATGGAGATCGCCGCCTGCCTGCAGCGCAAGGGCTTGCCGGTGGTGGGCGTGCCCAAGACCATCGACAACGACCTGGACGGGACCGCGCAGACCTTCGGCTTCGACACCGCGGTCGGTTTCGCCACCGAATGCATCGACCGGCTGCACACCACCGCCGACAGCCAGCATCGCGTGATGGTGGTCGAGGTCATGGGGCGCTACGCCGGATGGATCGCGCTGCACGCCGGCATGGCCGGCGGCGCCCATGCGATCCTGCTGCCGGAGATCCCGTTCGACATCGCGGCGGTGGCCGCCGCCATCGCCGCGCGCGACGCCGCCGGGCGTGGCCACACCATCGTGGTGGCGGCCGAGGGCGCGCAGCCGGCAGGGCAGGAACGCGCGCTGCTGGCCGGGGCCGGCGCCGGCCACGCCGAGCGCCTGGGCGGCATCGGTGCGCGGCTCGAGGCGGCGCTGGCGCAAGCCACCGGCAAGGACTGCCGCAGCGTGGTGCTGGGCCACCTGCTGCGCGGCGGCAGCCCGTCGGCCTTCGACCGCATCGTCGCCGGCCGCTTCGGCGCCGCCGCGGTGCGGACCCTGGCCAGCGGACAGTCGGGCGTGATGGTGGCGCTCGGGGGGCAGGATATCGGCGCCGTGCCGCTGGAGCAGGTGGCGGGGCGCAGCCGGCGCGTCCCGGTCGAGGGCGAGACCGTGCGGGCGGCGCGCGACCTGGGCATCTGCTTCGGCGACGGTTTGACCTGACGGCCGCGCGCCGGACTAGCGCATGCCCAGCGCCCGCATCAGGGCCGCATCCTGCCGGTAGATATCCTGGGCAAACAGGGCCTGGCCGTGCTGGTCGACCAGCGCGGTGGCGTAGAACAGCACCACCGGCACCGGCCGGGCCAGCGTCACCGTGCGCATGGGGCCGGGGAGCATGGCCTTGGCCACCGCAGCGGCATCCCAGCGGCGCGGGTCGGCGAGCACGAACTGCGCCAGCTCGGCCGGGCGTTCGACCCGGATGCAGCCGTGGCTCAGGTCGCGCCGGGTCCTGCCGAACAGCTCCTTGGACGAGGTCGAATGCAGGTAGATGTTCATCGGGTTGGGCATCGCGAACTTCAGCTCGCCCAGCGCGTTGTGCGGTCCCGGCCGCTGCCGCACCCGCACGTCGCCGCGCCGCAGGCGGGCCAGCGCCTGGTCCGGCGCCAGCTGCAGCACCCGCCCGTCCGCGCCCACCAGCTCCATGTCGTTCTGCTGCAGGTAGGCGGCGTTCCTGGCCAGCTTCGGCACGATTTCGCCGGCCTGGATGCTGGGCGGGACGTTCCAGTAGGGGTTGAATTCGAGATAGCGCATCTGGCCGATGAACAGCGGCGTGGGCGTCCTGGCGGCGGTGCCGACGATCACCCGCATTTCCAGCATCGGCGCCGCCGATCCGGCACCGGTGTCGAAGGCCCACAAGCGGTAGGTCGGCACGTTGACCGCGACGATCCGGCCGCGCGGCAGCGGCGGCAGCCAGCGCAGGCGTTCCAGCGTGAGCGCGAGCTGCGCCACCCGTTGCGAAGGCGGCACCGCCAGCGCCGCCAGCGTGGCCGGCCCCAGGACGCCGTCTTCCTCCAGGCCGTGGCGCCCCTGGAAGCGCCGCACCGCGGCCGCCAGTTCGTCCGTGTAGCGGCCATCGCAGGATGGCGGCGCTGCACGGCCCTGCGGGCCGAGGTCGCCCAGCAGGCGCAGGCGCTCGCACAGCAGGGCCGCGCCGGCATAGGCGTCGCCGGGCGCGCGCGCGCCCGGGCCGGCCGGCGGCAGCGCCGGCCAGTCGGGCGCCGCGCCGGCCAGCTCCCGGTAATGCGCCAGCATGTCCTTGACCCGCCCATACAGGGCAATGGCCGGTGCGGCGGATGCGACCGCATCTTCCAGCCCGCCTTCGGCCAGCGCCTGGCGCAAGTGCGCGACCGGATCGAACTCGCCAGGGGCGCCGCTGGCGGGGCGGTAGTGCGAGGCGACGCGGCCGAAGCGCAGGTCGGCCAGGTACTGCAGCACGGCCGTGCTGAGCTCGCGGTCGAGCGCGGCCACAGAGGCGCCATCGCCTTGCCCTTGTTGCACGCCTTCCAGCCGGCGCGCCAGCGCGTCCACGCCGTAGCTGGACGGGTCGAGCCCGTGCTCGCCGGCATTGCCCAGCAGGCGCAAGGCCAGGCGCGCCCGTTGCGGCCCGTCGGCCAGCCAGAGCAGCGCCGGACCGTTCGCATACAGGCGTGCGCTCAGCAGGCGCGCATCGACGCCGGTGTAGGCGCCGCCGTTCGCTTCCGGCGCTGCGGCCGCAGGCTGCACGGCAGCGCCCGCGGCTGCATGGACCAGGAACAACAGGATGGCGCCGGCCCGTTGCAGGGCCAGGAGGGCCGGGCGGGCAAGGTGGGCAAGGGGAGCCTTGGGGCCGTGCAGCGTGACGATCATGGGTGCCGGAATGAATGGTGGGGAGGCCGCGGCGCAAGCCTGGTCTCGACCGCCCTACGATACGCGCCTTCTACATTGAAAGTCATTGACCCAGATCAAAATCACCAAGAACGCCGGCGTGCGGCGCTTGCGCGCCTGGCGCCGCGATGTCCAGGCCTTGCCCGTCGTCGCAACTAACACGGTTCCGTCCGCTTGCCTTGGCTGCATACAGCGCGCCGTCGGCCCGGTCGAGCAGCGTGTTGCCGGGATCGGCGCAATGCGCCGGCGCGATGCAGGCCACCCCGATGCTGATCGAGACGAAGCCACCCGGTGCATCGCGATGGGCCAACCGGCGGCGCTGCAGATCCGTGCGGATGGTCTCGGCAACGACCGCGGCGCCCGCCAGGTCGGTGGCAGGCAAGAGGACCACGAACTCTTCGCCGCCGAAGCGGCCGGCGACGTCGCGCGGCCGGCAGGCGCCGCGCCGGATGGTCCGGCCCACCTCGATCAGGGTGGCGTCCCCGGCCAGGTGGCCATAGCTGTCGTTATATTTCTTGAAATGGTCGACGTCGATCATCAAGGCGGCAAGCAGGCCGCCCTCCTGCTGCGCCTGCGCGATCTCCCGCTCCAGGGCGGACTCGACATAGCGCCGGTTGAACAGGCCGGTGAGCGGATCGAGCTGCGATTGCGTCAGGAGCGACGCATTCAGGCTCTCGAGTGTCGTTTTGGCCCTGATCAGGTCGCCCTCCAGGCCGTCGCGCTCGCGCATCTGCCGCAGCAGGTAGACCCCCATGGCGCCCAGGCCGGCCGCCAGCGCGAACAGCGCCGTGCCGGCTGCCAGCACCGACTCGCGCCATGGCGCCAGCACGTCGCCCTTCGACCGTGCGGCGGCAAGCAGGACCGGGTAGTCGCCAGCCTGGCGTACTGCGTAGATCAGGGCGTTGCCGCGTGCGGAGGTCTCGACCAGCCCGCCATCCGGCAGTTTGGCGCTCAGTTCCGGAAACAGGGAGGTGGCGCGCAGGTCGGCGCCGATCTCGACCCGGCTGAAGGGGATGGCCAGCAACTGGGTGCCGTTCGTCAGCGCCAGGATGAGCCTTCCGCCGGGCCGCAGTTCGATCCGTTCGTAGATCTTGCGAAAGAAGTCGACTTTGATGGTTGCCAGCACGACGCCGGCAAAGCGTCCGTCCGCATCCTCCAGGCGGCGCGAGACCGGAATGACCCAGGCGCCGCTGGTACGGCCGATGATGGGGGCGCCGATGTGCACCCCACGGTCGGAGGAGCCGCGGTGGTACCTGAAGTATTCGCGGTCGGCATTGTTGCGTCCGTTGAAGGACTGCCCGGCCGTGTTGACGATCCAGGTGCCGGATCGATCGTAGACGAACAGGCCTTGCAAGGCAGGCAGTTCGGCCAGGTGATCCTGCATCAGCGCATACAGGGAGTCCCGGTCCGACGCCGCCAGCCCGTCCTGCTCGACGCGGTTGACCAGGCCGACCAGGACGGTGTCGACCATCTTGAATGCCGAGCTGGCCTGGTCGGCCAGCGCGTGCGTGAGATTGACCGTCGAGATTTTGGCGCCCGACAGCTGCAGGCGGCGCAGCTGCCAGCTGTTCCATCCATAAGTGATCATCAAGGCCAGCACCGCGACGATCAGGATGCCGAATGCGCCGGCCCGGATGTTGCGGCGCCTGGCGGCCAGTTGCGAGCCGATCATGCCGGTGCCGCGCAGGAACGCGCTGCGGCCGCATGTGGACGAGGATATGCCAGCATCACTGCTTCCATGCATCGAGCAATTCCCTTAGGGCAGCGGCAAAGGCCTGGCTGGCCGCCTGGCATCGCAGCCCTGCCGCGGCTGCGTCGGCAGGGGCATCCCCGGCCGATGCGGCGTACGCACCGAGCTGCGCCATGAATGCATCGCGGCAGGCGAGGGCGCGCCCGAGCGACAGCCGGCAGGGCTCGCGTTTGCGGCTGCTCAGGTCCAGCCATTCGTTGAAGGTCTGGGTGCCGTTCGCGACGTCGGCCTGGTGGAAACGCTGCGGGCAGCCGGCATTCGTCAGTCCGGCATGCCAGGCGCGCTGCTCGACCAGGGCCTTGAGCAGCAGTGTGTCGTCGCGGTCCAGCGGGGTGCAGCTTGCCACCGACGGCGGCAGCCGCCAACTGGCCAGCCAGGGCGCCAGCGCCTGCGCGGGCATCGGGCGCGCAATGCCGTAGCCCTGCGCCAGCATGCACCCGAGCTGGACCAGCATGGCGGCGTGTTCTTCCGTCTCGACGCCCTCGGCCACCACTTCGCGCTTGAACGCGGCCGCCATGCCGATCACGCCTTCGAGGATGGCCAGGTCGTCGGGATCCTGCAGCATGTCGCGCACGAAGCCCTGGTCGATCTTGATGCGCTTGGCCGGCAGCTGCTTCAGGTAGCGCAGCGACGAGTAACCCGTGCCGAAGTCGTCCAGCGCAAAGCCGATCCCGATCTCGGTGCATTGCCGGATCAGGTTGGATACATGCCCCATGTCTTCCAGTGCGCTGCTCTCCAGCACTTCGAGCTTGATGCGGCGCGGGTTCACGCGCGGATGGGCGGCAAGCAGTCCGCGCACATGCTGGACCAGGTCCTTGCGGCGCAGCTGGGCGCCGCTCATGTTGACGCTGATCGCGATGTCCAGGCCCGCGTCGAGCCAGCGCTCGTGCTGGCGGAACGCCTCGGCCAGGATCCAGTTCTCGAGGGTCAGCATGAGCGGGTGGCCCTCGAGGGTCGGCAGGAAACTGCCCGGGGCCAGGCAGCCGCGGGTGGGGTGGTTCCAGCGCACCAGCGCTTCCACGGAATTCAGCTGGCCGGTCCCGAGATGCACGATCGGCTGGTAGTGCAGGGTGAACTCGTGCCGGACGATGGCGCGCTCGAGCGCGTCGAGCTCTTCGGCGCGTTCGATCATCACCCGGTAGCCCAGGGTATCGAAGCTCAGGTAGCGGTTCTTGCCGCCCACCTTGGCGTCGAACATGGCCTGGTCGGCCTGCCGGATCAACTGGTCGGCGTCGACATCCTCGCTTTGCGGATAGAAGGCCAGGCCCGCGCTGGCGCTGACACGAACCAGCGCACCGCCGAGGTGCAGCGGCTCGGCAATCGCCTGCAGCAGCCGGGCCACCATGGGCTGGCAGGCGGCCAGCGATTCGACCCCATCGAACACGGCCACGAATTCGTCGCCGCCGAGGCGGCATACGGTATCGCTGTCGCGCACCACGTCCTGGATCCGGCGCGCCACGGCGACCAGCAGTTCGTCGCCGCATTCGTGGCCGTGGAGGTCGTTGACCTTCTTGAAGTCGTCCAGGTCGAGCGAGGCGACGCCGACGCCGCCGCCTTTGCGGCGGGCCCGCCCCATGGCCTGCTGCAGGCGGTCGGCCAGCAGCCGGCGGTTGGCCAGGCCGGTGAGCGGATCGTAGTGCGCGATGTGTTCGAGATGCTCGGCCTGCCGCTTCTGGCGCGTGATGTCGGCGAACACCCCGACGTGGTGCGACAGTTGGCCGGCCTCGTCGCGGATGGCGGTAACGGTGAGGCGCTCCACGTAGAGCTCACCGGACTTGCGGCGGTTCCAGACCTCGCCGTTCCAGCGGCCTTCCTGCTCGATGCGGCGCCACATGTCCGCATAAAACTCCTTGCCCTGCCGGCCCGAGCTGAGCAGGCTCGGATTCTTCCCGAGCACCTCGGCGCGTGCGTAGCCGGTGATCGCCTCGAAGGCCTGGTTGACGTCGACGATGCGGCCGTCCGCGGACGTGACCAGGATCCCTTCGCCGGCGCTGGCGAACACGCCGGCCGCGAGCCGGCCTTGTTCGCGTGCGCGCTTGCGCTCGGTGACGTCGAACAGGGTGCCGACCGTGCCCGTCACGCGGCCATTGGCGTCGCGCTGCGCGCGCGCGAAGACGTCGACCCAGCGGACCTCGCCATCGGCGCGCAGATAGCGGACCTCATGGCGGCAGCAGTCACGCTCTCCGAGCAGAAGCTGGTCGAGCCGCGCCTGCTCCCTGCTCCGGTCGTCGGGGTGGACGTGTGCGAGACAGGAGCCGCCGAGCGCCGTGGCCACGCTGTTGCTGGTCAGTGCTTCCCAGGCACGGTTCAGGAAGGTCCAGCGTCCGGCACGGTCGGTCTGGAACACCACCTGCCTGAGTTCGTCCAGGATCGATGTTGCGTTGCTTTCCTGTAGTAGCGGATTGATGGGAGCGGGGAGGGGGGCAAGAAGAGCGGGATCGTTGCGCAAAATCGTATCGGGAGGCATGCAAGGCATTCGCACGGGCGGCCGCTTCCAATGATGCGACGCATGTCGCAGGAACTGCCGCCGGCGCGAGGGATGAACTGATGAAGGACATCATCATATTCGTTAGTTGATGTCAGGAAATTGATGTAGATCAAGAAATGAGGACTTCCGACAATATCCTACACTATGCGGGCAGCAGCATGGCCGCGACCGCCGCCAGCATGACGACGACTCCACCCCAGCCGAGCACGGTGTGGCGCCGGCTGAGGGTATATACGCCCATCAGCTTGCGGTTCCCCGCCAGCAGCATCATGACCACCATGACCGGCACCGCGATCACGCCGTTGACCTGGGCCGACAGCACCAGCGCCGCGATCGGATCGAGCGGGATGAAGTCGAGCAGGGCGCCGCCCAGCGTCGCCAGCGCAATGATCGCGTAGAACCGGCGCGCTTCCATCGGTTTCAGGTCGATGCCGTTGCGCCAGTGGAAGCTCTCGGTGATGGCGTAGGCGGCCGATCCGGCCAGCACCGGCACCGCCAGCATGCCGGTGCCGATGATCCCGAGCGCGTACGCGAGGAAGGCGAATTCGCCGGCCACCGGACGCAGCGCCTGCGCAGCCTGGCTGGCGGACGCGATGTGGGTGATCCCGTGCGCACCGAGGCTCGCGGCCGTCGTCAGCATGATGAAGAAGGCGACCAGGTTCGAGAACCCCATGCCCACCACGGTGTCGGTCTTGATGCGCGCGAGCTGGGCGCCGGCGTCGTGCGGGTGCGTCCGCAGCGGGTGCGCCTGCGGCGCGCTGCGGATTTCCTCGACCTCCTGCGAGGCCTGCCAGAAGAACAGGTAGGGACTGATGGTGGTGCCGAACACGGCGACCACCAGCGCCACCGACTCGCGCGTGAAACTGAAATGCGGCCACAGGGTGCGCGCCAGCGCTTCGCCCCAGTCGACCTGCACGGCGAAGGCGGCGGCGACATAGGACAGCAGGACCAGGGTCAGCCATTTCAGGTAGCGCACGTAGAGCGCATACGGCAGGAATACCTGCAGCAGCAGGCACAGCACCCCGAATCCGAGTGCGTAGAGATGGCTCGAGCCGCGCCCGGCCAGCAGGCGCAGCACTTCGCCCATGGCGGCGATGTCGGCCGCGATGTTGATCACGTTGGCCGCCAGCAGCAGCAGGACGATGGCATACAGGAGCCAGGGCCGGTAGGCGCGCCGGATGTTGGCGGCCAGGCCGCGGCCGGTGACGCGTCCGATCCGCGCCGACACCAGCTGGATGCCGACCATGAAGGGATAGGTGAGCACCAGCGTCCACAAGGCGTTGAAACCGTATTGCGCGCCGGCCTGCGAATAGGTGGCGATGCCGGAAGGGTCGTCGTCGGCGGCGCCGGTGATCAGGCCGGGGCCCAGCGATTTCAGGGTGGCGTTGTCGACGAGGCGGCGCAGCAGGGAGGGCGGCATGATGGTCTACGCGAAGGGGACCTCCCGACGCTGGTACGGGAACTGCCCTGCGTCCGCGGACGCAGGGCGCTTACGCCGGGTCAGGCGTGCTTGGCGGCCTTCAGGTGGGCCCTGGCGCTCTGCGCCTTCGCGATCGCGTCTTTCCTGCATGCCGACTTCTCGGCGCCCTTCATGGTCTTGCAGGCGGCCAGCGCGGTCTTCTCGT
Source organism: Massilia sp. X63 (assembly GCF_041023745.1). Taxonomy (NCBI): domain Bacteria; kingdom Pseudomonadati; phylum Pseudomonadota; class Betaproteobacteria; order Burkholderiales; family Oxalobacteraceae; genus Massilia; species Massilia sp. X63. Next base: position 18,981 of record NZ_JBFTEF010000022.1, read on the forward strand.
CGGCCGTGATCTTCCGCTGTTCAGCCTTGACGTCGGCCTTGACGTCGGCCTTGGTCGCCGGCGCCGCATGGACGGCGGCGGGGTGCTGGGCGCCCGTCGGTGCGGGAGCCTGGGGTGCCGCGAAGGCAGCGCTGGAAGCCATCAGCAGCACGGCACTGGCCAACTTGAACGTCGATTTCATGGTGATCTCCTGTTGCGTATCCGGTATGAGCAAGTCGCTCACCGTCTTAACGCCGCCCTGGCGGCGGGGTTGACGGCCGCTGGCGGCGCCGGCGCCGGTTTAAGCATCGCGTAAGTCGGGGTCTTATGCGCCTGCGATAAACAGCGGGCAGGCGCTTCTATTCCTGGATGGACCTGCTACACTGGTAGCGATAACTCTTTGCCGGAAAACACATAATCAACACGCGCATCGACATCGCCGCCGCTCATCTGCCCTCGCCGCCTGCCGCAGGTCGCGGGGGTTTTTTACTTTTTCGAACCTCGCGAAGGAGACTGGCGTATGACTGACTGGATGGGCTGGCTGGTAGTGGCCGGCGTGCTCGTGATCGCCGAACTGTTCACCGGCACCTTTTACCTCCTGATGATCGCGATCGGCCTCAGCGCCGGCGCGCTGGCCGCCTTCGGCGGCGCGAGCGGGCCGCTGCAGACCCTGAGCGCCGCGGCGGTCGGCCTGGTGGCGACCGCGGTGCTGCACCGCAGCCGCTTCGGCAAGCCGGCCCGCAGCAATGCCGCGCGCGACCCCAACGTCAACCTCGACATCGGCGGGCGGGTGGCGGTGGCGCACTGGCGCGACGGCCGCGCCCGCGTGATGTACCGCGGCGCCCTGTGGGACGTCGAGCTCGGCCCCGGCGCCTTGCCGGAAGCGGGCGACTACCGCATCGTCGAAGTGCTCGGCAACCGCCTCATCGTCGCCAATGCCTAGCAAGGCGCAAGGCGATTTATAAGCTCAGCTAATAGCTGACACTACATCTAGAAGGGATGCTCATGGAATTTACGTTCGGCACGGTCGCGCTGGTGATCTTCATCATTGCGCTGGTATTCATCTTCAAGACCATCAACGTGGTGCCGCAGCAGCACGCCTGGGTGGTCGAACGGCTCGGCAAGTTCCACGCGGTGCTGGCGCCGGGCCTGAACATCGTGGTGCCCTTCATCGACCGCATCGCCTACAAGCACAGCCTCAAGGAGATCCCGCTCGACGTGCCGCCGCAGGTCTGCATCACCAAGGACAACACCCAGCTGCAGGTCGACGGCATCCTGTACTTCCAGGTGACCGACGCCATGCGCGCCTCCTACGGCTCGTCGAACTACATCCAGGCGATCACCCAGCTGGCCCAGACCACGCTGCGCTCGGTGATCGGCAAGATGGAGCTGGACAAGACCTTCGAGGAGCGCGACCACATCAACACCACCATCGTCAACGCGATCGACGAATCGGCCGCCAACTGGGGCGTGAAGGTGCTGCGCTACGAAATCAAGGACCTGACCCCGCCGGCCGAGATCCTGCACGCGATGCAGCGCCAGATCACCGCCGAGCGCGAAAAGCGCGCCCTGATCGCCGCCTCGGAAGGCCGGCGCCAGGAGCAGATCAACATCGCCAGCGGCGAGCGCGAAGCGGCCATCGCCCGCTCCGAAGGCGAACGCCAGGCGTCGATCAACCGCGCCCAGGGCGAAGCCAGCGCGATCGTCGCCCTGGCCGAGGCCAGCGCCGCGGCGCTGCGCCAGGTCGGCGCCGCGATTCGCGAGCCGGGCGGCATGGACGCGGTCAACCTGCGCGTGGCCGAGCACTACGTCGACGCCTTCGGCAAGCTGGCCAAGACCAACAACTCGCTGATCGTGCCGGCCAACATGGGCGACATGAGCAGCGTGATCGCCAGCGCCATGCAGATCGTGAAGACGCAAAAATCCGACCTGCTGCCATGACGCCGGCTCGGTCTCGTACCATCGTCATCACCGGCGCCTCGGACGGCATCGGCGCCGAGATGGCGCGCCAGCTGGCGGCGCGGGAAGGGCAGGGGCTGGCGCTGGTGCTGGCCGCCCGCGACGCGGCCCGGCTGCAGGCGGTGGCGGACGAATGCGCCGCGCTGGGGGCCCAGGTCATGACGGTGCCGACCGACGTCGGGGTGCAGATCCAGTGCCGCCGCCTGGTGGTCAGCGCGCTGGAACGCTTCGGCCGCATCGACGTGCTGGTGAATAACGCCGGCCGCTCGGCGCATGCGCTGTTCGAGGAGGTCGAGGACCTGTCCTGGTACGAGGAGCTGATGCGCGTGAACCTGTGGGGCGCGGTCTGGTGCACCCAGGCGGCGCTGCCGGCGCTGAAAAACGCGCGCGGCAGCATCGTCGCGGTGTCCTCGCTGGCGGGGCTGGTCGGGGTGCCGGGACGCACCGCCTACAGCGCCACCAAGTTCGCGATGACCGGCTTCTTCGAGGCGCTGCGGGCCGAGATGAAGGGCTACGGCGTCAGCGTCACCACCGCCTACCCGGGCGTGGTGGCCACGCGGATCCGCGACAAGGGCTTCAACGCCCATGGCGAGCCGGCCGGGAGCAGCGCCCTGAGCGAGGAGGGCGCGATGAGCGTGGAGGAGTGCGCGCGCCTCATCATCGAAGGCATGAACGCGCGCCGGCGCGAAGTGGTCATGACGGCCAAGGGCAAGTTCGGACGCCTGCTCAAGCTGCTGGCGCCCGGCCTGGTCGAGAAGATGGCGCTGGCCGCGCTCAAGAAGGACCTGCGGCCGCCGCACTAGCGGCCGCGGTCCGGCTTAGAAGTCCACGGTCGCCGACACCGTCAGGGTGCGCGGCGCGCCTTGCACCAGGTAGCCGAAGCCCGGATAGCCGCCGCTCGAGGCCCAGTAAGCCTTGTCGGTGAGGTTGTCGATGCGCGCGCGCAAGGTCAGGTCGCGGTCCATGAAGCGGGTGAGGTAGTTGGCGCCGACGTCCAGGCGCGACCACGAAGGCAGTTTCTGGGTATTCGCCGCGTCGGCGTACTGGGTCGAGGTATGCAGCGCGCGGGCGTTCAGCGACAGGCCCTGCACGCCCGGCACTTCCCACTCGGCGCCCAGGTTCAGCTGGGTGCCGGGCACGCCGATCGCATCCTTGCCCTCGTCGACGACGCCGGCGGTGCGGCGCTGCTCGGCTTCCAGCACCGTCAGGCCGCCCAGCAGGCGCAGGCCGCGCATCGGCGTGCCGAACACGCTCAGTTCCAGGCCGCGGTTGCGCTGCTCGCCGAACACGCCGAAGCGGCGCTCCAGGACAAACGCGCTCGGCTGCGCGGTGGTGAAGAAGGCCGCCGTCATCCCGAGCTTGCCGCTGTCGACCTTGACGCCGACTTCCTTCTGGCGCGAGACGAAGGGCGCGAACACCTCGCCCTGGTTGACGATGTCCCTGCCGGCGGCCACCGGCCCCTGTTGCAGCGCCTCGCTGTAGTTGGCGTAGACCGACACGCCCCTGGCGGGCTTGTAGACCACGCCCGCCACCGGCGTGACCTTGCTCTCTTCGTAGCGCGCATTCGGCGCGCCGCTGGTGTAGTCGTAGCCGAAGGACTTGATGTTCTGGTGGCGCGCGCCCAAGGTGACCAGCAGGCGCTCGTCCAACAAGCCGAGGGTGTCGGCCAGCGCCACGCTCGACAGGATCGATTTCTGCGTCAGCAGCGGATCGTCCATGCGCCCGCCGGTGAAGAAGGCGTTCGAGGGCGGCGCCGCGTCGCGCGGGGCGTAGATGTTCGAGCCGAAGCCGGCGAAGTCGCTCATGGCATAGGCGTTCTTCGACTCCGAGTGGAAGCGCGATGCGCTGGCGCTCAGCTTGTGCGTCACCGCGCCGGTGCGCAACTCGCCGCGCACGCCGATTTCGCCGGTGCGCACCTTGTCCTCGCGCACGTTGTCGAAGCGGGTCATGGTGGCGTCGCCATCGAGGTCGGTGACGGTGGGCGAGGAGATGATGTTCGACTCCGTGCCCGAACGCAGGCCCAGCGCCGCCCAGGCGGTCGCGCCGCCCGGCAGGTCGGCTTCGGCGCGCAGGGTGCCGAAGGTGTCGCGCTCGCCGGAAAAGGTCCACGGCTGGGCGTAGTTGCTGTCGCTGGCCGGCGCCGCCAGGATCGGCACGCCGGCCGCCATCGTCACGCTCGGACGCGCCCCGGTGAGCTGGTGGTCCTGGTGGCCGACGTCGGCCGACAGGCGGTAGCCGCGGCCGCGGTAGTCGGCGCCCACCGAGTACAGGCTCAGCTCGCGGCCTTCGCGGTCGATCGCCGTGTCGCCGTCGCGGCGCACCGCGTTCACGCGCACGCCCAGGCGGTCGCCTTCGCCGAAGCGGCGCGCAAGGTCCGTCGCCACGTAGCCCTGGCCGCCCGATTCGACGCCCACCGTCACCTGGGTCAGCGGCCGGTTGGGGGCGCGCTTGGGCAGCAGGTTGATGGCGCCGCCGATGGCGCCGCCGCCCGGGGCCGCGCCGTTCACGAAACTGTTGGCGCCGCGCAGCACCTCGACCCGCTCGAGCAGTTCGGAGGCCACGAACTGGCGCGGCAGCATGCCGTACAGGCCGTTATAGGCCAGGTCGTCCGAGTTCAGGGCGAAGCCGCGGATCACGTACAGCTCCTGGTAGTTGCCGAAACCGCGCGCCACCCGCACCGACGGGTCGTTCTGCACCACGTCGGCCACGCTGCGCGCCTGCTGGTCCTGGATCAGCGCCTGGGTGTAGTTCATGCTGTTGAAGGGCGTGTCCATGATGTCGACGTTGCCCAGCAGGCCGAGGCGGCCGCCGCGCGCGACCTGGCCGCCGGCGTAGGCGGGCGGCAGGCCCTGGCTCGAAGCATCGGCCGAGGCGGTGACGACCACGGTGGCGATCGGTTCGGCAGGGGCGGCGTCCTGTGCGTGGGCGCCGGCGGCAAGCAAGTTGGCAAACACGGCGGCGGCGAGGGCGGTGGGGGTCGGGCGAAGCAGTATCATCGGAGGCGCTCTTCTTTTCTTGATGAGAATGATTGTCATTCTAGCGTCCCGGCTTGCGCATGTAAATGAGAACGATTATTATTTGCCGATCCGTCGTTCTCGATCGCCCATGTCCCCTACCTCCCTGCGCCGCTGGAGCTGGATCCACAAATGGAGCAGCCTGGTCTGCACCGTCTTCATGCTGCTGCTGTGCCTGACCGGCCTGCCGCTGATCTACCACCACGAAATCGGCCACCTGCTCGGCACCGACGTCGAGGCGCCCGCCATGCCGGCCAACACCCCGCGCGGCAACATCGATGCCGTGCTGGCCTCGGCCAAGGCACTGTATCCGGACAAGATGGCGATGTACATCTCGCAGGAGATCGACGAACCGGCGATCTGGAACGTCACCCTGGGCGACCATCCGAACGACGAGCACTACAAGCCGATCGCGGTCGATGCCCGCACGACCGAGGTGATCGCCGAGCCGGCCTTCGAGGGCGGCGCCTTCATGTCCACCATGTTCCGCCTGCACGTCGACCTGTTCGCCGGCCTGTACGGGAAACTCTTCCTCGGTCTCATGGGCCTGCTCCTGATCGTGGCGGTGGCAAGCGGCGCCGTGCTGTACGCACCCTTCATGCGCAAGCTTGATTTCGGGGAGGTGCGCCGCGAGCGCAGCCGGGTCATCAAATGGCTCGACCTGCACAACCTGCTCGGCATCGTCACCCTGGTGTGGGTGTTCGTGGTGGGCGCCACCGGCATGGTCAACACCTGGGCCGACCTGCTGCTGAAGTACTGGCAGAACACCGAGATCGCCGAGATGCTCAAGCCCTACGCGGGCCAGCCGAAGGTGGAAACGATGGCCTCGATCCACGACGCCATCGTGCGCGCGGAACGCGCCGAACCGGGCATGAAGGTGGCCTTCGTGGCCTTCCCGGGCACGCCCTTCACCAGTTCGCACCACTATGGCATTTTCATGCGCGGCGAAGAAGCCTTCAGTTCGCGCCTGTACAAGCCGGTGCTGGTCGACGCCGCCACCGGCGAGATCACCGACCGCCGCGAGCTGCCCTGGTACCTGAGCGCGCTGCTGCTGTCGCAGCCGCTGCATTTCGGCGACTACGGCGGCCAGCCCATGAAGCTGCTGTGGGCGCTGCTCGACCTCGGCACCATCGTCATCCTGGGCAGCGGCCTGTATTTGTGGCTCAAGCGCAGCAGGAAGGGGGCGCCGGCCGCCAAGGCCGTGCAAGAGGCGCCGGCCCTGGCGCGCAAGGCGAAAGCGCCATGATCCGCACCCGCATCCAGATCTGGGCCATGCCGGTCCTGCTGGCCGTGCTCACCGTGGTCGGCCTGGTCGCGGCCTTGCTGGGCGACGGCGCCTGGGACCTGGTCTCGGCCGTGGCGCTCGGCGCCCCGGTCGCGATGGGCGCCCGGCATGCGCTGCGGCGCACGCCCGCGCGCCGCAGCGGTCCGCCCTGACGCGCCCCGACGCTGTATACTTCGCCGACACGGCAGCCCGTTGGCGGGCAGGGCCGGACAACGAGCGAAAGGGCGCACATGTTTGCAGCAGTGGACCTGGGGTCGAACAGCTTCCGACTCCACATCGGCGAGCCGGCCGGCGGCCGCATGCACATCGTGCGCAGCGCGCGCGACCCGATCCGCCTGGCGGCGGGCCTGGACCAGGACAACATGCTCACCGAGGCGGCCATGGACAGCGCGCTGCGTACCCTGCAGGATTTCAGGGCGATCCTCGACGAGTATGTGCTGGACGCGGTGCGCGTGGTGGCCACCAACACGCTGCGCGTGGCGCGCAATGCCGAGCAGCTGCTGCCGCGTCTGGAGCAGGCGATCGGCCACCCGATCGAGGTCATCTCGGGCGAGGAGGAAGGGCGCCTGATCTACATGGGCGTGGCGCGCGCCATCGACAAGCCGGACGAGCGCCGCCTGGTGCTCGACATCGGCGGCGGTTCGACCGAAGTCATCGCCGCCATCGGCTCCGAGATCAAGCTGGTCGAATCCTTCGGCATCGGCACCCATCCGCAGACCGCCGCCTTCTTCGGCGACGGGCGCATCACCGCGCAAGGCTTCGAGGCTGCCGTTACCGAGGCGCGCGCCCGCTTCGAAGACGCCGCCGACCTGTACAAGGCGCAGGGCTGGGACGCCGCCTATGGTTCCTCGGGCACCATGCGCGCCATCCATGAGGTGATCGGCAAGAACCGGATCGGCGACGGCACCGTGTCGCAGGCCAGCCTTGCCGCGCTGCGCGACGTCCTGCTCGAACTCGGCCAGATCGAGGCCGTCAGGCTGCCCGGCATCAAGCGCGAGCGGGTGCCGGTGATGGTGGGCGGGCTGACGGTCCTGATCGGCGCGATGCAGGAACTCGGCATCGCCCGGCTCGCCACGATCGACGCCGGCCTGCGCCTGGGCGTGCTGTCCGACCTCGAACTGCGCGCCAACCGGAGCGACCGCCGCGACGCCGCGATCCGCGCCTGCATGCGCCGCTTCGAGGTGGACAGCCAGCGCGCCCTGCGCACCGCGAACATCGCATCCAGGCTGTACCAGCAGATGGACCCGTCCGAGGCGCAGCACTACCTGTGCTGGAGCGCGATGCTGCACGAAGTCGGACTCCAGGTCTCGATGACGGGCGCGCACAAGCACGGCGCCTACATCGTCGAACATGCCGACCTGGCCGGCTTCACCACCCGCGAGCAGCGCCTGATGGCGACCCTGGTGCTGGGCCAGAAGGGCAACCTGCGCAAGATCCGCGAGGCCCTGCACGAACCCGACCTGGCCAGGGCGGTGCTGGCGCTGCGCATGGCGGTGGTGCTCATGCATGCGCGCGCCGACGAGGACCTCGGCGGGCTGAAGCTGCGCATGAAGGGACGCATCGAGCTCGAGCTGCCGGCCGCGCTGATCGACAAGCATCCGACCCTGCGCCCATGGCTGCAGAAGGAAGAGGGGGCCTGGAACGAGGTCGGGATGCCGTTCCAGCTGCGCGTGGTCTGATTGGTGGGCGGCGCTTGCCGCCTTCCGATACGCCGGATTCCTCCAGAATATTTGCCCAAATGAAATTTTTTATTCATAATGTTCTGGTTTTTGGAGCAGTCTTCCGAGCGTCGGAAAACGGATTCCCGAACCGAATCCGTGCGCAGCCTATTTTTACTGAAAAGCCCCACCCATGACCCAATCCATGCAGGACGAAGCGCATCGCTTCGGCGATGCCCTCGCCGCCTATCTGAAACCCCACCGCCACGCGTTGAAGGACTACGCCTGGCCCATGTCCGCCAAGGCCAGGACGACGGCGCGCGCGCTCGGTCTTGCGGTCGGGGACACGGACGGCGGTGCACTGGCGACCCAGCAACTGCGACAGGCCGTGGCCCAGCGCGTGCGCGAGATCCATCGCCTGTCCGGCCCGGAGCGCGACGCCGGCATGGAAGCCTTGTGCGGTTTCGTGATCAGGGTCTGGGGTGGCCTTGCCAGCAACCGGGACGAGACCATCGCCGCGTATTCCAGCTTCTTCCTCGACGCTTGTCCGCCGGACCTGTCGGACATCGCGTCGGCCATGCAGCTGCGCAGCCACGCCAGGTGCGACTTTCCCTTCAAGGGGATTTCCAGCTGGTCGAAGTGGTTGAATTTCGTCTGGAACGACTGGGCCCTGATCTATGACGCCCGCATCGCCTTCGCCCTGAATGCGATTCATTTCCGCGAAGGCGTCGACGCGCGCGCCTTCCGCGTGCCCGAAGGACGCGATGCGCTGCTGAGCAAGATCGATACCCAGTCCTTGGCCGGCTTGCGCTACCTGAAGCGCCGCGGCGAACAGGCGCCCGGGCTGGACAGTCACAACCGGGACCTGGTCCGGTGGATGGAAAGCGCCTTGATGCCCGAAGAGAAAACCTACGAGTATTACCTGCTCGTGATGCAGCGCGCGCGCGAGGTGCTGGACCAGGACGGAGCCTGCTCGCTGGTGGACACCGAAATGCTGCTGTTCTATCTGTCGAACCGCGAGGTCGTCCGCGACTTGCTGGACACGGTGGGCACGGCGGTCGCCTGAGCGGCGCGCCGGCGCGGGGCGCTAGCGCAGCTGCCCGATGAAGTCCGGTCCCACCACCAGTTTCAGGTAGGGCAGCCCCGCGCCGGCTTTGCTGGCAATCCAGAATACCCCCGCCTTGCGGATGCGCCAGTCCTGCCGGCCGCCGCACAGCACCAGCGAGGCGACCTGGCCCAGCAGCGGCTGGTGGCCGACGATCAGCGCCGGCTGGCGGTGCTCCGGCCAGCCAGCGGCCTCGATGATCGCTTCCGCGCTCGCGTCGGGGGCCAGGCTGTCCAGCAGTTTGTAGTTGCGCCCCAGTGCTTCCACCGTCTGCACGCAGCGCCTGGCCGGGCTGCACAGCACCCGTACGTCGTCCGGCAGCTGGCGGTGCAGCCAGGCGCCGACGCGCGCGGCATGGCGCCTGCCCTTGGGCGTGAGGGCGCGCTGCAGGTCGCCCGCATGGTCGCCCTCCGCCACATGCGCTTCAGCTTCGGCGTGCCGCCACAGGATCAGGTCCATGCTCGTTCTCCTTGTTGGGATGGGGCCCTGCGCCGAGCGTCTCCATCAGGTCCTGCTGGGCGCTGAAGGCCTTCTGGCCGCCGCGGGGCTTCTTGCGCCGGTAGCGCCCGTCGCTGCCCAGCTCCCAGGCGTCGACGTTGTCCTTCAGGTAGGGATGCAGTCCTTCGCGCAGCACGCGGCGCTTGAGGGCAGGGGAGCGGATCGGGAAGGCGACTTCCACGCGCCGGAACAGGTTGCGGTTCATCCAGTCCGCGCTCGACAGGTAGATGTCGTGTTTCAGGTTGTTGCGGAAGTAATAGATGCGTGAGTGCTCGAGGAAGCGGCCCACGATCGAGCGTACCCGGATGGTCTCGCTCAGGCCCGGCACACCCGGGCGCAGCGCGCAGGCGCCGCGCACCACCAGGTCGATGCGCACGCCGGCCTGCGAGGCTTCGTACAGGGCCCGGATCACCGATTCGTCGGTGAGCGAATTCATCTTGGCGATGATGCGGGCCGGCTTGCTGGCGCGCGCGATCGCCGCTTCGTCGCGGATGGCGCGCACGATTTCCTTCTGCAGCGAGAAGGGCGCCAGCCACAGGCTGGTGAGCTGCTTCGGGCGGGTCAGGCTGGTGAGGTGGATGAAGACCTCGTTGACGTCGGCGGTGATCTCTTCGTCGCAGGTGAGCAGGCCGAAGTCGGTGTAGAACTTGGCGGTGGTCGAGTTGTAGTTGCCGGTGCCGAGGTGGGCGTAGCGCCGCAGGCCGTGGTCCTCGCGGCGCAGCACCAGCGCCAGCTTGGCGTGGGTCTTCAGGCCGACCACCCCGTAGACCACCTGGGCGCCGGCCTGCTCGAGGCGCTCGGCCCAGTTGATGTTGGCTTCCTCGTCGAAGCGCGCCATCAGTTCGACGATGACGGTGACTTCCTTGCCGCGCCGCGCGGCGGCGATCAGGGCCTCCATCAGGTCCGAGTTCATGCCGGCGCGGTAGATGGTCTGCTTGATCGCCGCCACGCAGGGATCGTTGGCGGCCGCCTGGATGAAGTCGATCACCGGCTGGAAGGATTCGAAGGGGTGGTGCAGCAGCATGTCCTGCTTGCGCAGCACGGCGAAGATGTCCGGCCCCACCAGCTTGGCCGGGAAGCCCGGCGTGAAGGGCTGGAACCTCAGCTCGGACTTGTCGTTGACGTTGGCGACTTCAAGCATGCGGCCGAGGTTCACCGGGCCGTCGACCGCGAACAGGCGCGAACGGTCGATCCCGAACTGGTCGAGCAGGAAGTTCGACAGGTGCGGCGGACAGGCATGGCCCACTTCGAGGCGCACCGCGAAGCCGTAGTTGCGGCTATGGAGTTCGCTCTGCAGCGCCTGGCGCAGGTTCTTGACCTCGTCCTCGTCGACCCACAGGTCGCTGTTGCGGGTGACCCGGAACTGCGAGTACGACAGCACCTCGCGGCCGGTGAACAGGTCGGCCATGTGGGCCTGGATCACCGAGGACAGCAGGCAGAACGAAGCGCCCTTCTTGTCCGAGAGTTCATCCGGCAGGCGAATCACGCGCGGCAGCACCCGCGGCGCCTTCATGATGGCGATGCCGGTGCCGCGCCCGAAGGCGTCCTTGCCGGCCAGTTCGACGATGAAGTTCAGGCTCTTGTTGACCACCCGCGGGAAGGGGTGGGCCGGGTCCAGCCCGATCGGGGTGAGCAGGGGGCGCACCTCGCGGTCGAAGAAGGCCTTGACCCAGGCGCGCTGGGCGGTGTTGCGCTCGCTCCGGCGCAGCATGTGGATGCCGTTCTCCGCCAGCCGCGGCAGGATCTCGGTGTTGAACAGCTTGTACTGCCTGTCGATCAGGCGCCGGCATTCGAGGCTGGCGCGCTCCAGGGTGCTGGCCAGCGCATGCGGAATGCCGTTGTGGCCGGCCTCCATCTGGTGCTGGGCCAGCAGGCTGGCGACGCGCACCTCGAAGAATTCGTCGAGGTTGCCCGACACGATGGTCAGGAAGCGCAGCCGCTCGAGCAGCGGAATGGACGGGTCTTCGGCCTGGGCCAGCACCCGCCGGTTGAACTCGAGCAGCGACAGCTCGCGGTTCAGGAAGGCGCCGCCTTCGGGGATGCCCCTGGCCTCGGACTCCGGGGCCTTCTGTTTCATATCCATGTTCTGCGTCGTAGTCTCGGCGCAGCCAGTGTAGTTGGCGAATATGACAATGTTGTTACACGGCGTGTCGCGCTTGACATTTAAGCATGCTTAAAGGCGGTGCGCGTATAAAACGACTCATCGTCATCATAACAAGAGGAGAACGGCTCCATGAAAGCGTTCGTGCGCGCCAACAAGGGTTTCCTGATGTTCATCGTGCTCTTCGGTGTGTTCCGCACCGCGGTGGCCGACTGGAACCCGATTCCGTCCAGTTCCATGCGGCCCAACCTGCTGGAGGGCGACGTGGTCTTCGTCAACCGCCTGGCCTACAACGTCAAGCTCCCGCTGACCGACGTCGTGCTGGCGCGTACCGGCGAGCCGCGCCGCGGCGATGTCGTCACCTTCACTTCGCCGGCGGACGGCACCCGCCTGATCAAGCGCCTGCTGGCGCTGCCGGGCGACCGGGTCGAGATGCGCAACGAGCGCCTGGTGATCAACGGCGTCGAGCAGCAGTATTCGGTCGAGGAGCTGGTGCAGGAGCCGAGCGCCGAGGGCCACATGGACGCGCTGCGCATGACGGAAGCCGTGGACGGCCGGCGCCACCGCATCCAGGTGCTGCCGCAGCGCCTGGTGGCGCGCGACTTCGGCCCGGTGACCGTGCCGCAGGACGCCTACCTGATGTTGGGCGACAACCGCGACAACAGCGCCGATTCGCGCTACATCGGCTTCGTGCCGCGCCACCTCCTGATCGGACGCGCCGAGCGCATCCTGGTGTCGGCCGACTACCAGGGCAACTGGATGCCGCGCACCGAGCGTTTCGGGATGTCGCTGCGCTAGCCCGGTGTTCGTAGGGTGCGCAGGTTCCCTGCCCACGCGTCCAGCTCACTTCCAAACAGCGACAACGTGTGCCTTTACGCTTCGGTGATTTGAACGCGTGGGCGGGAGACCCGCCCACCCTATGGGGGCGCTGGCCGTTTGAGGGGGCTGCCGAATTGTTTTGGTGAAATCCAGTACAATCCCGTCCCCCGGACGCTTGCCTGTCGCAGTGCCGGTTCATCCTCAAGGCACTTTCATGCACCGACTCCTCACCACCATCCTCGCCTGCCTCGGCATGATCGGGGCCCTCGCGATCGACACCTATCTGCCCTCGATGCCGGCCATCGGGGTCGAGTTCGGCGTCGGGCCGGTGGCGGTGCAGCAGACCTTGAGCGTGTTCCTGTTCACCTTCGCGCTCATGATGCTGTTTTACGGGACCTTGTCGGATTCCTTCGGGCGCCGGCCGGTGATCCTGGGCGCGCTGTCGGTGTATACGCTGGCATCGATCGGCGCCGCCTTTGCCCCGAGCTTCGGCTGGCTGCTGTTCTTCCGCGCGCTGCAGGGCCTGGCGGCCGGCGCCGGCTCGGTGATCGGGCAGGCCATCGTGCAGGACCGCTTCTCCGGAGCCCAGGCGCAGAAGATCATGTCGCACATCATGATGGTGTTCGGCCTGGCGCCGGCCATCGCGCCGGTGCTGGGCGGCTGGCTGCACGTGAGCTTCGGCTGGCGCTCCACCTTCCTGTTCCTGGCCCTGTTCGGCACCGCGATGATCGTGCTGGTCACGCGCCTGCTGCCGGAAAGCCTGCCGCGCGATAAACGCCAGGTGTTCCACCCGGTGACGATCGCGCGCAATTACCTGATGGTGCTGCGCCATCCGCAGTTCGTGATGCTGTCGCTGGCGCTCGGCCTGGTGTTCGGCGGCCTGTCGCTGTACATCGGTTCGGCCGCCAACTTCGTGATGGAGATCCTGGGCCTGCCGGAGACCGCCTTCGCCTGGATGTTCATCCCGCTGATCGGCGGCATGGTGATCGGCTCCGCCTGGGGCGGCAAGCGCGCCGTCAAGGCGCCGCCGGGCCGCCTGCTGTGGATCGGCTACGGCGTGATGGCGCTGGCCTCGGTCCTGAACGTCGGCTACAACGCGCTGTTCGCGGCCAGCGTGCCATGGGCGGTGCTGCCCCTGGGCGTGTTCACCTTCGGCCTGGCGGTCGCCATGCCGGGCATCCAGCTGTCGGCCATGGGCCTGTTCCCGCACAACCGCGGCCTGGCGGCCTCGATGGTCGGCTTCATCCAGATGATGTCCTTCGCGCTGGTGTCGGGACTGGTGGCGCCGCTGCTGTTCGGCAGCGCCTTCAAGCTCGCCTGCGGCGCCGCGATCGGCTGCGTGCTGAGCTTCCTGATGTGGCGCCTGAGCCGGCGCTTCGCGGCGCCTGCCGTCCAGACCGCTCAGTAAGCGCTCACCAGGCAGGGGCGGCAGGGCAGGGCTGCGCAGAGGCAGCCCGTGCAGGATGCTAGCGGCGGTGCGTCTTCATCGCCGCGGCGACTTCGCGCTTGGCGTCGCGGTCCTTCTCGGTGGCGCGCTTGTCGTGCTGCTTCTTGCCCTTGGCGAGGCCGATCTCGCACTTCACGCGCCCGCCCTTGAAGTGCAGGTTCAGCGGCACCAGGGTGTAGCCGGCGCGCTCGACCTTGCCGACCAGCTTGTCCAGCTCGGCGCGGTGGAGCAGCAGCTTGCGGGTGCGCAGCGCTTCCGGGTGGCTGAAGCTTGATGCCGTGGTCAGCGCGCTGATGTGGGCGCCGAACAGGAACAGTTCGCCGTTGCGCACGACCACATAGGCTTCCTTGATCTGGACCTTGCCGGCACGGATGGCCTTGACTTCCCACCCCTCCAATACGATGCCGGCTTCATACCGGTCCTCGATGAAGTAGTCGAAAAAAGCTTTTTTATTGTCAACAATACTCATGAAATAGCGAAAATCCGCGTCTCGGTTAAACTACTGCTGTGGCGCCGCAGCGGGATCGCGGTGAAATTCACCTGAAATTCACCGGAACCCGCGTGGCGCAAAATGCAACTCGTCCAACATCATAACAAACGGTTGACCAATGGCAGTAGTGCACAAATCAGTTTTTCTCGGGTATAGCGCCGAGCAGATGTTCGACCTGGTCTCCAAGGTCGAAGACTATCCAAAATTCCTGCCCTGGTGCGGCGGCGTGAAAGTGATCGAACGGGCCGACGACAAGCTGGTGGCCAGCCTGCAGATCAACTTCCATGGCGTGAAGCAGAGTTTCACCACATCGAACCACAACAACCGCCCGACCCAGATGAAGATGCACCTGGTCGATGGCCCGTTCAAGATGCTGGAAGGCACCTGGAACTTCAAGCCCCTGCGCGCCGACGCCTGCAAGGTCGATCTCGACATGCACTACGAGTTCTCGAGCGTCATCCTGGAACAGATCATCGGGCCGGTGTTCGGCATGATCGCCAACACCATGGTCGATTCCTTCAGCAAGCGCGCCGAGGCGCTCTATGGCTGACGCGCCGCTGCCGGCCGCGGACGGCATGCTGCAGGTCGTGGTCTGCTACGCCACCGACCGCGACGAATTCCTGCGCCCGCTGCAGGTGGCGCCCGGCACCACGATCGGCGCCGCCATCGAGATGAGCGGGGTGCTGGAGGCCTATCCGGACATCAACCTGAGCACCCAGCCGGTGGGCGTCTTCGCCAAGAAGAAGACGCTCGACACCGTGCTGCGCGAACACGACCGCATCGAGATCTACCGGCCGCTGGTGGCCGACCCGAAGGACTCGCGCCGCCGCCGCGCGGCCAAGAAGGACGCGGCCGTGCCGGCCTCCGGCGGCGCGGCGCCGGCCGCCTGAGGCCCGTTGCCGGGCAAGCTTGTCGATTTGCTCAGTTGTAAAATTCCGACCAAGCAAATATTCCGGGGCGCTTCGCGGTATCATGCTGACGCCCTCGCAGTCCGGTAAGCCGACGTATGCTGCCGTGGCCGATCGCGCCAGCGCATCGGCCCGGCGCGAGGTCTTCATTATCGTTTGCTGCCCGCCCCCATGCTGATTACCGTGAGTCTGTTGTTGGTCACCACCGCGCTGTCGGTGGTCATGTTGCTGGTCCTGACCTCGCTCGCCGACAGCAAGGTGGCCGGTGTCCGCGAGTGGGGGCAGGCCAACGCCATCGCGGTGATCGCGCTGCTGCTGTTCGCGACCCGCGGCGTGGTTCCCGACCTGCTCAGCATCGAAGTCGCCAACGTGCTCATGCTGCTCACCGTCAGCCTGATGTATGCGGGGTTCCGGCGTCACCTGGGCTTGCCGGTGCCGTGGCGCCTGCTGGCCGCCGGCAGCCTGGCCGCCTTCGCCGGCGTCGTGTATTTCCATGTCGTCCACCCAGCGCTGGGCCTGCGCGTGGTCGCCGTGTCGGTCTACCATGCTGCCATCTGCTTCGCCATCCATGCCAGCCTGCCGCGGGTCGCCGACGGGCGCCTGCGCTATCCCAACGCATTCACCCGCACCGCCGCCTTCCTGCTGGGCCTGGGGCATGCCGGCCGCGGCGCCTTCTATGCGCTCGACGCCTACGGCTCCGTGTCGCTGCTCGCGCCCGACGTGGCCAACCTGGTCTTCTTCGCCATCGGCACCCTGGCCTTGCCGGCCCTGAGCCTGGGCGCGGTGATGCTGGCGAATGCGCGCGTGCTGACCGATACCGCGTATGCCGCCGAGCACGACCACCTGACCGGCGCGCCGTCGCGCCGCGCTTTCTTCGAGATCGCGGAACGCGAACTGGCGCGGGCACGGCGGCACGGCGGCGGACTGGGCTTGCTGCTGCTGGACGCCGACCACTTCAAGCGCATCAACGACACCTACGGCCACGGCGTCGGCGACGAGGTCCTGCGCGACCTGGTCAGGCGCGCCGGGGACGTGGTGCGCAAGATCGACTACTTTGCCCGCCTCGGCGGCGAAGAGTTCGGGGTGCTGCTGCCGGACGCGAACCACCAGACCGCACAGGCGGTGGCCGAGCGCCTGCGCGCCGCGCTCGACCGTTCCCAGCCGCAACGCTCCGCCGAGGGCGGCGTGCCCTACACCGTCAGCATCGGGCTGGCCATGCTCGATCGGGGAGAGGATTTCGCCGGCCTGATGCGGCGGGCCGATGCGGCCCTGTATGCGGCCAAGGACGCGGGCCGCAACCAGGTGGTGTGCGCGCCGACCGCCACGCCCGTGGAACAGCAGCAGCCGGGCGGCGCCAAGGTGATCCGCCTGCGTCGCTGAGCCTCAGCGGCAGGCAGCCAGGGCGCGGTCGACGCGGGCCAGCTGTGCGGCGCGCTCCTCGTCGCTGACGAAGCTGCGTTCGCCCTTGGCGTCGAACTTCGCGACGCGGATGCCCGAGTCGAGCTGGGCCCGCATCTCGCGCGCCGCGTCGCAGTGCTCGGCAAGATCGCGCTGGCGCCTGGCCTCGGCCGCTTCCTTCTGTTCCTGTTCCTCGCGCGCCGCGACGCGCTTGCGGTAGTCGGCTTCGCGCTGGGCCAGGCTCGGCGCCGGCTTCGCCACGGGCGCGGCTTGCGGCGCCGGCTCAGGCACGGGCACCGGTGCGGGCGCAGGCGCGGCCCGGCCCGGCGCCTTCAGGATCTTGTGCGGCGGCGTGCCCGGCGGGGGAGGGCGGTCCGAGAACTGGCGCACGCCGTTGGCGCCGATCCACGAATACTGGGCATGTGCCAGGGTGCTGCCCAGCAGCAGGGTGCAGGCGGCGATCAGGCGGAAGGGCAGGCTTGGGTGCGGCATAAAAGTTTTCCTTGGGTAACAAGCAGATTTCGCCACGCTTCGATGGTGCTGTCAATCGCGGCAGCTGCAAATGGCCGATTTTGGGGCAGGGCGGCGACAGGATTTTCTACTTTCTGTATAATTCACTTTTGCGCCTATAGGAAAATGCTATGCGTCTACTCCAAAAAGCACTCACGTTCGATGATGTGCTGCTCGTCCCGGCCTACTCCAATGTTCTTCCGGCCGACACTTCCCTTCGCACCAAACTGACCCGGAATATCACGCTGAATATCCCGCTGCTGTCGGCTGCGATGGACACCGTGACCGAAGCACGTCTGGCGATCGCGATGGCTCAGGAGGGCGGCATCGGCATCATCCACAAGAACCTGCGTCCGGCCGACCAGGCTCGCGAAGTAGCACGCGTCAAGCGTTTCGAAGCGGGCGTGCTGCGCGACCCGATCACCATTCCTCCCACCATGAAGATCCGCGAAGTGATCGCGCTGTCGCAACAGCACGGCATCAGCGGCTTCCCGGTGGTCGAAGGCAAGCAGGTGGTCGGCATCATCACCAACCGCGACCTGCGTTTCGAGGAAGACCTGGACGCCGAAGCGCGCGCCAAGATGACCCCGCGCGAAAAGCTGGTCTACGTCAATGAAGACGCCAACACCGAGGAAGCCAAGCGCCTGATGAACAAGCACCGCCTCGAGCGCGTGCTGGTCGTCAACGAGGCCTTCGAGCTGCGCGGCCTCATCACCGTCAAGGACATCCAGAAATCGCACGAGCACCCGCTGGCCTCGAAAGACTCGCAGGGTAAACTGCTGGTCGGCGCGGCCGTGGGCGTGGGCGCACGCGACGAAGAGCGCATCGAACTGCTGGTGCAGGCCGGCGTGGACGTGCTGGTGGTCGACACCGCGCACGGCCACTCGCAGGGCATCCTCGACCGCGTCAAGTGGATCAAGGAACGCTTCCCGCACGTGGACGTCATCGGCGGCAACATCGCCACCGCGGCCGCGGCGAAGGCCCTGGTCGAGTACGGCGCGGACGCAGTCAAGGTCGGCATCGGCCCGGGCTCGATCTGCACCACCCGCATCGTGGCAGGCGTCGGCGTGCCGCAGATCACCGCGATCTCGAACGTGGCCAAGGCCCTCGAAGGCACCGGCGTGCCCTGCATCGCCGACGGCGGCATCCGCTTCTCGGGCGACATCTCGAAGGCGCTGGCAGCCGGCGCCCACACCGTCATGATGGGCAGCATGTTCGCCGGCACCGAGGAAGCGCCGGGCGAAGTCATCCTGTACCAGGGCCGCAGCTACAAATCCTACCGCGGCATGGGCAGCCTGGGCGCGATGGCCGAAGGTTCGGCCGACCGCTACTTCCAGGAAGTCTCGAGCAAGGCCGACAAGTTCGTCCCGGAAGGCATCGAAGGCCGCGTCGCCTACAAGGGCAGCGTGCTGGCGATCCTGTACCAGCTGGTCGGCGGCGTGCGCCAGTCGATGGGCTACTGCGGCTGCTCGACCATCGAAGAACTGCGCGAGAAAGCCGAGTTCGTCGAGATCACCTCGGCCGGCATGCGCGAATCGCACGTGCACGACGTGCAGATCACCAAGGAAGCGCCGAACTACCGTTCGGAATAAATATCTACGAAACGCGGCCCGCACTGGCCGCGTTTTCGTAGGGTGGGCAAGTCCCTTGCCCACGCGTTCAACCAGCACCGGCCCTGTCGCGACAGGGCAGGATATGCAAGAGTCGGTTGGACGCGTGGGCGGGAAATCCGCCCACCCTACGGTCCCGATTCCAATTACAGTCGACTCCCTTCATGCATTCGAAAATCCTCATCCTCGATTTCGGTTCCCAGGTTACCCAGCTGATCGCGCGCCGCGTACGCGATGCCGGCGTGTTCTCCGAAGTCTATCCGTACGACGTCAGCGACGAGTTCGTCCGCAACTACGGCGCCAGCGGCATCATCCTGTCGGGCAGCCACAGCTCGACGCTCGAAGGCGACGCCCCGCGCGCCCCGCAGGCCGTGTTCGAAGCCGGCGTGCCGGTGCTCGGCATCTGCTACGGCATGCAGACCATGGCCGCCCAGCTCGGCGGCAAGGTCGAGAACGGCAAGCTGCGCGAGTTCGGCTACGCCGAAGTGCGCGCGCGCGGCCATACCGCGCTGCTGAACGGCATCAACGATTTCGTGACCGACGAAGGCCACGGCATGCTGCGCGTCTGGATGAGCCACGGCGACAAGGTGCTGGACATGCCGCCGGGCTTCAAGCTGATGGGCTCGACCGACAGCTGCCCGATCGCCGCCATGGCCGACGAAGACCGCCGCTTCTACGCGCTGCAGTTCCACCCGGAAGTGACCCACACCAGCCAGGGCGAAGCCATCATCGGCCGCTTCGTGCACGAGATCTGCGGCTGCAAGTCGGACTGGAACATGCCCGACTACATCGGCGAAGCGGTCCAGAAGATCCGCGAGCAGGTCGGCAGCGACGAAGTCATCCTGGGCCTGTCCGGCGGCGTCGACTCGAGCGTGGCCGCCGCCCTGATCCACCGCGCCATCGGCGACCAGCTGACCTGCGTCTTCGTCGACCACGGCCTGCTGCGCAAGGACGAGGGCAAGATGGTGATGGACATGTTCTCGAAAAACCTCGGCGTGAAGGTGCTGCGCATCGACGCCGAAGACCAGTTCATGGGCCACCTGGCCGGCGTCACCGACCCCGAGCAGAAGCGCAAGATCATCGGCCGCGAGTTCGTCGAAGTGTTCCAGGCCGAAGCCAAGAAGCTGAGCAACGCGAAGTGGCTGGCGCAAGGCACGATCTACCCGGACGTGATCGAATCGGCCGGCAAGGGCAAGAAAGGCCAGACCATCAAGAGCCACCACAACGTGGGCGGCCTGCCGGAAACCCTGAACCTGAAGCTGCTCGAGCCGCTGCGCGAACTGTTCAAGGACGAAGTGCGCAAGCTGGGCGTCGCGCTCGGCCTGCCGCACGACATGGTCTACCGCCACCCGTTCCCGGGCCCGGGCCTGGGCGTGCGCATCCTGGGCGAGGTCAAGAAGGAGTATGCCGACCTGCTGCGCGAAGCCGACGCGATCTTCATCGAAGAACTGCGCAATACGCCGTTCGAGCTGCCGGCAGTAAGCGGGATCGATCCGGGCAAGGCGCCGGTGAACTGGTACGAGGCGACCAGCCAGGCCTTCGCCGTGTTCCTGCCGGTGAAGTCGGTGGGCGTGATGGGCGACGGCCGCACCTACGAATACGTGGTGGCCCTGCGCGCGGTGCAGACCCTGGACTTCATGACGGCGCAATGGGCGCACCTGCCGCACGCGCTGCTTGGGAAGGTGTCGAACCGGATCATCAACGAGGTGCGTGGCCTGAACCGGGTTGTTTATGACATTTCGGGGAAGCCGCCGGCGACGATCGAGTGGGAATGAGGCGAGTTACGCACGTAACCCATCACTGAGTCTGTTCCAGCGAGCCGCTGATCATTCGGATTGAATGATCAGCGGCTTGTTTGTTTCCTGCGCTGATAGCCAAGAACGACGATTCTTAGAATCCACTGCGCTATTGTCGCCGAAAATATAACTAACCCACTTAAAAACTCTCCACACGGCAATCCTCCACGCTAACGACTGCGAAGAAACGAGCATGGCGTCCTGGTTGCGCAAAAACCGGCGCGGCCCGGCAGCGTCGGAGACAGCGTGCGTGAGCAGTCCTGGTGCCGGCATGCACCGGTAAGCGGCGAAAAGCAGGGCGCTTCCATCTCGACGAGCATTGTCGATGGCGTGGAGCGCCTCCACAGATTGCAGGTCGCATGCGCTGCTCAGGCCCGACCTTCGCTGCGAGGATGTCCTCGTTCCGAGCAATAACTCGTGCGGCTGGCTTCGCATGCTCCTTCCCCCGATTGAACACGTCCTGTGCATATCAGAGGGCCCGATTCACCTTTCGTCCCGATCGATGGGAGCGCATATCTGGCTTCCTGGGCATTCTTGATTGCCTTCCACGAGGAGACGAAAAGGCAGCGCCTTGTTTTCGTCACGGTAAATGACATTGCACGATGCAAAATGCTCGCTGCGGAGCAGCAGGATTTTATCCTGCGCTGCAAGACATGTTTTCACAATCCGGAATGAGAATTGCAAGTCTTTGAAAACTCAGGGAATTAATTTATTCCATTGCGGATGGTCTCGATGCGTGCAGCGCAGCAGAACTGCGTACTATTAAATACATGAAGTGTCTTGCTTTAAGGGCGTTGGCGACATGCCCGCTTTTCCAGGTTTCTTAATCCGCAAATCAGGAGTTATTCATGTCTCAGTTTCAAGCCGATATCGAATCGATTTCCAGTCTCAAGGCAATGCACGGAAGCGCATGGAATGCGATCAATCCCGAGTCTGCCGCGCGCATGCGCGCCCAGAACCGGTTCAAGACCGGCCTCGATATCGCACGCTACACCGCCAGGATCATGCGCGACGATATGGCCGCCTACGATACCGATCCTTCCATGTATACCCAGTCGCTTGGCTGCTGGCACGGTTTCATCGGCCAGCAAAAGCTGATCTCGATAAAGAAGCATTTCAACAGCACGGATCGCCGCTACCTCTACCTGTCGGGTTGGATGATCGCGGCCCTGCGTTCGGAGTTCGGCCCGCTGCCGGACCAGTCGATGCATGAAAAGACGGCGGTGCCCGCCCTGATCAAGGAGCTGTACACCTTCCTGCGCCAGGCCGATGCACGCGAGCTGGGCGACCTGTTCCGCCAGCTGGACGGCGCATCCGGCGCGGCCAGGGAGGCGATCCAGCAGAAGATCGACCAGCACGTGACCCATGTGGTGCCCATCATCGCCGACATCGACGCCGGTTTCGGTAACGCCGAGGCGACCTATCTGTTGGCGAAGCAGATGATCGAAGCGGGCGCCTGCTGCATCCAGCTCGAAAACCAGGTCTCGGATGAAAAGCAGTGTGGCCACCAGGACGGCAAGGTGACCGTGCCGCACGAGGACTTCCTCGCCAAGATCCGCGCGGTCCGCTACGCCTTCCTCGAACTGGGCGTGGATGACGGTGTGATCGTTGCCCGTACCGATTCCCTGGGCGCGGGCCTGACCAAGCAGATCGCGTTTACCCGCGAACCCGGCGACCTGGGCGACCAGTACAACGCCTTCCTCGACGCCGAAGAAGTGTCGGTCGAGTCCTTGACTAACGGCGACGTGCTCCTCAGCCGCAACGGCAAGCTGGTGCGCCCCAAGCGTCTTCCGAGTAACCTGTTCCAGTTCCGCGAGGGGACGGGCGAAGCGCGCTGCGTGCTCGACTGTATCACCTCGCTGCAGAACGGCGCCGACCTGCTGTGGATCGAAACCGAGAAACCGCATATCGGCCAGATCGGCGGTATGGTGAAGGAGATCCGCAAGGTGATTCCGAATGCGAAGCTGGTCTATAACAACAGCCCGTCCTTCAACTGGACGTTGAACTTCCGCCAGCAGGTGTTCGACAGCATGAAGGCCGAGGGCAAGGATGTCGGCGCATACGAACGCAACATGCTGATGAGCGCGGAATACGACGAGACCGAACTGGCGCGCATCGCCGATGAAAGGATTCGTACCTTCCAGGCTGACGCCGCGCGCGAGGCGGGCATCTTCCACCACCTGATCACGCTTCCGACCTACCATACCGCGGCACTGTCGACAGACAACCTGGCCAGGGAATACTTCGGCGAGCAAGGCATGCTGGGTTATGTGGCGGGTGTGCAGCGCAAGGAGATCCGCCAGGGCATCGCATGCGTCAAGCACCAGAACATGTCCGGTTCGGATATCGGCGACGACCACAAGGACTACTTCAGCGGCGAAGCCGCGCTGAAGGCCGGCGGCAAGC
The DNA here is from genome assembly GCF_041023745.1 of Massilia sp. X63. Classification (NCBI taxonomy): domain Bacteria; kingdom Pseudomonadati; phylum Pseudomonadota; class Betaproteobacteria; order Burkholderiales; family Oxalobacteraceae; genus Massilia; species Massilia sp. X63. The sequence continues at coordinate 41,964 of NZ_JBFTEF010000022.1, forward strand.
ACAATACGATGAATCAGTTCTGATCGGCGGCTGAAACGGGGCGTCTGCCGAGCGCGGCGCCCGACACGCTCACCAAGCTATGGAACAAGCATGAATAATACGCACTCCAGCTCCGGAAGCAGTCTTGCGATTGCCCCGCCGGGCGACGGCGCAATGGGCGATCATCTGCGCGACCACCGCCGGATTCACACTGACCCGCATGTGCGGAGCCTGGCCGAGACCACCGGCTTTTCCGAACAGCCGGCGAACGACACCGTACGACCGGTGGGCCGGGTAGGGATCATGGGCGCCCACGGTGCGAGTATCGGCCTTGCCATGGGCCTGCTCGACACCGGCATGCCGGTCACGGTCTTCGACAAGCGGGATGCACTCGATCAAGGACTTGCGCTGCTTCGCTCGCGTTATCAGCAGTCAGTCGCCAGCGGTGCACTTGCGGCTGGCCAGCGCGACAGGCGGCTGGCGCTGTTTGGCGCCACCGCCAGGTTTCACCACCTGAAAGACTGTGATCTCGTCATCGATATGATGTCCGTCGACATGCAGCTCAGGGAACGATTCTTCCGCTGGCTCGATGAAATCGGCAAGCCCAGCGCGATCCTGGTCGCCAACGCTCCGAGGGCCGGGCTCGACCGAATTGCCAGCGTCACCAGGCGCCCGGCCGATGTACTGGCGCTGCGCTTTTCGAACCCTGTCGATCCCTTGGAAAAACTGGCATTGGTTCGTGGGCGGCAAACCTCGGGCGAAGCGTATGCCACGACAGCTGGACTGTTCGCAGCGATCGGGAAGCTGGAAGAATAAGGATCGTCCAGCCACCGAAAACTGTCCGGATCGGTCTCCGGCCGTGGCCCAGGACGTCTTGCAGCAGGGGCGGGCGGATTGCCAGCACGCCGCGAGCAGGACTGCGACGTTCGAGCATGTCCTTCTGTCCGATGTGGAACGGCCCGGGTGCATGATCCGGCAAGGCATGCTGGAGATGGCAGCGGCGTGGACCTTCAGGTCTTCACGCGTCGTGGGTTTGAGGCGGCGATCGCGGGGCTTCAGGCACTTTAGGTGGAATTTTTGATGTGGATCAAATAAGCCCAGTGACTTCCCTGTCGAGTATCGTTAGCGTGACGGTCATGGGGTGAATGTAGCACCCAGGGCAATCTTGACCGTGGAGTACATCATGCGACATGACAAACTGACGACCAAGCTTCAAGAAGCGCTGGCGGATGCCCAGAGCCTGGCGGTCGGCAACGATAACCAGTACATCGATCCGGTGCACCTGCTGGTCGCCCTGCTGAACCAGGACGACGGCGGCGCCCGTTCGCTGCTGCAGCGCGCCGGCGTCAACGTCGGCGGACTGGCGAACGCGCTGAAATCGGCGCTCGAGC
>NZ_JBFTEF010000023.1:0-34102 GCF_041023745.1 Massilia sp. X63
TACGCGACGGCATAAAGCCGGTGATTGGGATACTCCTTGATACATGGCGCCACTTGACGACCAAAATCCGTGAGCTTGACCGAAACATTCAACGTCAGGTCAACCAAGACGCCGTATGCCGGTTACTTATGACCGTTCCGGGTGTTGGTGTCATTACTGCAGCGAGCTTCAGAACAGCAGTGGATGATCCATCACGGTTCAAGCACGTCAGTGACATTGGCCCGTTTCTCGGGCTGACGCCGCGAAAATATCAGTCCGGCGAGGTTGACCGCAATGGCACGATATCTAAACAAGGAAATCGGCAAACGCGATCTATGCTCTACGAGGCGTCACTGGCACTGCTGAAAAGATATGGGAAAGAAACAAGTTTGGGCAAATGGGGAGCGAAACTCGAACTTCGGATGGGATTGCGAAAGGCTGTTGTTGCGTTAGCTCGTAAGTTGGCCACTGTCCTGTTGAGTATGTGGCGCAGTGGCGAACAGTTCCGTTGCGCTTGAGATCAAGCGCAACGGCTTGGAGAAAAGGGGATATAAGTTGCGATCGAGTTCGTCGCCTTGGCCGATTCCGCGACGCGCTTTGCGCCGCCGTTCAAACGGAAACGCGCGAACCACATAGGAACAGCCTGCGACGTCTGGCAGTATGTTGTGGCGCTCCCATGGTGACCACGAAGACGACAACGACCACTGTTCGCAATTTAGTTCTTTAGTCGACGAAATTCTTGACTAGGAGTCGATCAGACGACAAGCGCGTCTACAGGATTTACCGCGAGCTCGAGCTGAATCTGCGGATCAAGCCGCGTCATCGTCTGGTGCGCGAGAAGCCGCTGCCGCTGGCGGTGCCGACCGCGATCAACCAGATTTGGTCGATGGACTTCATGCATGACCAGCTTGCCGACGGGCGCAGCATCCGTTTGTTCAATGTGATCGATGACTTCAATCGCGAAGGCTTGGGGATCGAAGTCGACTTCTCGCTGCCGTCCGAGCGCGTAATACGCTCGCTCGACCGGATCATCGAATGGCGCGGCAAGCCCGAAGCCATTCGATGCGACAACGGCCCCGAATACATCAGCGCGGTGACCCAGGCGTGGGCTGCAAAGCGCGGCATTCGCATCGAATTCATTCAGCCCGGCCAGCCGCAGCAGAACGCTTACGTCGAGCGTTACAACAGGACGGTTCGCTACGATTGGCTTGCCCATCACCTGTTCGAAACGCTCGACGAAATCCAGGAATTTGCCACCAACTGGTTGTGGACCTACAATCACGACCGGCCCAACATGGCGCTCGGCGGTATCACGCCAAAACAGAAATTGGCGCTGGCCGCTTAACCTCTACTTTTAGCGTGCTCTAAAAATGGGGGGATTACCGGTGCAGTGATCGTGCCCAAAACCGCAAGCCATCGTCAGCTTGCTCTCGGCAGGTTTACGGTCGCTCTCGTGCACAATCTTACGGAACCTGATGTGTCCCATTGTGGAATTCCGCGTCCTCTGCTGTTGCTTCCTGCTCATCGAACTGGTGTCTGCTGGCGAGGCGACAGCGTGTTGCCTCTAATGCTTTTGAAAAAGTGAGGAAAGAATCATTATGGGTTCTGGTGCAAACTGCAGCTGGGCTAGAATGACGGCCATTGCCCACCATGCGTAGTTACCCGAGCAAGAACGACCTGTTCAAGGGTCGACATTTCGAACAAGACTTCATTATGATGTGCGTGCGCTGGTACCTGCGATACAAGCTCTCGTACCGGGACTTAGTCGAAATGATTGCCGAGTGCGGCCTGTCGATCTCCCACACGACAATACTCGCTGGGTTCAGCGGTATGCACCGGAGTTCGACAGGCGCTGGAGCTGCTTTGCGGCGCCGGCTGGCACCTCTTGGCGAGTGGACGAGACCTACGTGAGGATCCGCGGCCGGTAGGCTTATCTCTATTGGGCTATCGATGCTTCCGGCAAGACCGTCGACTTCTGGCTCAGCACGCGGCGCAACGTCGCCTCAGCAAAGGCGTTCTTTCGCAAAGCCGTGCGTTCACAGCGCCGGTCTCCCGAGACTATCACGCTGGACGGTTGCGCTGCCTCCCACCGGGCCGTCCGTGAACTTCAAGAGCAGGGCCGACTTCCCAACTTGATCAAGCCTCGCTTGTCAAAATATCTAAAACCTGGCGGCACGACCATTTCCTGCCCGCGCCCGTTAACGTGCAGCTAATCCTGGGTCGCGACACTAGGTCAAGGGCCCATCGAGATAACGACGAAGCAATGCCCGTCCATCCTGCAGATTGACGATCTGCATGGCTACATGGAGCCCGATCCGGGACTCGTGCGCATCGGCGACGGCGAACGATTCCACACGCTCGGCGGCCTTGCGCATTGGATATGTGCGCCGCTCGGCAGCGCATTGTGCGACATTAAGGACGGCAATCACAGTCGTCCCGCAGGAACGAAAGGAGCGGAACCATGTTTTTTCAACGGGTTAAGACGCCGGGATTAGGCCACAACGCCTATGTGCTCGGATGTGGCAACGGGCTTGCGGTGGTCGTCGATCCGCGGCGGGACGTGGCAGAGTATCTGCAACTGGCACGCGACAATGACTTGAGCATTGCCTATTGCATCGAAACGCATCGCCAGGAAGATTTCGAGTTCGGCTCCGCCAGCCTGGCAGAACTCACCGGCGCCAGGATTTTGGCGGGCAAACATCCCCTGTTCGGCCGCGTCGATGTGCAGGTAGCGGACGGCGAGGAATTCACGGTGGGAACGACGCGCTTCGTCGCGCTGGCCACCCCGGGACATACGCCCGAGAGCATGTCCTATGCGGTTTATCCCAATGACGCCGGCGACCAGTGCTGGGGCGTGTTCACCGGAGACGCCCTGTTCGTGGGCGATACTGGGAGGACTGACCTGTCGGACCCGGAAAAGACCGCAGAAAATGCGGGCCTGCTCTACGCTTCGGTGCACCAGAAACTGGCGCCGCTCGGCGACCAGGCGATCCTGCTGCCGGCGCACGGGGCGGGGTCCGCATGCGGGGGCAACATCTCTGAGCGCGACGAGTCGACACTCGGCATCGAACGTGCGACCAATCCCGTATTCACGAAAAGCCGCGCGGAATTCATGGCGCAGAAGGCCGGTGAGCATCTGCCGCGGCCCCCGTATTTCTCGCACATGGAAGTGGTCAACCTTGAGGCCGGGCGGCCCGTGCCCGCGTCCCCCGACGATCGGGTGCTGTTGCCCAAGGCATTCCAGGAGCGTGCCAGGGGCGGGATCGTGATCGATACCCGATCGCCTGATGCCTTCGCAGGCGCACACATTCCGGGCTCGTATAACGTCTGGCTGGAGGGGCTGTCGACCTTTGGCGGCTGGCTCGCAGACGAACAGACACCCATCTTCCTGATCGTGGAACAGCCCTCCCGGGCGCCTGTGGCAATCGCAAAGCTTGCACGCATCGGCATCGACCGCGTCGAGGGAGTGCTCGTGAACGGGGTCGAGGCATGGCGCGAAGCGGGCTTGCCGATCGAGGCGCTGGGCACGACGAGCGCCAGCGAAGCTGCACGCTGGAACGAGGAGGAGGACATGACTATCCTCGACGTGCGCGACAACATGGAGTGGAAGGAGAAACACATCCCCGGCGCGCACCATACCTTCGTGGGCCATCTCGAAGAAAACCTTCCCGAGATTCCCAAGGATCGCCGGATCGTCGCCCACTGCAGCGTGGGGCATCGCTCCGGGCTTGCGGTGAGTATCCTTCGGCGTAACGGGTATACCAAGGTCTTTAACATGCTTGGCGGTATAACGGCATGGGACAAGCTCGGGCTGCCATTGAACAGGAACCAGGTCGAATAACGCGCGGAGGAGACGGACATGAACACGGCTGGCGGCGCATGGAATCCGTATGTGGTCGGCGCCCTTATCGGCGTCCTCTCGATGGCGACATTTTACTTTTCCAGCAAACCGCTGGGCGTGTCGACTGCTTTCGCACGCATGGCCGGCCTGCTGGGCTACCTGGTCTCCAGGGAACACACCGACTCCCTGGCGTTCTATCAAGATAAGACTCCCAAAATCGAGTGGGAAGTCATGCTCGCATTCGGCATTGTCATCGGGGCATTCTTCGCCGCCTTGTCGGGTGGCGAATTCCATGCCAGCGTGATCCCGCCGCTGTGGGAGGCGCATTTCGGAAACTCTGTACCGCTGCGTCTGTCTGTCGCTTTCGTTGGCGGAGTGATCATGGCGTTCGGGGCGCGGCTTGCAGGCGGGTGCACAAGTGGCCATGGAATCAGCGGCGCACTGCAATTGTCGGTCGGGTCGTGGATTGCGCTGGCATGCTTCTTCGCAGGCGGTTCCCTGGTAGCGCAGGTGATGTATGGGTAACACATCCGCAAAGGCCGGCGTTGACCACGCCAAGCCACCAGGAAGCACGGATGGCGGGGCCGAGAAAAGCGACGCGCCAAGGCAGCTCGCATTGGGCCTATTCTTCGGGATTATCTTCGGTTTCCTGTTGCAGAAAGGCGGCGTTGCCAAGTATGAGGTTCTGCTGGGGGCGCTTCTGCTGACCGATTTCACGGTCATGAAAATCATGCTGGCGGCTATTCTTGTCGGGATGATCGGCATTTTCGCCATGCACGCTCTCGGACTCGTCAAGCTGCAGCTCAAACCCACGAAGTATACGGCCAATGTGCTTGGCGGCCTGGTCTTCGGAGCAGGGTTTGCCTTGATCGGATATTGCCCAGGAACAGGCGCCGCAGCCTTGGGACAAGGGAATCTGGATGCCGTCGCCGGGATCGCCGGACTCTTGGCGGGCAGCTATCTCTACGCCGAATTGTCCAGAAGCCTCAGCTCGAACGTGCTGGCCTGGGGTGACCGCGGCTGCATCCAGCTGCCCGATCTGATTGGAGTGCGCACCACGCCCTTCCTGATCGTGTTCGCGCCCTTGCTGGGCGTGGCATTGTGGCTGCTGTACCTGTATTTTCCGTAGCAAATTCAGCTGGCCTTAAACACCAGGGCGGCAACGCGCCGCAGCCTTGGGTAGACCACGGGAACGGTGAGCATGGTGCTGCCGACGGCCATCAGGAGCAGGGCCGTGAAGGTTTCGCTAGTGATGATGCCCTTGTCCAGAAGGATATTGACGAAGATGATCATGATCAGCGCCTTGGTCTGCAACAGCCAGCCGATGATGGACGCCTCGCCCTCACCCCACCTGAGGATTTTACCGGCGATGTGGGTGCCGGCCAGCTTGCCGCTCACCGAGGCGAGCAGTAGTACCGCGGCGACGAGGAACACCGCCGGCCCACCCATCGCCCAGTTGGTGCGCAAGCCGGTAGAAAGGAAGAACACCGGCATGATGACCAGCAGTACGTGGTGACGCATCAAATCCATCTTCTTCTGGTCGAACCAGTCCGAGTCCATTACCGCACCGGCAAGGAAGGCGCCAACCATGTAGTGCAGTCCGGCCCAGTCGGCTGCGAAGGAACAGGCCGTCAGCCAGATAAGGATGACGTACCAGCGGTCGCGTTCTTGTAACTTGACCATCAGTTTACGGAACAACACGGTGGCCACGGCGAACAAAGCGAGAAACCCGAGCTGGCGTCCGACGCGATCCCAATCGAGCAGGATCAGGGCCAGCACGCCCCAGATCGCAATGTCATCCAGACTTGCATAACGCAGGATGCGTTGCCCGATCGGCTGACGCAGGATTTCCAGTTTCTCCATGAGCAGAATCAGGATCGGTAAGGCCGTGACGGCGCACGCCATGCCGACTCCCAGCACGAATTGCCAGCTCTCGGCCTTCGGACCGATCCAGCCGGCGTAGCCCAACATGCCGAGCGCGGCGACGCAGCCGAACACCAGCGGCGTACCGAGCGCGAGCGATGCGGTGATCATGCTCTCTCGGCGGTGCGCCCAGGCCGCTTTGAGGTCGAGTTCGATGCCAGCGATCATCACGAAGATCATCACGGCCCACCAGGCAATACCGTTGAGCGACTGGATGACCTCGGGATTGAACACAAAGTCATAGTATTCCGGATAGGCCTTACCCAGAATGCCCGGCCCGAGCAGGATGCCGGTGATGATCTGCACCACCACCAGCGGGGCGTAATAGTCCGTGCCGCCCAAACGCCAGATCAGGTAGGGAATGCTAACGATGATCGCCATGGCGATCAGGAAAATTTCGGTCGTGCCCATTGCTGCGTGCATATCGTCTCTGGCTGGTGTTGTCATTCGAGTAGGCGAGGGGCGAGTATGGTGTGTTTGTTCAAAATCTAGCAAGAAAAAATCGGGATGGTGTAACGCGACTGCGTCAAGACCTATCAATTACCCGCAGCCCGGCAAATCCTTAATCCTGCCTTAATCCGTAGTGCATAGCATTGCTCTCCGCTACAGAAACTTGCTCGTATTAAATATGCGGCGCCGCTCAACATAGGCAGGACACGCCGCATCCGCAGCGCTCCCTCTGTGCGAACCCGATGAACTTGTCTGTGCCGTACTGGCGCAGGCCATTACGCATTCCAAATCATGCCCATCACTATCGGATTACTGCTCGCGCTGAGCTTTACCGCGTCGCTTGCCGCGCTCGGCTTCCTGATCTGGGCCATCGCCCGCCGCCAGTTCGCACTGTCGCAAAGCGATGCCTCCACGATCTTCGAGCCGGGCGAGACCGCCGCGCCCGATGACACCACCGCCTTCGGCCGTGCGCCGGAAGGCTCCCACGCCCACCGCTTCGACGTGATCCGCGAAAGGATCGACGTCGCCGGGCGCCGCACCGTGCTGCTGATGGCGGCCGTGGCGGCGTTCTGGCTGGTGCTGGGCTCGATCTTCGGCGTGATCGCTTCGCTCAAGCTGCACCTGCCGGACTGGCTCGTAGGCCACGCGCCGCTCACTTTCGGACGCATGCGCACCATGCACCTGAATCTGGTCGCCTACGGCTGGCTGTCGGTCGCGGGCATCGCCTCGGCGCTGTGGATCGTGCCGCGCATCTTTCACACGCCTCTGCGTTACCCCCGCGTCGCCATGTTCGGCGCCATGGTCTGGACCATCGGCGTCGCCATGGGTGTGACCGCCATCGCCCTGGGCTACACGCAAGGCGTCGAATGGCTCGAGATTCCATGGCAGATCGGGCTGCTGCTCGCGGTGGGCGGCGCCTGCCTGGCCTTCCCGCTGGTGATGACGGCGCGCCACCGAAAGTCGCACCACATCTATGTGTCAGGCTGGTACTTCCTGGGCGGCCTGGTGTGGTTTCCGGTGCTGTACTTCATCGCCAACCTGCCGGGCCTGCACGCCGGCGTCCAGCAGGCCACGGTCAACTGGTGGTTCGCGCACAACGTGCTCGGCCTGTGGCTGACCCCGCTCGGCGTGGGAACCGCCTATTACCTGATTCCAAAGATCGTTGGCCAGCCGGTGTATTCGTACAGCCTGTCGCTGCTCGGCTTCTGGGGGCTCGCACTGTTCTACAGCCAGGTCGGCATCCACCACCTGATCGGTGCCCCAGTGCCGACCTGGCTGGTGACGCTGTCGATCGTCCATAGCGTGATGATGTTCATCCCGGTGATCGCGGTCGCGATCAACCAGCACACCACGGTGGCCCGCAACGCCTGGGCCTTGAAGCAGTCGGTGGCCTTGCGCTTCGTGGCCTTGGGCGCGCTGATGTACACGCTGTCCTCGTTCCAGGGCTCGCTACAGGCGCTGCGCCCGGTGAACTCGGTCACCCACTTCACGCACTATACGGTCGGCCATGCCCATCTGGGTGCCTACGGATTCACCAGCATGGTGCTGTTCGGCGCCTTCTACTACATGCTGCCCTACCTGACCGGGCGCGACTGGCCATGGCCGCGCCTGCTCAAGCTGCATTTCTGGCTGGTGGTCGGCGGCTTCGCGGTGTATTTCCTGGCGGTTTCCGCCGGTGGCTGGCTGCAGGGCATGGGCCTGCTCGACACGGGCCGCTCGTTCGAGTCCGTCACACGGGCGACCATCCCCTACCTGCAGGCGCGCTCGCTCGGCGGCAGCCTGATGACCCTGGGCCACTTGGTGTTCGCCTTCCACATCGCCGCCCTGTTGATGGGCAAGGGCACCCTGCGCACGCCCATCGCCGGCCAGACGCCCGCCGCTGCCACCGCTGGAGCCTGATCCATGAACCGCCTCATTCCGATTTTCGTCGGCGCCATCGCCATCCTCGCTTTCGCGACCCTCATGCTGGTGGTTATTCCCGGCGCCCAGATCCGTGACCAGGCGCCGGCGCCCGGCTTGGCCGATTACACGCCGCAACAGCTGGCCGGACGCCAGCAGTACATCAACCAGGGTTGCGTGTATTGCCACAGCCAGCAGCCGCGGGCGGCGGGGCAGACCCTGGCCGACCTGTCGAAAGGCTGGGGCCGGGCCCCGACCGCGGCCGATTTCGCCCATGACCGCCCGCACCAGCTGGGCACCATGCGCACCGGTCCCGACCTGCTCAATGTCGGCGCGCGCCTGCCGAGCCGCGACTGGCACCTGACCCACCTGTACCAGCCGCGTGCGATCTTCGACTGGAGCATCATGCCCGCCTACCCCTACCTGTTCGAGCGCAAGAAGCACGCCGCGCCGGGCGACGTCGTCGTCAAGCTGCCCCCAGAGTTCCAACCGAAGGGCGAGGTCGTGGTGGCGCGCCAGGAAGCGCTCGACCTGGCGGCCTACCTGCAGGGACTGAACCGAACCTATCCGGCGGCGCCGGCGGGCGATGCCGTCCGCGACGAAGGCTACGCCTTGTCCAAGGGAAAACAGCGATGAACAAGAACGATCCAGGCAAGCGCCCGGCAGCGCCGCAAGTTGACGAGGCCTTCGATCCATGGGAGCGCACGCGCCCGGTTCCCCTGTTCGTGGTGGCGCTCGTGTTCGCGCTGGCCTTCTGGGGCCTGCTGACCTATGTGTCCGAGTACCAGGCGCAGCGGCGGGCGCTGCAGGCCAAACAACAGCAGGCCGCGGCCCCGGCCGCGGTGCGGGCTGCGCTTGCGCCGCCGGCAGCGGCACGCGGCCTGGGCGAGGCCGATGGGGCAACGCTGCAGATCGTCGCCGCCGGCAAGGGCCAGGCCTGGAGCTGCGCCTCCTGCCACGGTGCGGCCGGCGAGGGAAGCCTCAGCACGCCGCGCCTGGCTGGCCAGCCGGCCGCCTACCTGGCCAAGCAGCTGGAGGACTTCCGCTCGGGCCTGCGCCACAACGAGTCGATGGCCTTCGTGGCGCGCGCACTGACCGATCAGGATATCGAGAAGCTGGCGCGCTACTACGCCGGCATCGAGCTGCGCGCCGCGCTGGCGCCCAGCCTCGGCGGCAACCTGGAACGCGGCAGGCTGATCGCCGAAAAAGGCGACTGGAAGTCCAACGTTCCGGCCTGCTTCTCTTGCCACGGCATGAACGGAGAGGGTGTCGCGCCCGGCTTCCCGGCCTTGGCCGGCCAGCAGCCCGACTACATCTTCGCCCAGTTGGCGGCATGGCATGCGGGCGAACGCAAGAATTCGCCGCAGAAGCTGATGGATGACATCGTGCGCCGCATGAACCCCGACGACATGCGCGCTGTTGCGGACTACCTCGGCTCGATGCCGCCGGCCGCTTCCCCGCTCGCCACGCCGCCCGCCACGGTGGCGCAAGGCGCTGCACGCTCCGCTTCCACGCTGTGATGCCAACGCTTGAACCCGACAGAATATGAACGACCCGAAAAAAACCACGACGAAGTCTCCCTACACCCTGGGCAGTACCGCCCGCCGCCTTGCCGCTGCGGCCGGCGGCGGCCTGGTGCTGTTCGCCTTCGGCGCCCTGGTGGTCCAGACCGGCGCCTGGCGCAGTTTCCAGACCGCTGCGGGCTTCACGCCCGAGACGCCGGCGCCGGCCGTTTCGCGCGAAGCCGCCGAGGCGGAAGCGCGCAAGGCTATGCTCGCCGCGCGTGCCGAGCGTAAGAAGGACAAGGAAGGCAAGGTGGCCGCGCCCCTGCAGCCGACCGGCCCGGACGGCTACTTCGTCCCGCCATCCGAAAGCGAGATGCCGGACGGTGCGGAAGGGGCCGCGATCCGGCGCGGCCGCGACATCTTCATCCACACGCCGCAGTATGCCCAGCGCTATGTCGGCAACAGCATGGCCTGCGCCCAGTGCCACCTCGACGCGGGACGGCGCGAGAATTCGGCGCCGATGTGGGCGGCCTACGTGCAGTACCCGAAATACCGGGCCAAGAACAACAAGGTCAATACGCTGGAAGAGCGGATCAACGGCTGCTTCAACTATTCGATGAACGCGCAGGCTTCCGAGGCCGGCAAGGCGCCGCCGCCGGGCGACGACATCTACAAGGACCTGATGATCTACATGTACTGGCTTGCCGATGGCGCGCCTACCGGTGAGAAGATGCGCGGCGGCGGCTACATCAAGGTCAAGGAAACGCCGCAGGGATACGACCACGCGCGCGGCGCCAGGGTCTACGCGCAGAATTGCGCACTGTGCCACGGCGCCGACGGCCAGGGCCGCAAGGACGAGAGCGGCAAGCTGCGCTTCCCGCCGCTGTGGGGGCCGGAAGCCTACAACTGGGGCGCCGGCATGTCGCGCATCGATACCGCGGCGGGCTTTATCAAGGCCAACATGCCGCTCGGTAAGCCGTACAGCCTGTCGGACCAGGACGCCTGGGACGCGGCGGCCTACATCAACAGCCACGAGCGGCCGAAGGATCCGCGCCAGACCGGGACGATCGAGGAGGCGCGGGTGCGTTTCCACAACAAGGAAAAGAGCTACTACGGCAAGGAAGTGAACGGCAGGATCCTCGGCGTCGGCGTGGCCCGCGCCACCTCGGCCAGCGCGGCCAGTCCGGCCAAGGGTTAAGCAGGTGGAGGCGGCCTTCGCCGGCATGGACCGCGAGGCGCTGCGCCGCGCCGGGCGCATGGTGGTCAGCATCGAGGGCATGTGGTGCGCCAGTTGCGCGCTGGCCGTCGAGCGCACGATCGCGCGCGCGCCCGGCGTGACCGCGGCCAGCACCAGTTTTGCGGGCGGTTCGGCGCTGGTGCGCTGGGACCCGGAGCGCGTCGACCTCGATGAAGTCTTCTCACGCGTCGAGCGGCTCGGCTACGGCATCGTCCCGCTGGTCGAATCCCAGGAACTGGAGCGGCAGATCGATGCCCAGGCGCGCGCGGTCTGGATGCGGCTGGCGGTGGCCGGCTTTTTCGGGATGTGGAGCATGCTCGGATCGGTGGCGCTGTACCTGGACGCCGGGCTGGCCGCCTCGCCCCAGGGTTGGTGGGTCGCGCTCGCCGCCTGCCTGGCCGCGCTGCCAGTGGTGAGCTGGTCGGCCCTGTCCTTCTATCGCGCCGGCTGGCGCACCCTGCGCGCCGGCGTGCCCGGCATGGATGCGCTGGTGTCGACCGGCGTGCTGGCGTCCTGCCTGCTCTCGGCATGGTCGCTGCTGCGCGGCAGCGCCGATGTGTACGCGGACACCGCGACGATGCTCGTGAGTTTTCTGCTGTGCGGCCGCCTGATCGAACTGCACGCACGGCGGCGCAACTCGGTGGCGGTGAATGCGTTGCGCCAGGCGGTGCCGGAAACGGTACGCCGGATCGGCGCCGACGGCGTCCCGACGGAGGAAGCCGCGGACCGGGTCGGTCCGGGCGACCTGGTGCTGGTGCACGCGGGCGAGCGCGTCGCGGTCGATGGCACGGTCGTCGAAGGTGAAGGCGAGGTCGATGCGGCGATCGTGAACGGCGAGTCGGCTCCCTTGCCGGTCGCGCCCGGCGACAGCATCGTTGCCGGCTCCATCAACGTGTCGTCGCGGCTGGTACTGCGCGTCGAGCAGCCCTGGGGCCAACGTTTCATCGACCGCATCGGCGTGCGCATGCTCGAATTGCTCGGTACGAAAAGCGCCGCCGCCATGCAGGCGGAACGGTTCGCGCGCTGGCTGGTGCCGGGTGCGCTGGTGCTGGCGGCGGCCAGTTTCGCACTGGCCTGGGGCGCGAGCGGAGATCCGGTGCAGGCGGCGCTGCGTGCCCTGTCGGTATTGGTAGCGGCCTGTCCTTGTGCAGTCGGGCTGGCGCTGCCGCTGGCGTATGCCGCGTCGACCGCAAGTGGGGCGCGCCAGGGTATCCTGCTGCGCGATCCTGCTTCGCTCGAAGCGCTTGCCGGTGCGCGCGAAATCCTGTTCGACAAGACCGGCACGCTGACCGAAGGCATGCTTGAAGTACGCGAGGTGATCGGTTCGCAGCGCGCCGCTTCCGCCGAGGTACTGGCCCTGGCGGCGCGGGCGGAAGCTGACATTGCGCACCCGGTGGCGCGCGCGATCCGCACGGCGGCCGAGGCCGCAGGCATGGGCAGCGCCGGGGAGGGGCTGGCGCAACGCCATTCGCGCGGCTGCACCTGGCGCAGCAAGGACGGAAATCAGACGGTACTCGTGGGCAGCGCGGGTTTTGTCGAAGAGCAGGGCGTGGCCCTGCCGGCAAGTGCGCCGCCAGGCTGCACCAGGGTCGAAGTCGCGCGGAACGGAACATGGATCGGCGCCATCCTGTTGCAGGACCGCATACGGGAAAGCGCCGCCGAGGCCCTGCGCACGTTTGCAGATGCGGGCATCCGCACCCGCCTGGTCACCGGCGACAGTGCGGCCGCCGCGGCCCAGGTTGCGCAAGCCGTCGGTCTTGGGCCTGAGCATGTCCACGCGCACTGTCTGCCCGAGGACAAGGTGAAGGTCCTCGAACGGGCCGGCAGACCCGCGGTGTTCGTCGGCGACGGTGTCAATGACGCGCTTGCCCTGGCCGCAGCCGACTGCGGCATCGCGGTTCAGGGTGCCGCGCCAGCGGCGGTCGCCACGGCAGGGGTGGTCATCGCGAGCGGCGGCGTCGAGCAGGTTGCCGCCGCCTGGCGGCATGCACGGCGCACCGTCCGGGTGGTGCGCCAGAACCTGGCGTTCTCCATGGTCTATAACGTGGCCGTGCTGGGGCTGGCCTCCAGCGGCATGGTGACCCCGGTTGCCGCTGCCTGCGCCATGCTGGCCAGCAGTCTGAGCGTGGTGCTGAATTCGGGAAGGCTGCTGTCCGGAATGAGCGCGGAGCATCGCGTCTGAACGCGACTGTACAGGTCACGCGCTATACTGCGATAGCCGACGCAGGCCCATTCGTTGCGGTTGCGTACGAGCCGGCCTGTTTCCTGATCCAATGGGAGGTCCTTTTTGGCGCCATGGCAAATAGGCGTACCATGGCCGGGTTCTCCTTACGTTCGCAATTTTTTTTAGCAGGTCGCCTTGGCGCATGCCGCCTCGGGGCGAGTCGCTGCGGACGGGAATCACGCCGAGTCGGATCTACGTGATGTGCGACGCGCCGCCGCGCGGCGCGGAGGTCGTCTTGGAGCCTCCCGAACGCGTATCCCCGCAGATGCGCGGCTCGATAAGGCAGGACAATGTTTCGGCAACAAAACTGGTTCCGGCGGCACACCGATATCCGAGCTAGCCGCGACTTTTTATGGTCAAGAAATAACCGATGCCTGGTAGTGCGAGCCCGAGGAGCGCAACTGGCAGCTCATTCTTCCGGACGCCCGCGACTTCGGGTGCCATCGTGGGGTTTTCAGTTCCAACCCCTTTTCACCAGAATAGAGAAAAGCAGTTGCCTGCGCGCCAAAGATTATCGCAGGCAATAAGGCAGCGATCGCAGTATTGACGCGGTGATCGAACGGCCGACCTGCCAGGGACTAAAGACCGGATACGCCCGCCAAACTTGCGGCACTGATTGACATAGCATCGTGGAACTTCGCGTGCGGCGTCCACTTCGGATTGAACATGTGGGTCTTGTTCATATCGGCTATCCAACCGCCTGTCATTGCGGCGATGTTAGCGACATAAAGTATTTTAACCCCAAGGTTGGGTCTTTTTTTCGACGAGGCCGATATACTTGAGCTCATGGTTCCTCCATATAACTAGGTACAATGTGCACGCCCGCTCCACAATCGATTCGCTGTGCTGGTATAGGCCATAGACGGGTACATAACCATCTTGTCTGAGGATTCGGCGTGAGCGTTTGCCTAGACAGCGAACCGAAGTAACAAAAAATTCTGATTTGTAGTCGTGAGAATAAGGATCGATTACTTAACGCGATGCTTGCGCACGTTTGCGGCGTGCTTCGCCTCAGCGTTGCTGGGTTCGGCACAGCAGCGACGCACGCGGTAGCTTTGCGGAAGCTGCAAGGCTGGGCTATCATAGTTGCTGGGCTGACCAATTCATCAAACATGAGTGTTCATACCGCCGGCAACGACGACAACATTGCAGAATCAGCCTCGGAACTGCTGCATGGCATTGGCCTGCAAGCAGGCATTGACACCCCCAAGCTGGCGCCGTATGCCGCAGTGACTACGCCAGTCCCCGTGCGGGCATTCCTCTTTCTCGCCGCGATCTGTAAATGACGCGGCACTCCCCGGAAACTGGAGCCGGAACCGAGTCCGCGACGTCATCGAAACAGATCGGCGCGATCTATTTTGCCTTGGTCACGATGATGGCGCTTGCAGGGCTGGACCAAAGCATCGTTGCCACTGCCTTGCCGCGTATCGGCGCAGAGTTCGGCAACATGTCGGACCTGGCGTGGGTGGTGACGGCCTATGCTTTGGCTTCGACCGCGGTCATGCCTCTTTACGGCAAGCTCAGCGACCAGTACGGACGCAAGCCGCTGCTCTATTTCGCGATCATCAGCTTTTTGATCGGATCGATCCTGTGCGGCCTGGCGCAAGACCTGCCGCAGCTGATCGGATTTCGTGCGATCCAGGGCATTGGCGCGGGCGGCTTCCTGCCGCTGGCACAAATCGTCATTGGGGATTTGGTGCCGCCTGCCGAGCGCGGACGGCGCCATGGGCGCATCGTGGCGATCTACGCTTCCACGACCGTCATCGGTCCCGTGTTGGGCGGGATCTTGACGGACCTGCTATCCTGGCACTGGATTTTCTATATCAATATGCCGGTCGGCGTGCTTGCGCTGTTTCTCATCGCTAGGGCGATGCCCGCGGCTACCCGGACCATCCGGCACAGTATCGACTACCTCGGCTCCGTTTTGCTGATCGGTTCGGTGACCTCAGCACTGCTCGTACTGGCTCTCGGGGGGAGTGAGTGGCCATGGGAGTCTCCGCCGGTAGCTTACCTGACGCTCGCGGCGATCGGCATGCTTGCGCTGCTGATGTTCCACGTGCATCGCGTGCCAGAGCCGGTCCTGCCGCCGGACCTTTTTCACAGCCGGGTATTCAACGTCGGCAGTGTGGTCATGGCCTTCACCTTTGTCGGCATGATGGGCGCGAGCATGTTTTTCCCGATACTTTTTCAGCTGGTTATGGGGGCCAGTCCGGCCAATTCCGGATTGCTCACGATGCCGCTGATGGTAGGCATGGTGCTCGCGTCGTTGGTCAACGGACGCCTGATGAGCCGCGACAGCTTCGACTACAAGCGAATGCAGGTCATCGGACTGGGCATGGCGCTCGCCGCGTTCGCTGTTCTTTCATGGGCGATCGCGCAGTCGCTTGGCTTCATCGTTATCGAACCCGCCATGTTCGTGCTCGGGGCGGGCCTGGGGTTGGTGTCGCCCAATATGACCATTCTGGTTCAGACCGCATTGGCGGCGCCGCGCCGCGGTATTGGAACGGCAATGCTGAGTTTTTTCCGCTCCCTAGGTGGCCTGGTCGGCGTCGCCGGTTCCGGCGCCATCCTGGCGCAGCACCTGCATGGTCGGGCACCGACCCCGGTCATCTACCGGCAAGCGATTGCCGACATGTTCATAGCGGGTACCATCATGGTCGCGATCGCGTTGGCCGTCATGATGTTCATGCCGTCGAGCGTTGGGGAGAAGGCGAAAGAAGGGGATCGGGTGCGCGCTTGATGTTCTGGTTCACTCGACCCCAACCATTTGGCCACGGATACTATTGGTTCGGCTAACCCTATGGCCACAGAAAACCCAAATAATTTCCCGATGCCCGAACGCTACCTGCAAATGTATCCGTTGCACTGCCACATCGCCGACGAATTCATCAAGGGTCTCTGGGCGCACCCCGGACAGGCACCTTCCTCGGCACCCGCATCGACAATCAAGGTGCAGCGCTTGTCGGAAGCGGCCAGTTCAATGGCTGTTGCGCTTCCCCGGCGGCGCCAGCGTGACCGCCGCACTGAGACCGAAGAGCCCGCCGGATTGTGGAGCGCTCGTTTTGTTACCTCAAGAAAGAAGAACCATGGCTGATCCAGTACTGAACGACGGCTCCGAGGTCGCCGCGTTGAAAGAGCGCGAGCGGTTTGCGCAAATCCTCGTCCTGTTCGGACGACATGGCCTGAAGGGACTGTCTGCCAGGCTCGGCCTAGGAAGCGGCGGAGACGAGACGCTCGACAGCGCCCGCCCGGAGGCGGTCGTCGCGCTGTTGCGCGACATCGGCCCGGTTGCCGTCAAGTTCGGCCAGATCCTTGCGATGCGCAGCGATCTGCTTGATCCGGAATGGATCGAGGCGCTCACCAGCCTGCAGGACCGGGTTCCACCGCTTCCTTTCCAGACCATGCGGCCGCTGATCGAAGACGCCATTGGCGGGTCGATCGAGAGCTGTTTCAGCAGTTTCGACGAGAAAGCGATCGCAGCCGGGTCCATCGCCCAGGTCCACGCCGCGACCTTGCTCGACGGCCGTGACGTCATCGTCAAGGTCCGTCGTCCCGGGATCGAGCGGATCGTCGACGCCGACCTGCGGATTCTGCGGCGCCTGGCCCGTATCGCCGAGCGCACCATACCGGAAGTCGCACGGCTCAAGCCGGACGAGTTGCTGCGCTACTTCGCCGAAAGCCTCGACCGCGAAATGGATCTCGGGGCGGAAGCGCGCGCCAGCAATGCGATCGGCGCCTTCCTCAAGGATCTCGGTGTTCGAACCGCCCGGTTCGACTGGGAGCTTTCCGGCAGGCGGGTAAATATCCAGGAGCGGCTGCGCGGCATTCCGGCGAGCGACCTGGAGACGGCGCGCCGGAGCCAGCTCGATCTCAGTGCGCTGGCCAGCACCTATGCACAGGCGGTGCTGCGCATGATCCTTATCAACGGTCACTTCCATGCCGACCCGCACCCCGGGAACGTATTTTTCCTCGAGGACGGAACGCTTGGGCTCATCGATTTTGGCGCGGTCGGGACGCTCCTGCCGAAGCGCCGGGAGGAACTGGTTCGGCTCGGTCTCGCGATTGCGTCGCAGGACACGGGCGGCGTGGTCGACATTCTCATGCTATGGGCCGGGGAGCCCAGTGTCGACCGGACCAGGCTGGAAGAGGCGCTGGCCGACCTGATCGACCGCTTCAGCAACGTCCTGCTCGAGCAGATCGACCTTGGCGACATCTTCCAGCGCGTCTTTGCCCTATTGCGCGAATTCCATCTCACCCTTCCACCCGATCTGGCCCTGGTGCTCCGGACGCTGCTCACGGCCGAGGGTTTTGTTCGACGGATCGATCCCTATTTCAACATCGCCAGCGAACTGGCTCCGATCGCCAAGGATTTGATTCGGGAGCGCATCCGACCCGCACGACTGCGCGGCGAAGCGGGCAAGCTGCTGGCATCGCTGGGAAGGGCGGTGCTATCGACCCCGAACTTGGTCAGGCAAATCGAGAAGGTAGCCCGAACCGGGGCGATCACAGTCAGCATCGCCCCCGCGGACCTTGAGCGACTGCGCGACAAGGCGCGTGGCGGCGCGGCCACTCCCCCGGTTTATCCCGCTGCGCTCGCTGTCTGCGCCGCGATCGTCTCCTCCTCCGAACCGCAGCTGGCGGCCCTGCTGGCGTTGCTTTCCGTGGCACTGGCCATTGTGGGCTGGCTAAAGCAGCGATGACGCTGGCATCTGGCAGCCTGAACTCGCGGAAGCACGGGCGCACGTTCGCTTTGTCCGGGTCAGGAGCGCGGCCATCCGGCGTCCTCGATCGCAAGCGCCGGATCGGCACCGTCCCAGCGGTTGGCGAGCAGGCGGCGGCCATTGATGCCATCCGCATCGGCCGAGACCAGCCACAATAGCGGCGCCACGATGATTTCCGGTTCCAGCAGCGTGGCGCGCACCGCATCGGGCAGGCCCGGCGGGATCATGCCGGTCGCGGTCGCTCCTCCCGGAAGCAGCGCATTGACCGTTACACCAGTGCCTTCCAGGTCCTGCGCCCAGATGATGGTTTCGGATTCCAGCGCGGCCTTCGACGGACCATAAGGCGAGAAGCCCCGCCGGCGCATGGTGTCGTGGTTCATCGAGATGTTGACGATGCGCCCCCGGCCTGCCCGGAGCAGGTGTGGAACGGCGGCGCGCGCCATCAGGAAAGGGCCGTTGACGTTGGTATCCATGACCATGCGCCAGGTCTCCGGCTCCACTTCCCAGAACCTGGGGGGCTCGACAAGAAAACGCTCGCTGGCGTACTTCATGCCGCGTCCGGCATTGTTCACCAGAATGTCGAGTCGCTGCCACTGCGCCAGCGCGGCGTTCACGACCCGTTCGCAATCTTCGGCATTGCGCACATCCGCCATCAGCGGCAGCACACGCTGCTCGCCGCACTCTGCATGCATCTCGGCGGCCACCTGTTCCAATTCCGCGCTTTCCCGTGCGGCCGTGGCGATTACACGCGCTCCCGCCCGCGCTAGCCCCAGGGTCATCGCACGTCCCAGTCCGCGTCCACCGCCGGTGACGATCGCGACGCGCCCGTCCAATGTTTTCCAATCCATGGCGCTCAACCGTTCAAGGCCTGCATCTGCGAATCGTCATACCGCTCCCCAGCGGCAGCGCCGGGTGGCAGGATGCGATCGATACGGGCAAGGTCCTCGTCGCTCAGCCGGACATCCAGCGCACGGACGTTGTCCTCCAGATGCGGCCGTCTCTTGCTGCCGGGGATCGCCACGATATCCTCGCCCTGCGCCAAGACCCAGGCCAGCGCAAGCTGGGCCGGGGTACAGCCCTTCTCTGCGGCGATGCGCCCGACTTCGGTGACCAGGTCCAGATTGCGCTGGAAGTTCTCCCCCTGGAAGCGCGGCGAATGGCGCCGGTAGTCACGCTCTTCGAGGTCCTCGATCCGCTTGATCTGGCCGGTCAGGAACCCGCGTCCGAGCGGACTGTACGCGACATAGCCGATGCCGAGTTCGCGCACGGCAGGCAGGATGGCGTGCTCGGGATCGCGGCTCCAGAGCGAATACTCGGTCTGCAGCGCACTGATGGGATGAACTTGATGGGCGCGCCGGATCGTTTCCGGCGCGGCTTCAGACATGCCGAGAAAGCGCACCTTGCCGGCACGCACCAGGTCCGCCATTGCACCAATGGTTTCCTCGATCGGCACGCCGGGATCGACCCGATGCTGGTAATACAGGTCAATATGGTCGACACCCAGCCGCTGCAGGGAGGCATCGCAGGCCTGCCTCACATACTCCGGATCGCCGCGTACCCCGAGAAACTCTCCGTTGTCGCCGCGCACGTTGGCGAATTTCGTTGCCAGGATCACCTGATCGCGCCGGTCGCGGATCGCCTTGCCGACCAGTTTCTCATTGGTGAACGGCCCGTACATGTCGGCCGTATCGAGCAAGTTGATCCCGCATTCCAGGGCGCGGTGAATGGTGGCGATTGACTCTGCTTCGTCAGGCTGGCCATAGAATTCCGACATGCCCATGCAGCCCAGGCCGAGCGCGGAAACCGTCAAGCCTTGTTGCCCTAATGTTCGCATCTTCATGTGAATTCTCCCGTGGTTCGTAGTTAAGAAATGCTATCGACGTCGCGGCGATTCCGGGCAGCTGCCGACAATGATTAAAAAAGAGGAAAATCATCGTAAGCGTTCATAAGCCTGTCACCAATAGGACGATCCTATTTCGATATGTAGGATGTTTCCGTCCGTCGGAAACCTGTTGCGAATGGCAGGCGATATCGCATTTACTCTTTCCTTATCGCTACAAGTGCATATTCCACTGACATCGCGCCTTGCCGCTCCTGCGGGTTTCCGACCGCGAGTCGTCCCCGCTCGAGGACGGCGCTCGACGGATACGCACGAAGAAATTTATGCATCCAATCGGATTGACCGCTGTCGGAATCGATCAGCAGGACCTTGCCGCCGATGTCCGGCCGTTGTTGTAAAGTATTGGACAGCAGCATTGTTGGCCGTGTTGGATTCTGCAGATACAGGTTTCCGGCATCCGTCAGTTCGTTAGCGATCAGGGTTTTTGCTTCCGGAAAGCAATGCAGGAGCGTGGCCGACAGTTCGACATACGGTGCGCGCGTGTTCTTGCCAAGGTAAGCGCGTGCCGACAGTCCCACCAGAACGATCATGGCAAACATGCCCGCTATTTGAAGTATCTCCCGGCACACTGTCCGACGTGCGAGCGAGGGAAAGATGACGAAGCATGCAAGCGGCAGCAGGAACAGGATCGGCTGCATCCAGCGATCCTTGAAGCTCGTTAGCTCGCCGCTGAGCACCAGGGCCGTGATGCCGCCGTAGGCCGCCAGGTAAAACCGGAGAAAAAAACGGGCATGCGGGTCATCGACCTTTGCCTCGGCCTGGGCACGGCGCCGCCAGAAGACCCAGGCGTACACCATCCACAACGGTGTCACGAACAGAAATGTCGCGCTCACCATACTGCCGAGGCCACGCACGACATTGCCGATATAGCCGGCATCACTGCCATTCATTTTCTCCAGAGTAGAGCGGGTGGCCGCATCCAGATGGTTAAGCAGCCATAACCCGTGTGGAGCAACGGCAATTGCTATCACTGCAAGTGAAATCCAGGCCCTGCGACTCCACAGTCGCTCACGGTGTTCCCGAACCAGCAGGCTGGCCATCGTCAGGGCGAGCGCAAACAGGGCAAAGTTATATTTCGATTGCAGCCCGAGCCCGATCAGCAGACCGAAGAGCGCATGGCGCATCTTGCCCGGATGATGAAGCAAAGCGAAGTAGCACCATAGCGTGAGCGCCGCCATGCAGGTCATTAACACCGAGTGCGTCAGATCGCGCTGCGATTCCCAGCCAATCTGCGGGAACAGCACCAGCGAGGCGGCGACGATGATGCCACCGGTAATGCCGACGAGCGACCTGGCTGCATGAAACATCGCCAGGTAGGTACCGAACAGCAGCAGATTCTTGAGAAAGGAGAGGGCAAAACGATTGACGCCAAACACCGAGAACATGAGCCATTGCAGCCAGGCATACAAGGGCGGCTGGCTGCCATAGCCCAGCTGCAGGTGCTGGAACGCCAGCACCTGTTCCGATTCGTCCAGGTCGAGCACTGCTGGCGAACTTGTCCGCAGGATGATCTGCAGCACGAAGTAAGCCCCGAGCGCCAGGAGGAAATTGGTGCCGGCGCGCTTCGGGTACGCACTCGCGATCCCATCGTTCTGCATGGCTAATTCATCTTGTTGTGCTCCATCCATCCAGCCAGCCACTCCCGGAAACAAAGCAGCCCCTCGCGAAGCGGCGTTGCAGGTGCGAACCCGACCCAGTCCCGCAATTTGCTGGTATCGGCATACGTGATCGTCACGTCACCCGGCTGCATCGGCAAGAATTGCATCTTTGCCTTGACGCCCAGAGCTTCTTCCAGGGCTGCAATAAAATCCAGTACCCGCACGGGTTGGTGATTACCGATATTAAATACCATGTGCGGGGCCGCGCCGGCGCCCGCGTCGGCAGGCTTCGCCAACACCCGCACGATACCTTCAACGATGTCATCGATATAGGTAAAGTCCCGTTTGAGTTCACCTTGCGCGAAGACGGGAATCGCCTCGCCTTTTAGCATTTTTTGCGCGAAACTGAAATACGCCATGTCGGGGCGGCCCCACGGACCATATACGGTGAAAAAGCGCAAACCGGACGCCGGCAGTCCAAACAGGTGACTATAGGAATATGCCATTGCCTCGTTCGCTTTCTTGGTCGCCGCGTAGAAGGAGACAGGCTCATCGGTTATATCTCTCTCCTTGAAGGGAGCTTTCTGGCTTGCACCGTAGACGCTGCTGCTGCTCGCATAGACCAGATGGCGTGGCTTGAATTGCCGGCAAGCTTCTAGGATATTGGCGAACGCGACCAGGTTCGACTGCACGTAGGCGGCAGGATCCTCGATCGAATAACGCACGCCCGCCTGCGCCGCAAGGTGGACGACAAAGGCGGGTCGAACGCGTTCGAACAACTGCCTGACTTGCAGCGCATCGGCAAGCTCTACCGCTTCGCACCTGATTCCCTGCGGTGCAAGCAAGGCCTCGACGCGTGCGTG
Organism: Massilia sp. X63; assembly: GCF_041023745.1. Taxonomy (NCBI): domain Bacteria; kingdom Pseudomonadati; phylum Pseudomonadota; class Betaproteobacteria; order Burkholderiales; family Oxalobacteraceae; genus Massilia; species Massilia sp. X63. Next base: position 22,141 of record NZ_JBFTEF010000023.1, read on the forward strand.
CTTCAAATCGGTCGAGTAATAGCCATTGAAGTTGTCGCACGCGGTAACGGCCATGCCCATCCGGGCAAGGCGCGACGCGACGAAACTCCCGATGAAGCCGGCGGCGCCAGTGACCAGGACAGGCGAGTTGGCAGGAATCATCGCTGCGCCACCAGTACGGGTCTGCCGATGCTGAAATAGCTCAGCCCGAACGACGCAACAAGCTCCGGAGCATACAGGTTGCGGCCATCAAAGATCGCCCGGTGCCGAAGCGATGCAGCCAGGTAGCCGAAGTCAGGCGAGCGAAACTCCTTCCACTCCGTCGCGATGGCGAGCACATCGGCGCCTTCCACTGCGGCTACTGCGGAATCAACGATGTTGAGCAGCTCATGGCAACGTGCTTCGCCATGCTCGCTGATCAGCACGTTTTTTGCCTCTTCGCTGGCGGCCGGGTCGTATGCCTGGACCCGGCAATTCGCAGCAAAAAGCGCCCTGATCAGTGCAAGACTCGGCGCCTCGCGCACATCATCCGTGTTGGGCTTGAAAGACAAGCCCCAAAGTGCGACGGTTTTTCCTGCCAGCCTGTCGGTCCCATTGAAGTACTGCGCAATTTTTTTGAACAGAATATTTTTTTGCGTCGCATTCACCGCTTCAATGGCAGCCAGGATGCGCAGTTTCTGCCCATGGTCGGCCGACGTTTTTAAGAGCGCCCGGACATCCTTGGGGAAGCAGGAGCCGCCATAGCCTATTCCCGGATACAAAAAATCCGGGCCAATGCGCGGGTCCGAGCCTATGCCGCGCCGCACCAGCTCGATGTCGGCGCCCAGCGTCTCCGCCAGGTTCGCTAGTTCGTTCATGAAGCTGATGCGCGTTGCCAGCATGGCATTGGCGCCGTATTTCGTCAGCTCGGCGCTGCGCGCATCCATCTCCAGCAGCTTTTCATGATTACGGCTGAACGGTGCATAAAGGTTCCGCATGATTTTCGTCGCCTGCGGATTGTCGCTGCCCACGATGATCCGGGCGGGGCGCATGAAATCCTCGATTGCCGCCCCCTCCTTGAGAAACTCGGGATTGCTGACGACAGAAAAGTCGATACAGACACCGCGGGCCCGGAGTTGTTCGGCAATCACGCTTCTTACCCGGTCGGCAGTGCCCACCGGGACGGTAGATTTGTTGACCAGGGTAATCGGCCGTTGCATGAGCTGGCCGATGCTGTGCGCCGCCGAAAGAACGTGCGTCAGGTCGGCACTGCCATCTTCATCCGGCGGCGTACCCACGGCCAGGAAAATGATGTCTGCATCCGCGACCGCTTCGTCATAATTCGTGGTGAAAAGCAATCTGCGGGCCGCCGTGTTATGGGCGATCAGGGCATCAAGGCCTGGCTCGAAGATAGGGCTCCGGCCAGCGTTGAGCATCGCGATTTTGTGTTGGTCCAGGTCCATACACAGGACGGTATTGCCGACATCGGCAAAGCACGCGCCTGAAACTAGTCCGACGTAACCGGTGCCAATAACTGATATTTTCATGTGCAGTAAAATGTATAAAAAAGAACCAAATCGGGACAATATAAAGTGACCCGTCGGTGAGACAATTCTTCGGGGTTAAGGCTGCGGTGTTTTCTGTCACTGCAGTTGGCCGGCGTTGGCCCAGCACTTGCGTACTGTCTATTTGCCGACCATCAGCGCGCCACTGCCACTGCCACTGCCACTGCCACTGCCACTGCCACTACGCTTGCCGCTCGCTGGCTCATTGTAATTGAGCGCCTGTTACGTGTTGGCGAAAGCGGCCAGATATACGTCCTCCTGTTTGACATTGCGCCACTGGCGTTCGGCCAAGATATTGCCTTGAGCCCGATCGCTCCTATCCATGAATGCTTGGCAAACCGGGGGGGAATCCATAGACGCCAGAAAAAACCGTCCTTGTGCTGATAGCAACAAGACCGTACACTTGTCGGTCCCGACCTCTGCCATCGGATCAGAGGGCACAGTCAAGTATCGGTGGCCTCGGGTGATTGTAGCCAACATATAGGTTTCAAACTATTTTAACTGTATAAGATGCCGAATACTCAACTGTGGATCGAACCTCTCGGCCATGTCATAGTGGCGCGATTGAGAGGTGAATTAAGCGAAAGCATGCTTGAGGAAACCCATAAGCGGGTCGTCCAGCTGCTACAGGATACCGGACACACGCGCGTTCTCTACGACGGCTTGGAAATCGAGTCGCCCAATGTCGAGCATGCACTGTTGCAGGAAAAACTCGAAAAAGAAGCCAGTCAACTGTTCCACGACCGGCCCCTGCGTAAAGCCATTTTGGTGGCGAATACTCGGTTGGCCTACTTTGCACGGATCGCATTCGGACAATTTGGTGAAGGCGAATACCGTGTTTTCTATAACGACCTTAGCCAGGCCTTGCACTGGCTTGAAGAGTAAAAGCAACGTCCGCTTTTCGTGTCAGCGGCCCTGCATGACCGCAGTCCGGACGCTAAAGTTGTCTGGCAGAGCGCCCGTGACGGAGTCCCGCAGCGGCGCATCGAATACGACTGCGCGCGCCAGCAGAAAACCGGTGGCGGCGCTGCACGTACGCATAGGCAGGTGCCTTTACCAAGGCACCGACGGCGAGGCATGTCGTTCGAAGCTCATGCGGCAGGGAAGGCCAGGTGTGCGGCCAGCCCGCCTCCCGCGCGGCGTTCGAGCTTCCAGCTGCCGTCGTAGCGCGCGACGATCGCCATGACGATCGAGAGGCCGAGGCCGCTGCCCTGGCCGCCGCCCTTGCGCCAGAAGCGCTGCCCGGCCTTGCCGATGTCCGCATCGCTCATGCCGCTGCCCTGGTCTTCCACCGTAAAGCCCGCCGTCCCGCCATGCTGCACGATCCGCAGCACGACAGTGGCCTCGGCATCGCTGTAGCGCAGCGCATTGTCGAGGATATTGCGCAGCGCCGTCACGGCGAGGGATGCGGGTATGCGGAGAACGCGTGCTGCGCCGCCTTCGTCGTGAACGCACACCCTGGCGGCCTGCTGCGCCGGAAGGTGCATGAGGACCTGCTCCGCGATTGCGGCTGCGTGCAGGCGCTCGTCATCCTCGAATGCCATCGAACCCTCGACGCGCGCCAGCATCAGGAGCTGGTTGATGATGCCCTGCAGGCGTCCTACCCCGCGTTCGGCCTGCTGGAGAGCTACCGCCGTGTCCGGCCCATCGCCACTCATGCGGGCGACCTGGAGATGGGTCTTGACGGCGGTGAGTGGTGTGCGCAATTCGTGCGCGGCGTCGCCGGTGAAGCGCCGTTCACGCTCGATGGTGCGTTCGATCCTGGCCAGCAGGCCGTTGACGGTCGTGACCAGCGGGGCGATCTCGCGCGGCAGGTCCTCCTCGGGCAGCGGGTGGAGCGCACCGGGTTCGCGGGCTTCGAGGGCAACGCGGATCCGTTCCAGTGGCCGCAGGCCATGGCGTACGGCGAACCATAGCGCGATCAGGGTCGCCGCCATGGCGACAAGGAAGGGCACGAAGGTGGCGAAGGCGATATTGCGGAACAGCTGCTGGCGGCGCTCGGTCTTGTCGGCGGTGGTGATGCGCATACCGTTGTGCTCGATGGTGTAGCTGCGCCAGGTAACGCCGTCGATGACGCGGGTGCGGTAGCCGGGTGACACCAGGCCGAGGCGTTCCGGGCTGTTCTCGGTGCGGCCCACGATGCCGCCCCGCACCAGCCGGATCTCGCAGGCCACGTTGTCGGTGCGTACCAGGTAGGGGATCGGGCTGGCCCCGCGCGAACCCGGCTGCACCGAAAGATGGGGCGAGTCGGCAATCAGCGCGGCGACCATGCGCGCCGATGCCGCCAGCCGTTCGTCGAGTGCGTCGCGGAACTCGTCGCGCAGGTCGACCAGCGTCCACAGCGACGACAGGGTCCAGAACAGTGCGAACGAGGCGCCGATGGTGACCAACAGGCGCAGGCGCAGCGTCTTCATGCCCCCGCCTTGCCAAGCCGGTACCCGAGGCCACGCACGGTTTCGACGATATTCGGCCCGAGCTTGCGACGCAGGTGGTGGATGTGGACGTTCAGGGCATTGCTTTCGACGCCGTCGCCCAGCCCATACAGGCTATCCTTGACCTGGTCGGTGCTGAGGATGCGCTGGCCGCTGTTGAGCAATGCCTGGAGCAGGGCCAGTTCGCGCCGCGACAGCTCGACCGGGTTCCCATCCAGCGTCACCACCTGGGTGGCGGGATCGAAGGCGAGCGGACCATGCTCGATGCGGTCGACGCTGCGGCCGGCACTACGCCGTTGCAAGGCATGCAGCCGTGCTACCAGTTCGTCGAGTTCGAAGGGTTTCACCAGATAATCGTCGGCGCCGCTGCGCAGGCCAGCCACCTTGTCCTGCACGTCGTCGCGCGCTGTCAGGACCAGTACCGGCCAGTCCTTGCCGGCGCCGCGCCAGCGCCTGAGAAGCGTGAGCCCGTCGGTGTCCGGCAGGCCGAGATCGAGGAGGAGGACGTCGAAGCGGCCGGTCTGCACGGCCATTTCCGCTTGCGAGGCATTGGCGACATGGTCGGCCCCGATTCCGGACAGGCGCAGGCCGGCAAGAATGCCGCTGGCGACCAGTTCGTCGTCTTCGATGACGAGTACACGCATGGCTAACCCGAGTAGTAGATGCAGGAAGCGCGATCTTACCGCTTTACGGTTATCCCGTGATTAACGGCGGCGGCGAAACCGGTGCCTCCCGGTAATTCGACAGAATTCTTAATGTGGTGCTAATCGTCAGGCAATAGGATGGCTGTATTCGCCAGGCGTCGAACCGGCCCGTCGGGCCGGCGCCATGCGCAGGAAAGCACACCACCATGATTGTCACACTCGGCCCGCTTGCCTTGCCCGCGCAACTGCTGGTCGCATTCGCAACGATCATCCTCGGTTCCGCCATCGGCAATAGGGTGGCGGCCAGGCGCGGCGTGAAGGCCGAGGGCTCGCTCTGGCTGATCATCGCCGGGGCGATCCTGGTGGCGCGCATCGTCTTTGTCGCCCGTTACTGGCCGCTGTACGCGGAAGAACCCTGGCGGCTGCCGGACCTGCGCGACGGCGGGCTGGCGCCGGTCGCGGGCTTCACGGCCGCTGTCATCATCGGCGCCATCCTGGCATGGCGCAGGGCCGAGCAGCGCGCCGCGATCGTCATTGCCTTATGGGCCGGCATCTTCATCTGGATCGCCGGGAACGGGCTGATCCGCATGGCCACCGAGCGCCAGGCCCTGCCCGAGGTGATGCTGACGGATCTTGACGGACGCGCCGTTCCATTGTCCGCATTTGCCGGCAAGCCCATGGTGGTCAACCTGTGGGCCAGTTGGTGCCCGCCTTGCAGGAGAGAAATGCCCGCCCTTGGCAAGGCGCAGCGCGAAGCGAACGACCTGAACTTCGTATTCGTCAACCAGGGCGAGGACAGCGCCACGGTACGTGCCTACCTGAAGGCCGAGGGCCTGCCGCTGCGGAACGTGGTGCTCGACCCCGGCGGAGCATTGGCCAAGGCAGCCGGCGCCCCGGGCCTGCCGACCACGCTGTTTGTCGACGCGAACGGAATACTCGTCGACAAGCGGATGGGCGAGGTATCGAGCGCCACGCTGGCCGAACACCTGGCGGTCCTGCGCAGCAAGCGCTGAACCGGAAACGCGAGAGAGCGACATTAATGAAAGACAGGAGAGAGCGTATGGTCTTCTTATCACGAACGCTACCCGGAATGGGCCGGTGGCTGCTTGCGCTGCTGCTGGTTCCGCTTGCCGCGGTGCTGCTTGCAGCATCCGGCAACGCGGCGGCCGCTGAAGACGATTTCCTGCCGCCCGAGCAGGCGTTCCGCTTCGCCGCCTACATGGTCGACGGACAGACCGCTGAAGTGCGCTTTGACATTGCGCCCGGCTATTACATGTACCGCGAGCGCTTCGCATTCGAAGCCGGGGAGACCCGGCTCGGACAGCCTGTGTTCCCGGCTGGCGAGAAGCATTTCGACGAGACCTTCCAGAAGGAAATGGAAACCTATCGCGGCGTGGTCAGGGTGCGCATTCCCGTGGACGGGACGGGAAGCTTCACATTGAAGACCACCTCGCAGGGCTGCTCCGACAAGGGCTTGTGCTATCCGCCGATGGCATCGAGCGCGGTCCTGGAGGCCGCCGGGCCATCGGGGCTGCGCCCGGCCGCTGCTGCGCAACCGGCAGCAGCCGCCCTCGAAGGTACGCTGACCGACGACAACGATAGTGGACGCATCGAACGGGCCTTGAGCAGCCGCGAGCTGGCGGTCATCGTCCCGATGTTCCTGCTGCTGGGTCTGGGCCTCTCGTTCACGCCCTGCGTGCTGCCGATGCTGCCGATCCTCTCCTCGATCATCGTCGGCGACAAGGGTTCCGCGTCGCGCTTGCGGGGCCTTGCCCTGTCGGTGTCGTATTCGCTCGGCATGGCGATCGTGTATACCGCGATGGGCGTGGCGGCCGGCCTGGCGGGCGAAGGACTGGCAGCGGCGCTGCAGAACGCCTGGGTGCTGGGCGCGTTCGCCCTCTTGATGGTCGTGCTGGCGCTACCGATGTTCGGCGTGTTCGAGCTGCAGGTGCCGGCGGCGATCCAGTCGCGCCTGGCGGGAGCCTCCAACCGGCAGGGGACAGGCACGCACGCGGGGGTGTTTGCAATGGGAGCCATCTCGGCACTGATCGTCGGTCCCTGCGTCGCCGCACCGCTCGCGGGCGCGCTCGTGTACATCAGCCAGACCAAGGATGCCTTCATCGGCGGCAGCGCATTGTTCGCGATGGCCGCCGGAATGAGCGTGCCGCTGCTGCTGGTCGGCGCCTCGGCGGGCACCCTGCTGCCGCGCGCGGGCGCCTGGATGACGGGTGTCAAGCGCTTCTTCGGCGTGCTGATGCTGGGCACCGCATTGTGGATCGCGGCGCCGGTCCTGCCGCCCCAGGCGCTGATGCTGGGCTGGGGCTTGCTGGGAACGGGCTATGCCGCGTCGCTACTGCTGCCGCGTCCACGCCGGCCGCTTGGTGTGGCCGCCGGCCTCGTCGTCGGGGTGCTGGGCGCGGCGCAGCTGGCCGGCCTGGCCGCTGGCGGGACCGATCCGCTGGCGCCTTTCGCCACGGCGGAGGCGCACCAGGAGACCCGGTTCCAGAGAATCCGCTCGATCGAGGAGCTCGATGCCGTCCTGGCCCGGAGCCCGGGCAAGACCGTCATGCTCGACTTCTACGCGGACTGGTGCGTGTCATGCAAGGAAATGGAGCGTTTCACGTTCTCCGATCCGCGCGTACAGTCACGCTTCGACCAGATGCTGCTGCTCCAGGCCGACGTCACTGCCAACAACGCGGCCGACCAGGCCTTGCTCAAGCGCTTTGGCCTGTTCGGCCCACCCGGGATCATCTTTTTCGGCGCCGACGGCCGTGAACTCGGCGGCACACGAGTCATCGGCTACGAGGATGCCGATTCCTTCCTCGCTTCGCTTCGCAAGGCGGAAGCCGCGCAACCCCCCCCCCAATCTTAATCAACGCCTTCACTATCGGAGTCGACATGCAGGCTTTCAAATACGCGGTGCCAACCGCACTCGCAGCAGCACTCATCAATACGGCCGCCTTCGCCACCGAGCAGACCCCACCGGTCCTGGAGCGCGCCGTAAGCGCCGGCGTCAAGGTGGTCAGGCAGTTCCCGGCCGGCTCGGGGCTCACCGGCTGGGTGCTTTCCCAGGGGGGGCGCCATTCGCTCGTATACACAACGGCGGACGGAAAGACGCTGGTGGCGGGAGCGCTGATCGATGAACGTGGCCAGAACCTCTCGGCCCAGCACGAAGACATGTACATCCCCAAGCCGGATTTCGCAGCCGCATTCGCACAACTGGAGAAATCGGCATTCATCGCCGAGGGCAGCACCAAGAATCCGAAAAGCATCATCTACGCCTTCGTCGATCCGAACTGCCCTTATTGCCACTTCATGTGGCGTGCAGTCCAGCCGTACGAGGCGGCTGGACTGCAGGTGCGCTGGATCCCCGTCGCAACGCTCGGCCCGACGAGCATGCCGAAAGCGATCGAGGTGCTGGCATCGCCGGACAAGACCGCGGCCTTCCGGCACATGGAACAGAACCATGGGAAGCCGTGGAAGCCACAGGCCGGCAAGACCGAGCAGAACCAGCCCGCGGTGGCGGCGTCGATCCGCAGGAATGGCGAGCTGATGGAGCAGTTCGGCATCGCCGGTACCCCTGGCGTGGTCTGGCGCGACAGCCAAGGCAAGGTCCAGGTGAAGAGCGGCATGCCGCGCCTGTCGGAACTGCCCGCCATGACTGGCCTGCCTGAACAACGGATAAGCGATCCGGCGCTGGCCAAGTTCAAATGATGTGATTTACGGCGCGGAGTGACACGCGTCGCCAACGCGAGCAGGGCAGGGCGCTACATGAGCTAAGCCATCCGCGTACCCCAAACTGTGGATGCCTCATCGGGCGACTCAGCCTGATTCTTCCAACGAAGACGCGGGCTAAGTGCGTGCGTGAAGCGTGTCACCGACATCATGCCCGCAGTCGCCCTTGCCGGGCAGGAGCAGAGCGCCGCGATCGCCCGCGTTAACCACGCCAACGCGCAGATGGACCTGGTTACGCAGCAGGATGCGGCACACGTGGAAGAGGCCGCTGCTGCTGCGGTTCAATGCAGGCGCAGGCCGAGAAGCTTCTGGCAATGGTCAGCACTTTCAAGCTCGCCGCGGGTAGGTCGCGCATCGGCCGCATATGGAAGGCGTGGCTACCCACGCGCGTCGTCACTCGTTGCCGGCGACGGTAAGCTAAGGCGCTTCGGCAGGGCGCTATTGGATGTTCAGCGCTTGAATCCATTCACCGGCGCCGCCAGCATCTCGAGGCGCGTGTCGAGGCCATCACGGTCTAGCTCCCCCATGTGACGCAGGAAGAGGCGCCCATCCTTGCCATAGAACAGGGTTGTCGGCATGGCAAACGAGCCGGTGCGCCGTCCCACTTCCCGGGCACGGTCGGTGAATACGTTGTCGAGCTTGAGTTTTTGCTGCGCCATGAAGGCCTGTATTGTCGCCGCGTCCTCACCCTGGTTGACGAAGACAAAGGTGATGCCGGGGTGACGCCGCTGGGCTTCCTCAAGCGCTGGCATCTCGCGTCGGCATGGTGGACACCACGTCGCCCACAGGTTGACCACCATCGGCTTGTCTGTCAGGGTCCGCAACTGGACCGGAGTGCCATCGAGACGCCGTAGTTCGACCAGGGGTACTGGAGTACTGGGCGGCCCGAAATTGAGCGTGGCGATCGCGCCACCTATCCAGACGACGGCACCGGTGAGGATCGCCGCAAGGACCGGACGGCGCGGCGTGCCAGTCCGGGCCGTAAAGTGTGCGCCCAGCACGAATGCCGCAAGGATGCCGCCAGCGTCAGAGAAGCCGCCGTCACTCAAATCGGCTATCGAGAGCGGTTCGCCCGCATATTCCGGTGCGTTCTGCAGCACGAAGATGACACGCGCCACAACCAGGCTGCCGAGAATCGTTTTCCATATCGCTGGCCAGCTGTGCCAGCCGCGCCTGTGCCGGTACCACCAGCTCACGGCAGCGCTGGCGGAGATTGCCAGCGCCGGTATTGCCCATCTACCCACGTCAAATTCGTCCACTACGGCGCTCCTAACGGACAGCCGACATGGCTGCCATCCACGGCCATTCCGTGCTGGCGGACCGCTTAGGAAAGAAGCCTAAGGGTTGAGGGTTAACGGAGCATTAGCATTTCAATAAGGCTGTGTGGTGGGCTGCCGCCAGCATTCCGACGCTGACGATGGGCACGTACGCCGTCCCAGGCGCGTGCCTCGATTGTGCGGGAAGCGTTTGCGGCGCAGCCGCGGCATAAGAGGAAGGAACCTTGGCTGGATCTGACATTATAAGAATAATGTCACATTTCTGGAGTAGGGGGCCCGAAACATTACGTATTACGTAGTAATATAAAGTATTCGGGAGGACCTTATGCTGGACCAAATGGATCTTGACGCCGCCCTACAGGCAGACGTGGAGAAGCTGCGAACAGAGCACCCGCGGACGCCTGACCTCTACAGAGAGGTGTGCATTGTCATGTTTTTCCGGTACGGGATTACGCCCACCGCTAATAAGCTGTATCAGCTGGTTCGTAAAGGCAGCATGTCGGGCCCCGACCGAGGCCCTGCGCGCTTTCTGGGCCGACCTGCGCCGGTCAGGCAAGGTGGAGCTGGGCCAACCCGGCCTGCCTGACGACCTGGTACAGGCCGCCGGCGACCTTGTGTTGAAACTGTGGAACTCGGCGCAGAGCGCGGCAAACTGGTCTTTCGACGAGTTTCGGCAGGCTGTGGCCCATGAACGTGACTCGGCACTTCGAGAAAAACAAACTGTCCAGGATCAGCTCTATAACGCCGATCGGGAACTGCAGGTACTCGTTGTAAAACTGGAGACTGCTGCCCGAGAAAACGCGACCTTGCGTGAAGAGGCCGCTGTTAGTGTTGCGGCAGCCGCCGAGCTGAACGCTAAGCTAGCTGATGCACGCCAAGCCGTTTCGGAAGCCGGGCGGCAGCTTGAGGTAATCCGTACCGAACACGCTTCGGAGATCGAGCGAGTCACGGCACGGATCACGCAAGCCGAGGAGCGCTACGCTGCGTTAGAACGTCGCGCTCTTCTCGAAATTGATCGCGAACGTACGGCCGTGAACAAGCTGGAGAAGGCTCTCGAGTCAGAGCGGAGCCTGTCCGCGGCATCGTCGCAGCGACTCCAGTCTGAGCTGACCCATGCGCAGATCGAAGTGGCGAAGCGGGCCAGAGACTTTGCCGCGCTCGACGGCAACCTAATAGCTGCCATCAATGAGAGGGATATTGCTCGAGCTAAGGCGGAGCAATTGCAAGCCGTTACGTCGGATTTGACCGGCCAGATTGCGGTAGAGCGAGCCCGCGCGGAGGTGCTTCGTGAGCAGCTAAACCGTCGCCCATCTACGTCGACTCGCGCCGCCAAACTAAGCCAGCAGGGAGAAAGTCGCGCCACGCGCCGTTCTAAAGCAAAGCCGGGTGCATGATTGCGTCGGAGGCAGGGAAGGAAATACAGAAACTTCAAGCACTTGGCCTCAATCTTCTCAGAGGAGGGCTAGCCGGAACTGGTCCGCTTAAAACGTTTGTTTTAAGTTGTCCAAACGGCCATTTAGCTGCAGGTCCGAGCTACCATACGGTGAGGAGCTGTAGATCCTGCAGCCGCTCCTCTTAACTCCACCTGAAAGGAAGACGTATGACTGTTCCGCGAGGCAACAACCGCCGTGGTGTCCTCCGACCACCTTCTTCATTGCCGGGAGCGAATTCGGCAATCCGCCCAGTCGATTTCGGCACACATCCTGTCCTCCTTCGCACTTACATCTGTCCAACGATGCAGGTAGAGGAACTGGCGGAACGCGTTGCCGGATGGATTAACGCAGGTGTGCAACAGGCTGTCGTATTCGGACCGCCCGGCGCTGGCAAGACTTACGGCATACGGTATGTCACCGAACGCCTATCTGCCCAGTTCGCGGATGTTGGATTTGTGGACATACGTGCTGGGCCATCGGCGACACACATGGACGAGACCGTCTTTTCGCTGAACAACACGTTATGAACCTGATCGAGGAAACAGGTCAGCGTTCTGTGGTCCTCTGGATAGACGAATCACAGTTGTTGGATCCGGCCACGGAAATCAGCTTGCGTCACGTGCAAGACCGACTCAAGGGGAATGAGATTGGATCACTTACTGTCCTGGGGTAATCCTCCCATTTTTAGAGCACACTAAAAGTAGAGGTTAAGCGGCCAGCGCCAATTTCTGTTTTGGCGTGATACCGCCGAGCGCCATGTTGGGCCGGTCGTGATTGTAGGTCCACAACCACGGCGTTTGTCAACGTAGTTGTCGCGTCACCTCAAGCTGCGCGCTTTAATTCTTCTGGTCGAATCCGTTCCGGATTCAACCAGACCTGATTCTCCAGTGTCCAGTTCCTGATGCCCCGCGACCAGCG
>NZ_JBFTEF010000024.1:0-31270 GCF_041023745.1 Massilia sp. X63
GGAGCCTCGAGGTGATTCGCCAGGAAATGTAGAGTGTCGTCGAACATGGCGACGAAGGTTAACAGCGTTGCCGCGCGTTTACAACGACAAAATAAAAATGCCGTTCAGTCTTAACTGAACGGCATTAGGGCATTGGCCCCGTTCTTCGTTGCAAGCGGCTGATCAGCCGTTCTGCTGCTTCAGTTCCACCCTGCGCGCCACGCCCGACGGCCCCGGGAAACCCTCGAAGGCGCTCTGTACCAGCGCCGGCATCACGGCCGGGGTCGACAGCTCGCGGCTGGTGTTGTGCACGGTGACCTCGAACAGGCGCTTGCCGTCGGTCGCCGACTTGATGCCGATCTGCAGTTCGCGGCGGTACTGGTGCTCGACCGAGACCTGGTAGGCCGGACTCCAGAACGGATCGTAGAACGGGCTGTACCAGCCGCCCCAGTAAGGGCGGCGTACGCCGCGGTAGCCGAAGCGCGCCGCCGGATGGTAGAAGGGGCGGTAGAACGGATCGTAGAACGGCGAGATCGGTTCGACCACGCGCACCGGCACGTCGGTGGTGGTGAAGCGCATCGAGACCGTCAGCGCCGGCTTGCCGCCGCCGGCGTCACGGAAGCCCAGGCGCGCCAGCTGGCCGCGCACCAGGTCCTGGTAGGCGCGGTATTCGAGCGTGTCGTCGTGCACCGGCGGCGCTTCGAACATGTAGCTCTTGTCCTGGATCTGCGCCGGCCACTGGTGGAAGGTGGTGACGTCGCTGCGGATCGTGGTGGCGCATCCCGTCAACAGCAGTGCGAGCGCCGCTCCGGCGGCGATCATCAGGCGTTTCATTGCTTTCTCCTTCGTTATGCGGACTTTTCCTATCCTCTTGATTACTGCCTGTTCAGAAACTTGAGAAAATTATTTACACGCGGTTACGGCATCCACATTCCGATACAAGCAAAGTGTAGCGGGCACTCGAAAATCTTGTTGGTAGAATAAACACTTCACCCACTGTCTTTTCGGACTTCCTATGCGCACCGATACGCCCCAGACGATTTACCGGAGTGATTACACCCCCCCGAGCTACCTGGTGGACACCGTGGAACTCGGATTCGACCTCGATCCCGCCCGCACGGTGGTGGCCAACCGCATGACGGTGCGCCGTAACCAGGACTGTCCCCACCAGCGCACGATCGAACTCCATGGCGAAGACATCGAACTGGTGGCGCTGCGCATGAACGGCCGCGAACTACAGAGCGGCGAGTACATCATCGGCAACAACCTCCTGAGCATCCCGAACGCGCCGGAAGAAGCCGTGCTCGAGATCGAGACCATTTGCGTGCCGGAACAGAACACCACCCTGAGCGGCTTGTACACCTCGAACGGCAACTTCTTCACCCAGTGCGAGGCCGAGGGCTTCCGCCGCATCACCTATTTCCCGGACCGTCCGGACGTGATGGCGAAGTACACCGTGATGCTGCGTGCCGACAAGGAACGCTATCCGGTGCTGCTGTCCAACGGTAACCTGCTGGAAGAAGGCGAGCTGGGCGACGGCCGCCACTACGCCAAGTGGGAAGACCCGTTCAAGAAGCCTTCCTACCTGTTCGCGCTGGTGGCCGCGCGCCTGGTGTGCCAGGAAGAGCGCTTCCGCCTGGCCGACGGCCGCGACGCCCTGCTGCAGGTGTGGGTCGAAGAGGGCAACCTCGACAAGACCGATTACGCGATGCAGTCGCTCAAGCACAGCATCCGCTGGGATGAAGAGCGCTACGGCCTCGAACTCGACCTCGACCGCTTCATGATCGTCGCCACCAGCGACTTCAACATGGGCGCGATGGAGAACAAGGGCCTGAACATCTTCAACACCAAGTTCGTGCTGGCCAACCCGCGCGTGGCCACCGACATCGACTTCCAGGGCATCGAGGCGGTGGTGGCGCACGAGTACTTCCACAACTGGACCGGCAACCGCGTGACCTGCCGCGACTGGTTCCAGCTTTCGCTCAAAGAGGGCCTGACGGTGTTCCGCGACCAGGAATTCACCGCCGACATGATCGGCACCAGCACCGGCCGCGCCGTCACCCGCATCGACCAGGTGCGCACGCTGCGCCAGGCCCAGTTCCCCGAGGACGCCGGTCCGATGGCGCACCCGGTGCGTCCGGATTCCTTTGTCGAGATCAACAATTTTTATACCGTCACGGTGTACGAGAAGGGCGCCGAAGTGGTGCGCATGTACCAGACCCTGCTGGGCCGCGAAGGCTTCCGCAAGGGCATGGACCTGTACTTCGAGCGCCACGACGGCCAGGCCGTCACCTGCGACGACTTCCGCCTGGCGATGGCCGACGCCAACGGCCGCGACCTGACCCAGTTCGAGCGCTGGTATGACCAGGCCGGCACCCCGGAGCTGCGTTTCGAGACCCGCTACGACGAGGCGGCCCGGACCTACACGCTGACCCTGTTCCAGTCCTGCCCGCCGACCCCGGGCCAGCCCGACAAGCGCCCCTTCCACATCCCGGTGGCGGTCGGCCTGCTCGACCGCGAGGGGCGCGACATGCCGCTCACCGTGGACGGCAAGGACATGGGCAGCACCGCCGTGCTCGAGCTGACCGAGGCCGAGCAGACCTTCGTGTTCAGCAATGTGACGGAACAGCCGGTACCGTCCGTGCTGCGCGACTTCTCGGCGCCCGTGATCCTGCGCCACGGCTACAGCGACAACGACCTGCTGCACCTGTTCAGCCACGACAGCGACCCGGTCAACCGCTGGGAAGCGGGGCAGCGCCTGGCGATGGGACGCCTGCTCAAGCTGACCGGCGAGGCGCCGGCCTCCAGCCGCCTGAGCCTGGACGACACCTTCATCGAGGCGATGCGCCGCATGCTGGTCGACCAATCGCTCGACCCGGCCTTCCGCGAACAGGCCCTGCTGCTGCCGAGCGAAACCATGATCGCCGAGCAGCTCGATACCGTCGATCCGCTGGCCGTGCACATGGCGCGCCAGTTCATGCGTGCCAACATCGGCGCCCGCCTGCGCGAGGAACTGCTGGCCCAGTACCAGGCCAACCAGACCCCCGGCCCGTACAGCCCGGATGCCGCGTCCGCCGGCAAGCGCGCCCTCAAGAACCTGGCGCTGTCCTACCTGAACGCCGCCCCGGACGCCGAGACCATCGCGCTGGCGCTGCGCCAGTGCCGGGAAGCCGACAACATGACCGACCGCGCCGCAAGCCTGAGCGCCCTGATCCACGCCCGGGCGCCCGAGGCCGAAGCCGAGTTGGCCCGCTTCTACGACGAATTCCAGGGCGAGGCGCTGGTGGTCGACAAGTGGTTCGCGATGCAGGCCTCGGCCCCGACCACCGACATCGCCAAGGTGCGCGAACTGATGCGCCATCCGGCCTTCAACCTGCGCAACCCGAACCGCGCGCGCAGCCTGGTCGCCACCTACTGCATGAACAACCCGGTCGAGTTCCACGCGCCGAACGGCAGCGGCTACCTGTTCTGGGCCGAGCACGTGACCCTGCTCGACGCGCTCAACCCGCAGGTTGCGGCCCGCCTGGCGCGCGCCATGGACCGCTGGCGCCGCTACACGCCGGAACTGCAGCAGCACATGAAGACGGCGCTGCAGCAGGTGGCGGGGCAGCAGCGGCTGTCGAACGACGTACGCGAGATCGTCACCAAGGCGCTCGCTAATTAATGTAGGGTGGGCGGGTCTCCCGCCCACGCGTTCGACTCCCGCATGAATGGATGCGGCGCGTGTTTTCACACACGGTTCGAACGCGTGGGCGGACAAGCCGCCCGTCCTACGAATAAATTTGAAACCAAACCAAAGGAAGTCCATGAAACGCGTCAGTCTTACGCAGTACCTGGTCGAGGAACAGCGCCTCCACCAGACCATCAATGCCGAACTGCGCCTCCTGATCGAGGTCGTGGCGCGCGCCTGCAAGCGCATCAGCTATTCGGTCAGCAAGGGCGCGCTCGGCGAAGTGCTGGGCAGTGCCGATACCGAGAACATCCAGGGCGAAGTCCAGAAGAAGCTCGACGTGATCTCCAACGAGATCCTGCTGGAGGCGAACGAGTGGGGCGGCCACCTGGCGGCGATGGCCTCGGAAGAGATGGAAACCATCCGCCAGATCCCGAGCCGCTACCCGAAGGGCGAGTTCCTGCTGATGTACGATCCGCTCGACGGTTCCTCGAACATCGACGTCAACGTCTCGATCGGCACCATCTTCTCGGTGCTGAAGGCGCCGGAAGGCATGATCAACCCCACCGAGCAGGACTTCCTGCAGCCTGGTACCCAGCAGGTGGCGGCCGGCTATGCGGTCTACGGCCCGCAGACCATGCTGGTACTCACCACCGGCAACGGCGTGCACTGCTTCACCCTCGACCGCGAAATGGGCTCGTGGGTGCTGACCCAGAGCGACATGCAGATCCCGGAAACCACCAAGGAATTCGCGATCAACATGTCCAACAAACGCCACTGGCACCCGCCGGTGCAGCGCTACGTCGACGAGCTGCTGGCCGGTTCCACCGGCCCGCGCGGCAAGGACTTCAACATGCGCTGGATCGCCTCGATGGTGGCCGACGTGCACCGCATCCTGAACCGCGGCGGCATCTTCATGTACCCGGCCGACATGCGCGACCCATCCTCGCCGGGCAAGCTGCGCCTGATGTACGAAGCCAACCCGATGGCCATGATCGTCGAGCAGGCCGGCGGCGCCGCCACCGACGGCAGCAAGCGCATCATGGAGATCCAGCCGACCAAGCTGCACCAGCGCGTGCCGGTGTTCCTCGGCTCGAAGAGCGAGGTCGAACTGGTCACGGGCTACCACGCGGCGTGATTTTTTAATAATTTATGGCTGAGTGCCGAGCCGGACTAGCAAGTTGCCGGAGTTGTTTGCTAGAATACGGCTCTTCGTCGGGTTTGCCCGCGTAGAGCCGCTGTAGCTCAGTCGGTAGAGCAGCGCATTCGTAATGCGAAGGTCACCAGTTCGATTCCGGTCAGCGGCACCAAAATTCAGCAGTAGGATCAAAGGGTTACATGCACAAGCGTGTAGCCCTTTTTTCTTTTTCGCGGCCTCCCTCTGATCGTGTAACCGCTGTGTAACCCAGCTTCGTCTACGGTTTTGTCTGTTCGCCGTGCAACGTCACTTGGTCTTTGCTTACGCCTGTATGGTGGCGGTACGATATGGCCATGACCAGCTATTCTGCTCCCTCCGTCCACGCATGCCCCGGCTGTAACGCTTTCTTTCTTCGCCGGCGGCTTCGCAGCATCAACTTCTTCGGCACGCGGGATTGGTCCGATGGTGTGCCAACCATGTCGTGGCGGCAGGAACCCTTGGTCCGGTGTGACGCGTGCGCGGCGCTGTTCTGGCTGGGCGATATCGAGCCTGTAGGGGTCATGCCCGATGCGGTGCGACCCATTGGTCGGTTGAAGAGGGCTTGGCTGCGTTGGCGCGGCGACCCGGAGAGGCAACTTCAGGCTCAGGAAGAATGGACCGAGGCCATGAAGTCATGGGGGCAGGCGCAGTATATCGGACGCGTCAATTTTGACGACGTGGTGTACGTGTTGTCACGCTCGAAGGGCATGGGCAGGAATCGGTTGCTCTGGCTCAGGAATCGCATCTGGTGGGGTTTGAACGACCGCTACCGCAGCCGATCCGATGGGTCCCCTGTCCTCGACGCGCCCAGCTGGCCAGCGGCCGCAGAGCGGTCCAACATGGAGGTCATCCTGGATATTCTACGAGATGGCGAGCAGCAGCCGGGCAGCATGATCCAGCAAGGAGAACTGCTGCGCTTGCTGGGGCGTTTCGATGAAGCGATCGCTCTGCTCAGGGCTGTGCCAGCGGACGGACATAGTGAGGTCCGAGCGGTGAAGATCGAAAGACTGGCACGAAGTGGCGATAAGCAAGTGCGAGAGATAAGCGCTCCCACTTGGTAAGTTCAAGAGCGTTTTATAAAACCCTTTATTTGCTCTAAGAGCAACAAGCTCGTACACTGAGCCGTATTGAAGGTTTGCTTTCGGCTGCGCAGTCGAAACCGGACATCTTAGCGTGATTTATTTTCCGTTTTGACGTGCCTCCTATAATGCGGCAAGCTCATCCAGTAAACACTGTCATGACTCCAGAAGCGCTGGTAGGTCAGGTACTTCCAATTATTCGCAGCATCCCGAACCAAAAGCTCGGGTCTGAAATGGCGTTTCTTGTCGGCGGTTCGGACGTTCAGCGACTCGTTGCCTCATGGGATAAGTTGGAGGAGCATTTCGCTGCGGCCAAGCTCGCAATCGTAAGGGACGAGTTTTCGGTACGGTTTCCGTTGCTATCCGAGCAAACAGAAGGATTCACCTTCGGCCTGCTCAACCCTGCGGCAAACCGCTACATGGACTTCCTCAAGCCGCGTGAGACATCAGACATCACGAACCTGGTCATGCAGTTGCTGGACGATGTGTACCCGCCTACCATTGGGTTTTGGGGGAAGCAAAAGAGGATTTCGAGCTATATGACACTAGGCCTCAAAATCATCAAGGCCTTGACGGCATATTCACAGCACATAGAAGCTACCCTGCACCCCTTCGCTGAAGCCTTTGGAGTGCGGGCAGACTAACGCCGCCAGACGCGGCTAGGCACTTAGCGGTTTATCACGAGGGGCAGCACTAGACCACCACGAGGTGGCAGCAGCAAATCACCTTGGCGCATTCATTCGCGCGCGCTCGCTTACTCAAAAGGAATCTGCTTTTCCCGCTTCATCGCGGCTATGGTTGACTACGACGAACCGCATCCGGCCAGGAGCAGAAATACGAACGTGGAAAAGTTGAGGCGCGAGGAGAACTTGGCCAGTGCCGAAAGCATGTTCCAAATGAGACTAGATCAAACCTTTCACATGGAATCCCGTTTTGGATAACATTGTGTACAATTTTTCGTTAAATCATAATTTTATACGCGGGAGGCGCTTTGAGCTTTATTGAAGGTCAGTTTGTTTACATGATGATGATGGAAGGTGACGCATCTCGCCTAAAGATCGGATATTCGAACAATCCAATTCGACGGTCTAAAGAACTATATTCGACAGGGGTTCCGTTTCCATATCACGTGCTACATGCTTGGTCTGTTAGGGATATGATTGCAGCTGAGAAAATTGTTCACAATGCGCTGCGGGACTATCGCATCAATCCTAATCGAGAAATTTTCGAGGTTTATGAAAAGTTTCCAGATTCAATCGATTACAATTTGCCGGATGTGATCAATGGTCTCAATATCGCTAACGAACTGGCGTACTTCATCAATCAGTTATTCGACTCGTTGGGGGTGGAGTATGGCCGTTGGTACCCTAATGACCTGGAGACTTATCATCGAAACATGGAGGCTCACCAAAGAAATCTGAGAAAAGGTTATCTAAAATCTAACTGAGACAAATTATGAGCAAATGGAAATGGGCCAATGATGTCCTTTATTCGATGTGCAAGGCAACGCCTGAGCATAAAGAGGATGAGGTAATTATAGGTAAGATTTGCTTGATTGGCAGAGCGACTGCGGCAGCAATCGAGCGGCGCCGTGAAGATTATGTTGAAGAGGATGAGGATTTTTATCTAGAAAAAGTGGCGCCGATGATTAGCGCCTCTTCGATCGATACATGGATTAATAGAACTCGGCATGTTGATTACTTAACCCGAGATAACATGAAGCCTGTTTTATATGCCCACTATGAGTTAACAAATCTATTTTCTGAGATTAGCGGTCTAAATAAAGCCTCTTTGGCATCTAAATATTTGCACTTTCATATGCCGAATGCATTTTTTATCCTTGATTCGATAGCAGAGCGATCTCTCGCAAAAAAAGCTACGTCCCGGGTGTATATTCGAGAATTAGAAAAGTATGGGGTTAAGATCGACCATATAAATGATCGCTACGCCCGATATGTTCTTCGCTGCCTTGATTATCGGGATAATCTCAGCAAGAAAAATCAGGGTCGTAAGTTCACGCCGAGAGATATAGACGACATATTGTTCGATCGATTTGCCGATGGCCCCGTAGAGACGGCAGAGCCATAACTGCTTACCGGCGGCTCATTTGTAGATTTTTGCGGAACGTCCACTTCAGATCGGGACTAGTCGTTCGTGACATTCTGTGAATTTTCTGTGTGAACAAGATGCTATGCTGGATAAAAGTGGCGGGATTGGTCGGAAGCAGACGTCACACGGCTATAAACTACAGTTGCAGGCTGATTGCCGCCGTCCAGTTCCTTCTTTCACGCCTGTTAATGTACGTATTGAACGGCTTTACGCTTGCTTCGCCGTCCGGATAGGGCAGGTGGGTGTTTCTTTTTAAGTAGGCTAGTCAGATGCTGCTCGTGAATCTCAGTCGATAATCTCCAAATAGCAAATTCCATTCATATATGATTTCTCCATCGACGCTTGACCCCGCTCAGGAGATCCGCATCGAAGCGGTTCATCGCGGGTTCCTCTATCAGCATCTTTATGCGGCCGCGTGTCTTCTGAATTCGGGACAGACCGGCGCGATATCGGTTACGGTCGAGCGTGATGAGGATATCGAGCAAGTCACACCGGCAGGGCGAACTTACATCCAAGTTAAAACACGTGGCCAAGCAATCATTCCGGCAGACATCAAATCGGCTCTGGAACGTTTTGACGCCTTGCGGCAAGAGCATGCGCAGGGCCGCCGACCAGGCCGAGCGACGTTCGTCGTAGTAGTCAACCGTGCCTTGGGGCCGATGCTCTCTGATCAAGTCAGGACAGGCCAGCTGCCAAGTGACGTCGAGTTCCTTTGGCCAGGCCGCGTCTGTACGGGCACCCTTGGTCAACTTCCACCTGCTTGGTCAGGCATCGAAGAGGCAGTCTCTTGGTGCGTTGATCGAGCCACGACAGTCCCCCTCGCCATGCTGGCGCCCGACTCCCTCGTGTGGAAACTGGCTGGACGTGTCCTGGCCGCAGCCGCCGGAGAGGCGCCCCATGCGGATCACACCTTCGTGATCGCGGATTTGCCGTCGCTGTTCGACCAGATCGTGATTCAACTGCAGGATTTCCCTGCGCCACCGGAGCAGTATCGCCCCCAGGAGAATGAGCCTCAGATCGATTCGAATTCACGGGTTCGGATCGTTTCCGGCTTCTCCGGCGCCGGGAAAACCGCTTGGGCTTCGCAGGCGGCCACCTTCAGTAGCCACAACTGCGCGTACTTCGACTGTTCGGAGACGCCAGGGGAGGCCCTCGCCCTCTCGCTGGTGCGTGAGCTGGCCGCCAAGTTGGCCGGCGCCGGCTCAGATGCGGTGCGTAAGATTTTGCTGCCGGGCGCCACTGGCGTCGAGTCGCTTCGCCAGTTGGACATCTACCTCAAGAGTGAGGGCCTGTCGCCAATTGTGGTGCTGGACAACGTACATCGTGTTTCTGCTGAGAGCCTTAAGCGCATGGTCGATGTCACGTCAGCCTTGAAGTTCGTACTCTTGGCGCAGCCGTTGGGGACATTGTCCGAGATCGAAGCCCTTCTAGGCCTTAGGCGAGAACCGCTGAATGGGTGGAGTGTTGACGATGTTGCAGCGGCGGCCGTTGGGTGGGAATGTCGAGGTGATGCAGCCACGATGGGCCGTTTGAAGGCACTGACGGCTGGCATGCCCCTGTTCGTTAGGAGCGCGGCCACGATTGCCCGCGAAGACTATGACGGTCGAATCGACCAGATGTGCGACGCCGTTGACGCATTGACCAACCTGACTCAGACCGCACAAGAAGTCATCTTGGCAAAGGTCTTCGACGCCTTCCCCCTCGCTGCGCAACAAACCATCGCCGTGCTGAGCCTGTCCGATATTGGCCTGGTCCCAGACGAGGTCAAAAAGCTGCTGGAAGAGGCCCTCGGAATGGATGGGCAAGCAGTTGCTGGTGTGATCCGGACATTGCGAGCTGCAGGTGTCGTGGAGATTTATGGTAACAAGGAAATTCGGCTGCATGACGCCATCCGTGTTGTCGGAAGCCAGCACTTTTCCAGCATGCCCAAAGAGATCGCGTCGCGGGCTCGGAATGCCCTCAGGGAACTGATAGTTGAGTCTTTTGAGCGTGACCGTTCTACAGCGCGCTTCTCGCAATACACCCGGCTGCTGCTGGCTACTGGGGATGTTAAGACGCTAGTAGCACTCGTCGGCGAAGAGATGTTTCACGAAATGGGCGTGGCCGCAGAAATCTGGCACGGGCTAGAGGGGCTGGTCGCTAAAGACGGGTCAGATCCGGAGCAGCAGTATTGGGCTCTGGATGGCCTTGTCTTCTCGGACATGAAGCTCGGACACATGGATCGTGTGGCGCCTAGGTTGGAGGCGATGGAGCAATTGATCAACAGTGGCAAGCTCGGTGAGGACGAAGTTCAGTCCTTTATGATGAAGCGCATGCTTCATCTCGCGCATCTAGGTGACGCGACGGGCGTTGAGCGCGCGATTCGCGACTTGGACAGCCACGTGCTGGACAAGCCTGTGCATCGGCGCGTCTTCCTCTACAACGCGGCGGCGGCGCTCTATGGTCTTAAGCGCTACAAAAGTGCGATGAGGGCGGTCGAACAGGTGATCGACGAGACGTTCACGGCCCTCGGCATTCGGCCTGATCAAGTCTTTGGCGTGAAGCAGGCCGAGCTCTGGGCATTGATCAATAAGCCGGGACTTGATCAGGGGGACATCAAGCGACTTGCAGATGCGCTCGAACTCAAGGCCCTGGTGACTGGCAAATTGCACTTGTCCGCGCCTTTCGCTCGACTCCATGCGATGAAGTTTTACTCCCTCACCGGCGCCATCGACTCGCTCATACGCGTCGGGCAAGACCTCGCCGACGAGTTCGTTGCACGACATGATTTCGTAGGTGCGCGTGAGGTTCTTGAGCAGCACGTCATCCCAGTGGTAGTAGGCAACCAGCTCCTGAATAGGCACTTGGATGTTCGCGCGCAGTATGCCGTCGTTCTGGCCTACTGCGGCTTGTACTCAGAGGCCGAAAGGGAGATGGAAAGGCTTCAAGCTTACGCGGCCGGTCTGCCACCCGAGGCCCGCATGACCCTCGAGAACCAACGCCAGCTAGTTGCGAAAATCAAGGCCAATCCGATACCGCAGCGGCGCCCTGGAGAGGCGGCTCTGGCAATTCAAAGGAGCAAGCCGATCTCCGCCGGGGTTAAGATCGGCCGCAATGATCCCTGTCCCTGTGGTTCAAGTAAGAAGTTCAAGAAGTGCGGCTGCGGGCTCGCCGGATAGTTGTGACGTGCAAACGAGTCAGATCAGAAAATACCTGACCACAGTACTCTCGACAGCGGACTACCCGTTGGCAAACATCCGAACTTCTACTTCGCGTCGAACGCGAACTCGACGTCCTACGCGCGCGCGCATACCACATGAGAAGGAAATGTTGACCATTTTAGTCAGGATTTTCGCCGCGCTAGAAGTTGTGGATATTTGATACTCACGAGAGGCTTCTCATAATCTTCTCTTAAAAAAAGAGAATGTTGGTAAAGGCTGCAAACCCGCATGGATACTGGGTTTCAATGAAAAATAGGGATAAAAAACCCCTAAATTCTCCAATTCTCCACCCCTCCCTTTTTTATTGGAAAGCCGCTCTTCAGGGGCATTCAGGTGTTTATTTTTCAGTTGATGTGGATATTCGGATCTAGAAATCTTGAAAGCTAGTCTCCATGCGGGTTTCGGCTGTTTTTCACTTATGGATGTTCGGTGGATGTTCGTGGATATTCGACATGGTCGAGCATGCAGCCGGCCGGCGACGGCTTCCTCGGCCGGGGTAGCTTCACTTTGCGGTAGCCTCGTGATCGCCTGAAATCGGCAGGTTCAGAACGGCACCTCATTCTCTGGGGGGAGCGAGCCCCGGACAGGAACTGGCAGGTTTGTTACCACGAAAAGGTTGAGGATGTCTTCACGATCCATGAACATGATCTGGCTGCGCTTCGTTGCGTCCAGTTTGTTGCCTAGCCAGTTCCGCGCCTGCTTGGTGATCTCTCCGCCGGCTACGATGAAAGCGTGATCGACCAAGACTCGCTTGCCGATCTCCGGGTCGAACACTTCATGGCCGAGCATCATGACGACCTGATTATAGATTTCGGCGATGTTGGCGTTGCTACCTTTGCTCATGCCGGCAGCGTCTAGTTTGTCCTTCTTAACCTGGATGCCGAAGTACAGCACATGCTGGGTAGGCAGGGTAAACTTCATCCAGATGTCTTTCCCGTACTCTAGAGCCTTGTCTTTATGACCAGCAGCAGTAATGCGGTGGAAGCCTAGCTGCCGGAACAGCGGCAGCAGTACCTCCTCAATCAATTCGTCTTCGGACGCGGCATCGAGATAAGCGGTTAGCTGTTCGCGTCGCGCCAGCTCGGCGGCAGAAAATGGTCTATGGGGATTCGCCGGAGCCATCGCCACCGTATTGGTCAAAATATGGCGGAGGTAGCATTTCTTATCATCGGCATAGAAGGGCTCGAACCCTTCCCTGGCTAGAGCTGCGGTCAGCATGGATAGTGCCCCTGGCCGGTCGGGTCCTTCGTTCTGAGCGTCGGCTTGGTCCATGAGTCGCTCAATCACGCGAGCGAATGTACCTGGAGGTGTGTTGGGATAAGGCTGTGGTTCAGCGAGGATCGAACTCAAAGTGTCTGCCACCCAGAACTGGCGCGTTGATCCGTCATGGACGTAGTCAGTGTCGCAGTCCATGAAGAATTCCGTGAGGCGACCGCTGCTACGATAGACGAAAAAAGGCTTTTCAAGGTCCGGATTTCCACAGATCATATTAGCGATCTGCATAAGCGTACGCTGCTTAAACTGCATATAACATCCTTAAAGGATCTGACTGTTTTTAGGGCCACGACGGAAGTTATTTTCGATCTTTTCTTTATATTTTGTCTCGTTGCCGGCGTCGACCTCTGCTATTGTCGAGAAGGTGATAGTCAGAATGGAATGTCATCCAAGTCTTGTGAGTCACTGCTTGAAAATCGTTCGGTGCCATACATGTCTTCATAATTGCGCACAGACAAAGCATGTTCTAGTTCATCTGCAAATGCTCTTATCGTACCAATTAGGGTTTTAATTTCTGCGCGTGAAACAGTTATCGGTTCTCCTGTTTTGCTAAATCCACTGCGATGGACAATGTCATGGCGTTTAATGACGGCATCGATAAATGGCTTAAAGGATGGTAGCTTTACTCGTAATCCATGGGCCATAAGCGGAGCCACGACATCGAATCGGTGCCACACCAAATTTTGAAGATAGGCCTTCACCATATCTTTTATGCTGTCGAGCTTTTTGTAGATATCGCCTAAGAGCATAGGCTGTTCGCTGAATGCTTTATGCTTGGTGACAATGTCTTGTAGCGATTTTGGATCCGACTCTACCGCGTAGCTCATCGTCTCCCACAAGTATGATTCGAATGCTGTAATTGCGCTGCTAAAGGAAAGTTGTTCAAGCAAAGTAAGTGCCTGAGGAGTGCCTTGGACACTCAAAATTTCGATTATCTGATCCAGCCGTGTTTCTAATACATTTCTCGGCTCTTTGGAATTTTTGACATATACATCAAGTGCGTCAAAATAATCGTCTTCCCAGTCGCGTGGCGCCCACTCGGAGCCAGTTTTGTCTATCAAATCATTGATAAGTGACTTCATCACCCTATATGGAACCGAATTATGAAATCGATCTTGTATGACTTCGTCAGGATCGTAAGGCCCACCATGAACAAATATATAGCCCCCTTCTGACGACATGTAAGGGGTCTCTATGGCTGGGTCGCAATAACGTGACAAGAACCACTCCTGCATCGCTTGTTTCTGAAGATGTGGTGGCGCAGACTTAAGCCAATGATCGTCGATTTCAATTTTAGTAGACTCGTTGCGATAAGCTTCTATAGGAAGCTCAAAGCATTCGTCGTTATCATAGTTTCTATTGTTTTGTCCCACTGATAACTCCTAATATGTCACAACCTTTAGTGTAGCGGGTTTTGCTTAAAACATGAGCAGGTGCATAAAGCGGGTTGACGCTAACGAGACCCTAAAACCCCAAATCGCGACATGCCAGAGGCACGACGGCTTATGCCAGATAGACCTGCCTCTTGTTCACCAAACTGAATAATGTCATCTAAAACGCCGGCAAAACTGTGTGGTGATGAATTAAAGTGCATACCGAAATAGGTGCCCTGAAACGAGGTTTGGGCAACGTCACGATTTTGCTTTCGTCCTGTCATCTGTGAAGAGCCGCTGCCAAGAACGAACCATCCAAAGTTGGCAGCTAACTCTGTTAATACGAAAAGTCCAAATCCTGAATTATCGTAAGTGTTTGGTTCGGTGGCTGAAGCAAGTGCTGTTCTGCTTACGCCTGGGCGCACTGCAAGAAGTAACGCGCTTTCATCATCAGAAAGATCGGCTTCTGGTGTTAATGTCGCTGCCAGGCCTACACCTTCATCGATAATAGCTATTTCTACCCGGCCATCCGCCCACCGCTGGCCACAAATAAAGCATTCGTCTATTTGAGCATGCTCGAAAACATTTCTGATCACTTCTCTAATGCAATAAGCGTACGTACGAAGCTCCTCAGTATCATCGGCTGAGCCTGCTACGACGGCTGCGAGACTGCGAGATACATCCATAATTGAGTCGTACCATGCATTGAGTCCGTCCGTCTCAATGTTTACGCTCGGCCGCTTAACTAATTTAATAGGTAGATAACGCGCAGAGCCTTTTGCTTGACCTATCTGTTTACCTTGGTCTATTTGAAGGAAATCGAAGAAGCCAAGATGCATCAGATAGCTATGGACCTGGATTGATTCATCTATTCCCCGGTGCCATGACTTGTATCCGCATGCCCTACGATAATCACGCCATTTACGCAGTTTAGACCCCGCCACTAGCATGCCAGTTGGCATTGAGTACCTTAATTTTCTAAAATCGATAGTGACGTGATCGACGTCGAGTGTCGCATCTAAATCATCCAGCAGGCGCAAAATGCTTTCGCGATCAAAGATGGTCGGTATAAGTATATCCATTAATTATTTTTCTCAAATTCGTGTAACACTGTCGGCCACCTCATTGGGTGATTGTTGACCTTTAGGAACACAGTAGTGTACGAGCTTTGTTGGCTTATTTGCAATTCCTTGGTTGTAGGATGAATCCTACACTGTTGTGCTCGATGCTAAGCACACGGGTCGAATTATTTTTTAGAGACAAATAATGGGCCTCCATCCAACACAAAATAGAGCTTCAACATGTCTCTGCATACTTACCTGAGCGTGCCGTTCCCGGCCCTCGCCAACGAAACCCGCACCCATGTGCCCACCGCTTGCGCCGCCTACTGGCTGAACCGCTCGCCGCAAACCTTGCGCGCCTGGGCATGCTTTGAAAATGGCCCGATCCGCCCTGTCCGCGTTCAGGGGCGCTTGGCGTGGCCGGTTGAGTCCATCGTGCGCGTGCTGAAGGGCGGGGCCGCATAATGGGCGCTTCGCTGGACCAATTTCACCCTACGGCCGCGTCCGAGGAGGGAACGGTCTATCCGGTGGTAGAGATGGCGGGGGCCACTTTGGCCTCCCCCCCGGGGGGTGGGGGTCTGCCCACGACGCTCCCCAACGTCGAACTTTTGATCGCCCGGCGGAACGAATACATCAGGCGCGTTCGCCAAGCTGCGAATGAATACGATGCATGCGGCTGGAAACTGTGCGCCATCGAGAAGGGCAGCAAAGGTCCGAAAGTCAAAGGCTGGCAACATCAGCCGCTCGACATTGGTGCCATTGGCCATCATGGCTTGGGCCTGATCCATGCATTGTCTGGTACTTGCGCAGTTGACGTTGATGACATGCAGCAGGCAGATGGCTGGTTCGCTGCGCACGGCGTCGAACTGCGCGACTTGCTGGCGGCTGATGATGCGGTGCAGATTTCGTCGGGTCGCGAACACCGCGCCAAGCTGCTGTATCGTTTGCCACCGGGTGTCGAGCCGCTCATCACCAAGCAGATCAAAATTGACGGCGCGATGATCTTGGAGTTCCGCTGCGCGGCCACCGGGGGCAATGGCTGCCAAGATGTCTTGCCGCCGACGATCCATCCGAAGACGAACGCCGAGTATCAGTGGTCCGGTGCGGGCGATTTCAATAACCTGCCGTTCTTGCCCGAGCAATTGCTGAAGATCTGGCGTGATAAGCGCGAGCCGGATGTGTCGCGTTTGCATAAGGTCAAAGGGGAATCGGGCGCCATCGTCGAGGGTGGCCGGAACACGACGCTGTTCCAGTTGGCGGGCGATCTGTTCGGCTTGGGTCTCCATTACGAAAGCGTGCTCGCCGTCGTGTTGAAGGAAAACGCGATTAAGTGCGCGCCGTCCTTGCCGCCTCACGAGGTTGAGGCGCTGGTACGCAGCGCGCAATCGAATAGCAGGGGCAGCAAGCAAATGGCTGACCAGCAGGCCCTCAATGCGGCGGTTGAAGCAGCGGCCGATGCTGCCGCAAAAGAGGTCGCCGAACAGGTAGCCCCGGATGATTTCGTCGCGCAGCTCCCGAGCGTGTTGCAGGACATCGCTGTATGGTATGAGAAGCGTGCGGTCATGCCGCAGCCGGCGTTCAAGGTGGCGATCGCCCTGGCTGCGGCTGGCGCTGTGCTGGCGCGTGACTTCACTGGGGCAGGCGGTGCGTTCACACACCTGTACTACGTGTTGATCGGTCCGCCGGGGAGCGGCAAGGAAGCGGCGCTGCGCAGCGTTAAGGATATCGTGACTGTCTATGATGCGAGCCGCCTGCCGGGCAATCCGGCCAGTGATGCGGGCGTGCTGGCGGCACTGATGCGCGACCCTGCGAGCTGCTTCGTCATGGATGAGTTGGGTGAGGTCCTCAAAGGGATCTTCGACTCCAAGGCTGCCGGCTATAAGGCGGCAATTGGCACCACCTTCCTGGAGCTGTACTCGAAAGGCGGAACCCGATACTTCGGCCGCGAATACGCAAAGCAAACCGGGCTGGATGGGCGCGCGCGAGTCGACATCTATAGCCCCTGCCCCTCAATCTTTGGCACGACCACGCCATCGACGTTCTATGCGGCACTGAGCACTGATGCCGTGAGCAGCGGATTCGTTCCGCGCCTGTTGACCTTCCGTGCCCCTGACAAAATCCCGTACATGAAGGAGCCGGAGGACGTGCCCTTGCCGACTTCGGTCTGCAATTGGCTCGACGCTGTCAAAGCACGAGTCCAGGCAGCCCAAAAGGCCGCACAAGGGGAGGGGAACCTGGTCAATATTCAATCGCCCCGCCCGGTTATCGTGCCGTACGACGTCGAGGCCAAGGAAGTATTGAACGCCGTGAATGTAAGCATCGTCGACCGCCGTAATGCAGGCGTTAATGAAATGGAAAGCAATATGCTCTCCCGCCAAGTTGAAAACGCGGCTCGCCTTGCCTTGATCCTTGCATTGGCCGAGGAACCGCAAGCAGCTGTGGTTCGCGCGGAGCACTTGAAGCTGGCCTTGAACATCGTCGGGCAGTCGACCGACGCATTCATGGCCGAGATCCGTGGCAACCTGTTCGACAGCAAGTTCGCGGCGCTTGAGGCCAAGGTCCTAGACTACATCAAGGAGTACTACCAGAAGCACGGACGTGCGGTCACGGAAGGCATCATGGTTGACCGGCTGGTCGCGTACCGTAGTGCCTCGCTGGCTGAACGCTTGAGTGTTACTAAAGCGTTGGAACGGCGAGGGATGATGACCGTGACCGGCGGGCGTAAGGAAGGATCGTTGCGGTTTACCCCGACAGCGGGGGCATTTAAGTAGTGTCAATCGAGGCCACCGCATGTGACGCGGTGGCTTCTTCTTTTATGCGACCAGACGGTCGTCGGATTCACGTACTTCGACACCAGCCTGGCCCAGCATCCACACCTCGATCTTCGTGTGCCACATTCGCAGCAGGTCAATGGGCCTGCGAATGTAGTGCTTCTCTGCGATGGCGCTCGGCTTGTGCCCCATAATCTGCGCCACGACGCCGGCCGGGCACTCCACCCACTCGCTAAGCGTACCGAACGAACGGCGCAGGCCGTGGATAGACACATGCGGCAGTTCGGCTGCCTCCAAGGCGTTGTTATGGGCCTTGCGCGGCTCCTGGATGCGTCCGCTGGCAGCGGTGCGGCTGCTGAATACCCACTCATTGGTGCGTGGCAGGGCGTCCAGCAGTGCGGACACGTATGGGGTCAGCGGAATCGTACGGTTAGCTTCAACCTTGTCCTGCAAGACCATCGTGCCCCACTTGAAGTCCACGTCAGCCCAGCGCAATCCGGCCATTTCTTCGCGTCGCGCGCCAGTCAACAGGAGGGCTTGCAAGTAGGCGCTGGCGACGGGATTTTGAATTGCCCGGACCTGCTTGAACCAGGGTGCCAACTGCTCGCGCTGGAGGCAATCCGACTTCGCTGCCGGCTTGGGGAGTTCGTCCTTGGCCACAGACGAGGCGCACGCATCGGGGCTGACTTCAGTCTTGTACTCCGCCCGCATGGAGCACCAGTTCAAGAACGCTCGCAAGCGAACGAAAGCGTTCATCGCCACCGTGGCCCTATGCGCCTCGCCGTTCAGCCATTTCCGCACGAAGTCCGCGTCGATTTCCCGAAGAGGATGAGTGAGTACCGACACCAGCACGCCGGGCAGGGTGGTTTCTCCTTCTCCTTTTTTACGGCCACGGGTTTTTTGCCGGCCACCCTCATCAACCAATCGCTGATGGTCCAGCAGGGTGCGGGCGCTCCAACGGGTCTTGCGAGCCGCCATATAGGTGTCCCACGCTTCACGCGCTGGCGTCTCAGCGCGGCGGCCGGCATCGCGCTTTGCGGCCTGCTCGGCGACAAGCTCTGCC
The DNA here is from genome assembly GCF_041023745.1 of Massilia sp. X63. Lineage (NCBI taxonomy): Bacteria > Pseudomonadati > Pseudomonadota > Betaproteobacteria > Burkholderiales > Oxalobacteraceae > Massilia > Massilia sp. X63. The sequence continues at coordinate 18,758 of NZ_JBFTEF010000024.1, forward strand.
TTCTTTACCCGTGGATCGTGCCCGCTATCGACCAGCACTTTGAGGCGCCGTGCCTCCGCCTGGGCGCTTGCAATGTCCCACGTCGACGGCGACCCAATCGTCATGCGGATAGTTTGGTTGTTGAGCTTGGCCTGGAAGACGTATGCCTTGGCCCCGCTGGAGACCGCGCGAAGGCCGAGACACGGCGCGGTGGCGTCCCACATGAACGCCTGTTTGCTGTCAGCAGGGCAGGTGAACGCGTCGACCCGTGCCGCAGTGAATTTGATTTTAGCCATAGTGCTGAGTGTCGTGTAACCGCTGTGTAACCCAGCAATGAGTATAGTTGTGTAAGCGGCTCAACACAAGGCGCGTGAAAAAATACTGTAAGATACTGAAAATTATGGATTTTTACGTTTTTCAATATCCTCTTAAACACATCAATATACATTGAACTTCTCATTCGTAATGCGAAGGTCACCAGTTCGATTCCGGTCAGCGGCACCAGATATTCCTGAAAGCCCGTGTCTCCCAAGGACACGGGCTTTTGTTTTTTTATGCTGGAGCGACCGCTTCCCGTAGCTCGCGCACCAGGCTCGACACACTCGGGTTGTCGACAAAAATGCAGCGCTTGCCGGTGCGCTTGCAGTGATCCTTCACCCGCCAGTAGGCATGGTGGCTGATGCAGCCGGTCTGGCAGATGACCAAGTCGGCCGCCGCCAGGCTGGCGTCGAGCTGTCCGGCGCTGTCTTCCAGGCCGCCGTCATGGTGCGCGAACTGCGCGCCGACGCCCTGGATGACATTGCGGTAGATCGGCACGCTGCCGCTGCGCCCACCCACGCACAGCACGCTGCGGTTGACCAGTCTGACCGGGACTGCTGCCGGCACGGCCGGCGTTGCGGGATGCCCCGCAATGGCGGCGGCAGGCGCCGCCGCGTCCGGGAGCGCGGCGCGCGCCGCCTTTAGCGCCGTCACCTGGGCGCGCAGCGCCGCTTCTCGTTCTTCCATCTGCGCCAAGCGGTTCGCGAGGCGCGTGCGCGTCTCCAGCTCCGGCACCGCGTCCCGCAGCCGGTCCAGCTCGCCGCGCAGCTGGTGGATGTCGCTGTCCTTCGCGATCAGCGCCGCATGCGCCGCCATCAATTGCCGCTCGTAGCGCCCGGCCTGCGCCGTCCTTTCCTGGAGCAGGGCCTGGCAGCGCCCCTGCATGCCGGCCAGTTCGCGCACCACCCGGGCATGCTCGGCGGCCAGCGCATGGTACTTGTCGATGTCGGCCCGTACGCAGGCGCCCGCCTGGTGCTGCACCATGTGGATGTCGCGGCACATCTGCTGCTCGAGTTCGGGCGTGCAGCGCGGATGCGTCAGGCCGGCCCAGAAGGCGCCCGGTACATTGCCGGCGGCGACCGCCTGCGCCCACAGGGCGCCGACTTCCGCGGTGGTCCTGGCCGCCCGGAAGCGCGCGACATCGCCGGCGTAGCGCCGCTCCAGCGCTTTCTGCAGCGCTTCCGACAGCCGGTTGCGCAGCGCGCATTCGGCGACCGCGCCGACGTGGACGTCGTAGTCGTCGTGCAGCAGGCGGCCGCCCGTTACGCGTTCTACCAGCTTGCGCAGCGCCGTGAGCGGCAGGGTGACGCCCACCAGCGGGCAATGGCTGGCCTGGCCCAGTTCCCAGACACGGCGGCGGCGCGAACCCTGTTGCGATGCCTCGGCGGCAGGATGGGTATGTTTGTCGCACATGCGTCGATTCCTTTCAGCGCGTTGCAAGGGAGGGCGAGCCACGGCGCCGCCCTCTCTTTTAAATGAGAATGATTATCATTCATATGATAGCGCAGATGAGACGGAACGCAAGCCGCTTCGCTGCCATGCGGGGACGGATGGCTCAGCTCTGTTAGTCAACGCACGGTCCCGATAGCGTGGGCGTTGTATTTTTTGTATCGCGACGCAGTGTCCGATACTGCGCGCATTTTTCGGACCGCCACAGGCGACCGCTCATGCAGCGACGACGACGTTTGCGCTAACGGCGGAACTTTTGCGCTAGGTTCAGGTCTCGGTTCACGAGAATGGACCTTCGGCAAGAAAAGAAGTTCTGCCTTGAGCTAGCGCAGCCAATCTTCGTCCCTCGCTCCGTTTCGGTCGGAATCGAGGAAGAATGTGGTGATAGTCGAGTATCGGTCTAATCGCGTTGGTCTACATTTTTACGAGGGATACATCATGGATAATCAGAAATCTACCGAGGGAAAAGGCAGCGACGCAAGCCGCGAGGGTGCAGGTTCGAGCATCGGTAAGAGCCAGAATTCCGGCCTGAACCAGGGCAGCAGTGCATCGGGCAGCAGCCAGAGCAGCTCGTCGGGCAGCCTCGGCAGCACCAACGCCTCGCCAAGCAGCGCCAAGCCGGCTACCGGCAGCAGCAGCGGCGCAGTCGGCGGCACCAGCAACGCCGGCAGCCTGCAGAGCGGCTCGCAGAGCTCGGGCAACCTGGGCAGCACCAGCACCGGCGGCCTGCAGAGCGGCTCGACGGGTTCGAGCGCAGCCGGCAGCAGCGGCAGCATGAGCGGCTCGACCGGCGGCAACAGCGCACTGGGCTCGAGCGGCAGCAGCGCAGGCAGCACCACGGGCAGCAGCGGCAGCATGGGCGGCGCCAGCGCACAGTCGTCGGGTTCGTCGTCCTCGGGCGCCGACCAGTCGCAATCGCAAGGCGGCATCAAAGGCGCCATGTCGAACATCACCCCCGACAAGGCGCACGAGAAAATCGACCAGCTCGCACAAGGTGCGCAGCCGCTGGTCGACCGCCTGGTCAGCACCGCGCACGCAGGCGTCGACCGCCTGAGCGGCATGCTGAGCGGCGCCTCGGAAAGCCTGGGCCAGCGCAAGGGCCAGCTGGGTGAAACCTACCAGAACTACTCGACCAAGAGCACCGAGTACGTGAAGACCAACCCGGGCACCGCCCTGCTGGTCGCTGCCGGCGTCGGTTTCCTGCTGGCCAAGCTGCTGAGCAGCAGCGACACCACCACCACGCGTCGCGAATACCGCTACTATCGCGACTGATCGGCCTCAGCCGTCAATGAAAAACCCCGGCGGGCTGCGGCCCGGCCGGGGTTTTTGTTTGGACTTTCGTAGGGGGGCAGTCCAGTGGACCGGACCGCGCTATGCCGACCGCGCGTTCAAACTTAGATGGGCAGACGCGCGACTGTTCTCCTGGCGCTTGAACGCGCGGACGGCGAAGCCGTCCACCCTACACTTTGAAAATGCTTATTTAACCGGATCCGAGGCTGGCTCTTTCACCGGCGCCTGCACCGGCTTGCGCCGCAGCCGGCCCATCTGGCGCTTCATGAAGTGCTCGAAGTCGTCCACATAGGTGAACACCGCCGGCACCACCAGCAGGCTCAGCAGCGTCGAGGTGATCAGGCCGCCGATCACGGCGATCGCCATCGGCGAGCGGAAGGCCGGGTCGCCCGACAGGCCGAGCGCCAGCGGCAGCATGCCGGCGCCCATGGCGATGGTGGTCATCACGATCGGGCGCGAACGCTTGTGGCAGGCATCGACCAGGGCGTCGAAGCGGTTCATGCCGGCCTCGCGCGCCAGGATGGCGTAGTCCACCAGCAGGATCGAGTTCTTGGTCACGATCCCCATCAGCATGACCAGGCCGATCATGGTCGGCATCGACAGCGCGTGACTGGTGAGCAGCAGGGCCACGAAGGCGCCGCCGATCGACAGCGGCAGCGCGGCCAGGATGGTCAGCGGCTGCATGAAGTCGTTGAACAGCAGGACCAGCACGCCGTAGATGCACAGCACGCCGATGGTCATGGCGATGCCGAAGCTGGCGAACAGCGCCTGCATCTCCTGCGCGTCGCCGAGTTCGGCGATCTGCACCGTCGGCGGCAGGTTCTTGAACACGGGCAGGGCGCGTGCTTCCTTGTTCACCTCGCCCAGCGAACGACCCTGCAGCTCGACGTCCAGGGTCACCTGGCGGCTGCGGTTGAGGCGGTCGATCTGGGCCGGGCCGCTTTCCATGCTGATGGTCGCGACGTTCGCCAGCAGCACCGGGCCGCGCGCGCCGGGCACGGTCAGGCGCCCGATGGCGTCGAGATCGGCGCGCACGGCGTCCGGCAGCTTGACCCGGATCGGCACCTGGCGCTCGGCCAGGTTCATCTTGGCCAGCGAGATGTCGTAGTCGCCGGCCGTGGCCACGCGCACCGTTTCGCCGATTGCGGCGGCGGTCACGCCCAGGTCGGCCGCGCGCGCGAAGTCCGGGCGCACGATGATCTCGGGGCGCACCAGCGAGGCGCTGGAGCTGACGTTGCCGATGTTCTTCAGCGTGCGCAGCTCGCGCTCGGCCTGGCGCGCCGTGGCCGTGAGGGCCTGCGGGTCTTCGCTGCGCAGCACCAGCTGCATCTTGGTGCCGGTATCGTTGGCGCCGACGTTAAAGCGCGCGCCCGGAATCTGCCCCATCCTGGCGCGCAGCCTGCGCTCGATATCGGACAGGCCGACGTCGCGCTCGCTGCGCTCGATGGTCGACACGGTCAGCACGGCGCGGCGCGCCTCGGCCGCGGCGCCCGGCGCGAAGGCGTCGCCGCTGGAGCCGCCGCCGATCGAGCTGAATACGTGCTGCACGCCGTCGACCTCCATCGCGGCCAGGCGCGCCTGTTCGGCCACCGCATGCGTCTCGGCCAGGGTGGAGCCCGGCGGCAGCTCGACCGTGATCAGGGTCTGGGAACGGTCGGCCGGCGGCACGAAGCCGGTCGGCAGCAGCGGCACCAGCGAGATCGAGGCCGCGAAGAACAGTCCCGCCGCGAGCGCGGTCAGGCCACGGTGGCGCAGGCACCACTGCATGGTGCGCATGTAGCGGCGCATCAGCGGCCCGTCCTTTTCTTCGCCAAGGTGCTTGGCGGGCTTGAGCAGGTAGGCGGCCATCATCGGGGTCAACAGGCGCGCGACCACCAGCGAGGCCAGGATGGCCAGCACCGCGGTCCAGCCGAACTGCTTGAAGAACTTGCCGGCGATGCCGCTCATGAAGGCGGTGGGCAGGAACACAGCGACCAGCGAGAAGGTGGTGGCAATCACCGCCATCCCGATTTCGTCGGCCGCTTCCAGCGCCGCCTGCATCGGGGTCTTCCCCATGCGCAGGTGGCGCGAAATGTTCTCGATCTCGACGATGGCGTCGTCCACCAGCACCCCGATCACCAGGGCCAGCGAGAGCAGCGTCACCATGTTGAGGGTGTAGCCGAAGAAGTACATGCCGAGGAAGGCGGGAATTACCGACAGCGGCAGCGCGGCGGCGGCCACCAGGGTGGCGCGCCAGTCGCGCAGGAACCACCACACCACCAGCACCGCCAGCACCGCGCCTTCGTACAGCATCTCCATCGAGGCGTCGAAGTTCTCCTCGACCGGGGCCGAGTTGTCGACCACCTCGCGCAGCACCACGTTCGGGTGTTCCTTCTGCAGCTCGGCGACGGCCGCGCGCGCGCCTTCGGCCACGTCCACCTCGCCCGCGCCGCGGGTACGGAACACCTCGAAGCCGACCACCTTGCGGCCGTCGTACTCGGCGAGCGCGCGCGGCTCGGACACCGTATCGCTGACGGTGGCTACCTGTTCCAGCTTGACGTGGCGTCCGTCCGGCAGCGGGATGTCCATCCGCGCCAGTTCCTGCGCCGACTGCACCGTGGCGATGGTGCGCACCGACTGCTCGGCGCCGCCCACGTCGCCACGCCCGCCGGAGGCTTCGCGCTGCACCTGGCGCAGCTGGCGCGACACGTCCAGTGCCGACACCTGCAGGGCGGCCATGCGCTGGTCGTCGAGTTCGACCCGCACTTCGCGGGTGACGCCGCCGACCCGCTTGACCGCGCCCAGGCCCGGCACACTCAGCAGGCGCTTGGCCACGTCGTTGTCGACGAACCAGCTCAGCGCCTGGTCGTCCATGGCGCTGCCCGCGCCCGGCGCCGGGGTGGCGATGAAGGTCGCTATCACGCGGCCGGCGGTGGCGGCCTTGGTCACGCTCGGGTCGCGCAGTTCGGGTGGCAGGTCGGCGCGCACCCGCGCGACGGCGTCGCGCACGTCGTTGACCGCTTCGCCCAGGTCTTTTTCGAGGACGAATTCGACGGTGATGGTGGCCACCCCGTCGAGCACGTTGGTATAGATGTTCTTGACCCCTTGCAGGGTCGCGACCGAATCCTCGATCTTGCGTGCGACCTCGGTCTCGAGCTGGGCCGGCGCCGCGCCTTCCAGGGTGGCCGAGACGGTCACGAAGGGCAGCTCGATGTCCGGGAAATCCTGCACCTGGTTGGCCTTGAAGGCGAGCAGTCCTGCAAAGCTCAGCAGGACGAACAGCATGATTGCCGGGATCGGGTTGCGGATCGAAAGGGCGGAGAAATTCATGATCGAACCCCGCTCAGCGCGCTGCCTGGCGCTGGGCCGGGGCCGGCGCTGCCTTCGCCGGCACTGCCGGTGCCGGTACATTGCGCACCAGATCGCCGTCGTTCAGGAAGCCGGCGCCGCTGACGACGATCGGCGTGCCGGCCTCCAGCCCGCCCACGATCTCGATGCGGTCGCCGAGGCGGCGCCCGGTGCTGACTTTCAGCTGGCTCACGCGGCTGTCGCGATTCAGGCGGAACACATAGCTGAAGCCGTCGCGCACCGCCACCGCCTGCTGCGGCACGGTGAGGGCATGGGTGGCGCCCAGCTCGAAGCGGCCGCTGGCGAACATGCCGGCTTTCAGCGGCGCGTTGGCGGACAGCGAGGGCGGCAGGTCGACATACACCAGCGCCAGGCGGGTTTGCGGGTCGACGGTCGGCGCCACCGTGCGCACCTTGCCGGCGATCTCGCTGCCGTTGGCGGCGCGCACCGCCGCGCGCATGCCCGGCTTGATGCGGCCCAGGTCGTTGGAGGTGACTTCGGCGCGCCACTCCAGGCGGCCCTGGCGGATCATGCGGAACAGCTCCGTGCCCGGTCCTGCCACGGCCCCGACGGTGGCGCTGCGCGCCGAAATGATGCCGCTGTCCGGCGCCACCACGGTAGCCTGGCGCAGGCGCAGCTGCTGCTGGGCCAGGGTCGCCTGGGCCGAACTCACGCGCGCCTGCGCGGTGCGCTCGGCGGTCAGGAGCTGGGTCACCTGCTGCTCGCTCAGCGCACCCGAACTGCGCAGCGCGCGGGCGCGGCCGGCATCGGCCTTGGCGGCGCTGGCGTTGGCCTGCGCTTCCTGCAGCGCGGCCCGGGCCTGCTCGACGTCGGCGCGCACGGTCTCGCTGGCGAACACGGCCAGGGTGTCGCCCTTCTTGACCACGTCGCCCACGTTCACCCGCACCTCGCTCAGGCGCAGGCCGTTGGACTCGCTGCCGATGACGGCTTCCTGCCAGGCCGCGACGCTGCCGTTGGCGGTCAGCCCCACGGGCAGGGTGGCGGTGGACGGCTGGCCGGTGGTCACGGTCAGGGCCGGCGTCGGCGCGGCAGGCTTCTCGTCCTTGGCGTCGGCGCGCTCGGGCACGGCCAGGGCCAGGCCAAAGCAGAGCGCAGCGCCGGCGACGGCGAGCAGCGGGACGGGAATGTTCAGGGGCAGGCGGCGGAGGGTAGGCATAGTCTCGGGTGGGCTTCGGTTCAAGCTGTTAAGTGTAGCAAAATTGCAATGTGGTGCGCGCGATTCAGTTATCCAGGCCACCAATGTGGGGCGCTTACAAACATTTACCAAACGGCCAGGCGCAGCAGCCGGCACAGGTATATAACAGCAGCATGCACACCTCGTCCTGGTCCTCGTCCTCGGGGGCGCGCCGCGCCGTCCTCAAGCTGCTGCTGTTGGCCATGGCCGGCGCCCCACTTGCGCAGGCCGGCGCCCCCATGGACGAGCGCCTGGCGCTGCACCTGCTGAACCGGCTGGGCTATGGCCCCGCGCCGGGCGACCTGGCGCGGGTGCGCGCGATGGGCGTAGCCGCCTATGTCGACAGCCAGCTGGCGCCGCCGCCCTTGCCGCGCTACCTGGACGCGCGCCTGCGCGAGCTTGCGCACCCGGATGCGCCGGCCGGCGAGGAAGCCCTGCTGCGCGCCATCGCCAGCCCGCGCCAGCTCGAAGAAGTGCTGGCCGACTTCTGGCTGGACTGGTTCATGGAAGGGCAGGACCAGAGCGCGGCGGATGCCGCCCGCATGGCATTGCGCCCGCTGGTGCTGGGACGCTATGCGCAACTGGTGGAACAGGCGCGGGCCCAGGGCCGGTCGCCGGGCGGGCGCGGCGAACGCGCGGCCGTGCGCACGCTGGCAGGCCACTTCGTCTCCGCGCCACCGGCAAGCCTGCTGCGATCGCTGGAGCGAGTCTGGCAAGGCAGCGGCGGCGACCAGCGCACGGTACTGCGCGCATTGTTCACCAGCCCCGCCTTCCTGGCGCCGGCGCAGTGGAACAGCAAACGGAAGGATGATTTTCGGTTTGTCGTCTCGGCTGTCCGGGCATCCGGCGTAGCGGTGAACAACGTGACGCCCCTGGCGGCGCTCCTGAGGCATCCGCTGGAGCCTGGCGCGCGTGCCGATTTCGTCGAACGGCTGGCAGGTGGAAGGCTGGCGCTGGCGATGGCGCCTCCGCAAGCGCAGCGCTACGCGTCCTCGGCGCCGCCGCTGCGCAGCATCGAGGCAGGTAATACGCCGCAGGCGACGCTGGCCCAGCCGGGGCCGGTGCTGATGGAAGCGCCGACGCCCTCGGCCGCGGCGATGGCGGCCGCGGCGCGCAGCCAGCCGGCCGATCCGGAACGCCTGCGCACGCTGCTCCTCGGCGCGCATTTCCTGCGTTATTGATGCGAGGAAGGGACTATTGCGCAGCGCAACAAAACACTGCGCTTGTCTGTTTCTGGAAACGCTTCCCTGGCGAGTATCGCACAGTAGTTCTACGGTATTGCAGTGCACAAAAAATCGCGCTATATTGGAACCGTCTCCTCCAGTTTTCTCCGAAAATTGGATTATCGCCCGCTAACCTTCCGGTTCGCGGGCGTTTTTTTTAGACGCTCTTGAGCGGGGTGTCCGCGCCCTGGAACGAGCCCGCGCGCCAGGTCAGCACCAAGGTATCGCGGTGCCCGTGCTCCTCGAGCGGCTGGATTGGCGTCGATTCGTGGATGACGGCGGCGTCGTCGAGCAGCAGCAGGGTCCAGGGTTCCAGCATCGTGAAACGCTTGCCCGCCGGCCCATCGGCTTCGAACACCCGGGTTTCGCCACCCTTGATGCCGCGGCGGTCGATCAGGATTACGGCGACGAAATCGACGCCGTCCCGGTGCGCGCCTTCCGGCGTCGGGCGGCCGATGCCGTCGGCGGTGTCGATCCGGAACTGGTGCGCTTCCACATACCAGGTATGGCGCCCGCGCACCTGCGAGCAGGCTTCGCCGAGCGCGCTCAGCAGGCGGCCCCAGGCCGGGTTGGCGACCGTCTCCAGCTCGATCGGCGCGAACAGGCGGTGCATGCCGCCGTGCAGGGCGTTGTACTCGACCGGCTGCCAGTGCGCGCGGTGCGGCACCTGCACCAGGGCGTGGCCGCCGTCGTCGCTCTCGTCGATGAAGCAGGAATGGCGGCGGCGCCGGTAGCGGCCGCCGTCCTTCAGGTAGTTGTCGAGTTCGAGCCGGTCCCAGCTCGGCACCAGCGACTGCAGCTCGTCGAGGGTGCAGCCGGCCAGGCGCGCCAGGTCGGAAGGACGCAGCAGGGCATAGCCCTCGCTGCGCACGGCGTCCGCCAGGTGCGACGGATCGGTGTAGGGAAGTTCAGGTGTGGTCATCCGGTTAGCGTAGCACTTTTCCCCGCTCCCTTCATGACCACGGGCAATTCCGATGCCTTCTACCAGTTCTTCGTCAGGCTCAGACGGAAGGAACGCGGCTCGATCGGGTGGAAGTGGATGTCGTCGACCGCATCAGGCTCGTTGGCCAGGCGCGACGCGTAGTAGTAGTCGATCGCCGAATCGCGCCGGTTGGTGAGGTTGAAGCCCTCCAACTCGATGCGCATGCCCTTGCCGATGCGGTATCCGACACGGCCGTTGAGCGTGAAGCTGGCGTGCGAGCGCACGCTGTCGTCCTCGATCAGCGGACGCGGGCCGAAGTAGCGCAGGCGCAGCGCGCCCGACCATGGCCCCGCGCGGTCCACCGTCAGGGCGACCTGGGCCACGCCCTCGACTGCGCCCGGGATGCGATCGCCGTCCGGATTGCCGCCGCGCGAACGCGCCCGCGCATACGCCGCGTCGACATTCACGGTCAGCCACTTGTTGACGCGCACGCTGTTCGACAGCTCGACGCCGTAGCGGCGGCTCGGGTCGCCGGCTTCGGTATTGCCGGCGTCGCCGATGTAGGTCAGCTCGGAATCGAAGTCGAGGCGGTACACCGACACCGTGGTCTCGGTCTTCGGGATCGCCACCGTGCGCAGGCCCAGCTCCAGGCCGCGCGAGCGCACCAGGCCCGGGGTGCGCTCGACCGGGTCGAGCGTCTTCGGATCGACGCTGGCGACCGTGCCGCGTGCATCGTTGCTGTGGAAGCCGTGGCCATAGTTGAAATACAGCTCGGTGTGCGACCACGGTCCGTAGGCCACGCTCAGCGAGGGCGTCACCAGCGAATCGCTGGCGCGGCCCGCATTCTCCGGGCGGTCGCCATCGACCCGGAAAGCGTAGGCATTGGCGCGCAGCCCCACCGCGGTGCGCAGGGACTCGCTCCACTTGGTGGCGTTCTCCAGGTAGACGGCGGCGCTGCCTTCGCGGATGTGATCTTCGCGCGTGGTCGCCAGGCGCCGGCGTGCCCGGGTGTCGTAGAGGCCGTTGAAGATGTTGTCGTTCTGGAGCTGGAAGCCCACGGTCATGTCCGAGGCGACCAGGCCGTCCGTGCCTTTGTAGGCGTGCCAGGTGTGGCTGCCGTCCAGGCCGGTCGTCACGCGGCGGTCCGGCTGGGCGAACTGGTCGCCGTTCACCGGGTCGTTCAGGAAGTAGGTGAAATTCGAATACAGCTCGCCCTGGTTGCGGATCACATAGGCGCTCAGGGCGCTGGCCGTGTCCTGCGTGGTGCGGCGCCAGCTGCCCGAGATGCTGCTGCGCTCGGCCTCGCCGCCGTCGCTCAGGTCGATCGCATCGAAGCGTCCCAGCCGGCCGCTGCTCACGGCGCGCAGCGGGATCTGGTCGGTGGCGTTCCAGTGGCCGCGGTAGTGCATGGCGCTGACCGTCCAGCCGTTGTTGGCATAGCCGCGGCTGTAGCGCAGCACGGCATTGATCTTGCGGTAGCCGTCCGGCCGCGTCCACGGGCCGTCGTTCTTCATCAGTTCCAGCGCGTACAGCAGGTGGCCGCCGGCCAGCTCGGGCGAAGCCGCCAGCACGGTGCGCGCGTACCTGTCCTCGCCCAGGGTCAGCGTCGCGAGCGGCGCCACCAGCCGGTTGGCGTAGGCGATCGAGGCCTTGCCGGCCGAGGCGAAATCGCCGTCCGTGGCCGAGTAGGGGCCTTTGCGGTAATCCAGGCGGGTGACGATCTCCGGGATCAGGAAGTTCAGGTCGGTCCAGCCCTGGCCGTGCGCATGGCTGCGCTGGTTGACCGGCATGCCGTCGACCCAGGTGGCGAGGTCGGTGCCGTGGTCCAGGTTGAAGCCGCGCAGGTAGAACTGGTTGGCCTTGCCTTCGCCGCTGTGCTGGCTGGCGATCAGGCCGGGCGTGGCTTCCAGCAGCTCGCCGGGACGGTACACGGTGCGGTTGGCCAGGTCCTTGGCGCCGACGCTGCCGGAGCTGGCCGAGTCGGTCATGCCGATCTGGCTGCTGCGCGTGCCCTCGACGAGGACGCGCTGCAGGACGAAGTCGTCGGCCAGGGCCGGCACGTGGACGAACAATGCGAAGACCGCAAAAGCGATCGGAGAACGGGTAGAGCGAAGCGGCATCAGGGTGTGTTTTCTTGCGTCGGCTGCTCGACGGCGGCCTGGGTGAAAGTCAGTGAACGGATCGCGCCCGCGTCGTTGAGGTTGACGGTGTTGACCTGCTCCGGCAGGAAGTCCATCAGCACGCCCTGGTGGATTGCCGCGGTTTTCGACAGCGGCGCGTTCTCCAGTTCCTGGTAGATGACGACGCTCTGCGAATCGGCGGTCATGCCGACCCAGCGTACCGGCAGGCGGGCCTTGTCCTGTCCCTTCAGCCAAAAGCGTCCTTCGACGTACTTGCGCAGCACGTCCTGGTCGTCCGGATCGGTCAGGTCGAACTGGCGTCCATACATGTTCATCAACAGCGCCTCGACGTCGTGCGCCATGTAGGTATGGACGATCTCCGTACTCTTGGTACGCGGGTTGTACGCGACCTCGGTGATCCCCATGTGGAAGCGGTGCGCATCCGCCGCCGCGCTGATGCACAGCAGGGCGGCGGCGCACAGCGCCTGGAAGGAGAGCTTCAGGCGGAACATCGTCATTACTCGGCTTTCTTCGCGGCGTCAGGCGCTTTTGGCGCGTCCTTGGGCGGCGCCAGCTTGGTCTGGTAGTCGCGCATCAGGTTGTTGGCCGGCTCGCGCTCGGACTTGAACAGTTCCAGGCGCGACGGCGTCGGCTTGGCCGGCCAGGAGTTGTTGCTCACGTCGATGTCGG
>NZ_JBFTEF010000025.1:0-31000 GCF_041023745.1 Massilia sp. X63
ACCTGGTCGACGACGCAGAACTGCTGGAACTGGTCGAAATGGAAGTCCGCGAACTCCTGTCGAAGTACGAGTTCCCAGGCGACGACCTGCCGATCATCAAGGGTTCGGCACGTATGGCCCTGGAAGGCCAGGCTGGTCCGCTGGGCGAAGACGCCATCATGCAACTGGCTGACGCACTGGATTCGTACATCCCGACCCCGGAACGTGCCGTTGACGGCGCCTTCCTGATGCCGGTGGAAGACGTGTTCTCGATCTCGGGCCGCGGTACCGTGGTGACCGGTCGTGTCGAACGCGGCATCATCAAGGTCGGCGAAGAAATCGAAATCGTCGGTATCGTCGACACCGTCAAGACCACCTGCACCGGCGTGGAAATGTTCCGCAAGCTGCTGGACCAGGGTCAAGCTGGCGACAACGTCGGCCTGCTGCTGCGCGGTACCAAGCGTGAAGACGTCCAGCGTGGTCAGGTTCTGGCCAAGCCGGGCTCGATCAAGCCGCACACCGACTTCACCGGCGAAGTGTACGTCCTGTCGAAAGACGAAGGCGGCCGTCACACCCCGTTCTTCAACAACTACCGTCCGCAGTTCTACTTCCGTACGACTGACGTGACCGGTTCGATCGTGCTGCCGGCCGACAAAGAAATGGTCATGCCAGGCGACAACGTGTCGATCACCGTCAAGCTGATCGCTCCAATCGCGATGGAAGAAGGTCTGCGCTTCGCAATCCGCGAAGGCGGCCGTACCGTCGGCGCCGGCGTCGTGGCCAAGATCATCGCCTAATTTCGGTTAGCGAGATCCGCCGGCGGGGCGCATGTCCCGTCGGCACAACAGGTGGGGACAGACTTTTCGGTCTGTCCCCATCTTTATGAGAGGGAACGGTGATATACTCCCGCCTCTTGAGCAGTACCGAAGCACCTTTCACACATTGCCGGCCACTTGCCGGAACGTTCTTTAAAAGGAAATAGCATGTCCGCTCCGAACCAGAAAATCCGCATCCGCCTGAAAGCGTTTGACTACAAGCTGATCGACCAGTCCGCCCTGGAAATCGTCGACACCGCCAAGCGCACCGGCGCCGTGGTCAAGGGCCCGGTCCCGCTGCCGACCCGTATCCAGCGTTTCGACGTCCTGCGTTCGCCGCACGTCAACAAGACCTCGCGCGACCAGTTCGAAATCCGTACCCACCAGCGCCTGATGGACATCGTGGATCCGACCGACAAGACCGTCGACGCACTGATGAAGCTGGACCTGCCGGCTGGCGTCGACGTCGAAATCAAGCTGCAGTAATGGCTGATTGACCGCAGGCAGAGCATTCGCCGCGGTTGCAAGGGCCGGGAAGTCCGCAAGGACTCCCGGCCCTTGTCATTTCCGGCCCGGTTCGGTCCGGCGCATCAGTTCAGGAGCGCGTACACCACCGGTCCGAGCAGGCTGCCGAGCACCGCGCCGCAGCCGAGCAGCATCACCAGCAGCGCGTAACGGCCGATCCAGCCGAGCAAGGTCGGGTGCGCGGAGACGCCGGTGGCATGCGAGCGCAGGCTCTTGGCGCTGAGGCGCGTGGCATCGTCCGGCAGATGATCGAAGTTCGACATGGGGCCTCCGTCCAAAAGCCCATTGTCGAGTGCGCTTTTACCGGGCACTTTGTTCTGCATCAGTTCGCGTGTACGGCTTCACCTGCCTGGCGTGCGTGGCCACGTGCATGCCATTCAACGTATAGTTGCGCCTTCCCGATCACACGGAGAAAGACCAGGAATGCGAAAACACTTCATGCTCGCAGTGGTCGCGCTGTTGAGCGCATGTACCGATAAGAACGTGCCGCCTGCGGCACAGGGCAATGCCGGCACTGTGCCAGTCACCGCACCGGCCGCCGCGCCGGCACCGAGCAGTCCTTCAGCGCCGGACATGTTGAGCGCCGAAGGCTTCCAGGCTGTCCGTTTCGGCATGCAGCTGGCAGAGGCCGAGCAGGCGGTCGGTGGCAAGGCGATCTTGCCTGAGCCTTTCGACCCGGTCTGCAGCATGGTGCGCTTCGATGCCTTGCCCGGCCTGCGTTTCATGCTTGAACACGGTGTCGTTACCCGCGCCGATGCCGGACCAGGCCTTGCCAGCGCCTTGGGCCGCATCGGCGACACGCTGGAACAGGTGCGCAGGGCGCATCCCGAAGTCCATGTGAGCGTGCACAAATACGATGCGAACGGCCACTACCTGAGCCTTCCCAGCGCCGATGGCCGCTCCGCCATCATCCTGGAGGAGTCCGGCGGCAAGGTGACGAAGATGCGCGCAGGACTCCAGCCCGCAGTCTCCTACGTCGAAACCTGCGGCTAGATCCGTACCGGGGCCGAACGCGCGGGCAATGCCGCTCAGCCCTTCGAGCCGGTCTTCCAGCGCAGCCCGAAGCCGAAGTGGCGGTCCATCAGCTCGTGCGCGCTGGTGCCGCCCTGCTGCTGGAAGTACTCGGCCAGCTTGGTCACCTGCAGGCTGCCGCCGCGGTTCTCGATCAGCGCGATCGCGCACATCATCTGGTTGCCGCCGCCGTCCAGGCGCACCTCGATCGGGGCCTGGTCCGGCGCGGCGATGGTCACCACGCCGTCGGTGGCTGCCCAGTTGGGCACGCCCTCGTAGATGAAGGAAAAGATCAGCGCGCGGCGGATCTGGTCGAAGCGCTCGCCGTTGATGTACAGGTTCTCGCCGCCCGCTACCGCGCCGGTGCGGTCGTCGGCGTCCAGCTTGATGTAGGGTTCGCGCTCGAAGTCGCCCCAGGCATTGCCGAGCGCTTGCACCAGGCCGCGCCGGCCGTCCGCCAGTTCGTACATGCAGCCGAGGTCGAGGTCGATCCCACCGCGGCCCTTGCGCGCGGTGGCGCCGCCGATCAGCTTGTCGAAGAAGCCGGTTTTCGCCGGCTGCGGCGGGGCCGCCATGGCCGACTGGTTCCAGTTCAGGTTGACGTGGATGCGGCCGAAGCCGCGGCCGCCGCGCTTGTCGAGCGAGACCTTGTCGCCGCGCTTTTCCAGCGTGACTTTCGACAGCGACACCTTCGGCTGCGCCGGCGCGGCGGCCGGGGCGGGGGCGGGCGGGGATGCCGACGCCGGCCTGGCCTCGGTGCCGCCGAAATGCGCCAGCAGCGCCGACAGCCCGCCGTTGAAACCCTGGCCGACCGCGCCGAAGCGCCAGCTCCCGTCGCGCCGGTACAGCTCGGCCACGATGACCGCCTTCTCGTCGCCGAAGTCGGCGCCCGACCAGGGGAAGCGCACCGCGCTGCCCAGGCTCAGGGAACAGGCGCCGAGCGCGCGCATGGTCTGTGCGCCGTCGATGGCGGCCACGAAGACCAACTTCGCGATGCTCGCCGGCAGCAGGTCGAGGTTCACGCTAAAGCGCGAGGCAGCGCCGCCCAGCTCGAGCCGCACCGCCCCTTCGGGGCTGGCCAACTGGTTGTAGAACACCATGTAGCGCTCGTCCGACAGGCGCTCGGCCGCATCCAGCCCGAAGCAGGACACGTCGACCGAGATGCCGGGCGCCTGGATGTCTACGTCGACGGTAAAAGCGTTGCCGCTGCCGAGGTCGGCCAGCTTGCCTTTCTGGCCACGCGAAAATTGGTTCATGTCGGTTCTCCTTCCATTGAGCGCGAGCCGAAGCGGTGCGATTGTTCCACCAGGCGCTCGGCCCAGGCGCGGTGGGTGGCGACCTCGCACATCGCATCGTCCATGCGGAATACGGCGGGGCTGGCCTCGTCGAGGATGGCGCGCGCCACCGCCAGGTCTTGCGGGCGCACCTGGTAGTGCTGTTCGATCGGCCCGATCTGGGTCGGGTGGATCGCGGTCTTGCCGACCATGCCGTAGGCCAGGTCTTCCAGCACTTCCTGGTCCAGCAGTTCGGGCAGGTCGAGGTATTCGAACACCGGCGCCGTCAGGGCAAAGCCCCAGGGACGGAAGGTGGTCACCAGGCGCGCGATCACCGGGCCCAGCGGGGTGCGGTAGATCGTCATGCCGCGCGGCCGGCGCAGGCCCAGCAGGGCGAGCAGGTCGTTGCCGCCGATGCGCAGGCAGAGGATGCGCTGGCGCACGCCGGGCGCGTCGAACACGGCCCGCAGCTGCTGCATTTCGCTGTCGCTGAAGACCTCCGCCGTCTCCAGGGTGGGCATCAGCAAGTGGCGGGTATCGCGCACCAGGCGGAAATAACTGTCGAAATTGTGGCGCGTGACCTTGGGCAGCACGAAGCCGCTGAGTTTTTCGGCGCCCGGCATGGCCAGCACGCGCGCCAGCACGTCCGGGTTGCGCACCCGGACGAAACGCTCGACCGCGACGTCGCTGCGCATGTTGGCCAGCACCACCGAGAGGTTGAACAGCGACCAGCTCAGTTCCCGGTCGGCGATCGCGTCCTCGGTGCAGAAGATGAGCGAGCGCGCCTGCGACAGCTTGTCGCCGTTGGCGATCCTGCCCAGGTCCTTGTGGTTGGCGGGCACGTACAGCGACGCCCCAATAGACTTATGCATCCGATGCACTCCTGATCAGGGAAACCGCGTGGTAGGGCAGGTCCGGGTCGATCGCGACCGGCACCTGTTTTTCTTCGGCCAGCACTTGCAGGTGCCGCACGTCGGCCGCACCCGGCCGGCGCAGCACCAGCAGGCGCGGCGCCCGGCGCAGCAGCACGCGGGTGGCTTCGCCTATGCCGGGCTTGATGAGGTTGATATCCTGGATGCCGTAGCGCGCCATGGCGCCCTCCAGATAGCTGCGCGAGCGCGCAGCGGCGGCTTGCGCGTCCAGCGGTACGGCCGCCGGCAGCCCTTCCCGTGCCTGCGTCGCGGCCAGCGCCGCCAGCGCATCGGCGAAGCGCTGCGACTGGTCGTGGGAAGCGAAGGCCTCGTACACCACGCAGCCGTGGAAATCGTCGGGACCGATACGCTCGTCCAGCACCGTGCGGCTCACCAGGCCCGACACGGTGGCATTCAGGATGCTCGACGGGATCAGGTAGTCGTCGCCGGAGGCAGCGCAGGCGCTCGCGCCGGCCAGGTCGGACAACACGTACAGGCCGCTGTCGATCTGCGTGCCCTGCGCCGCGTTGAAGGCGGACACCGACAGCGCCAGTTCGCGCGCGATCACGCCCTTGCCGGTCCAGCCGTCGACGAACACCAGCGATGCGGGCGGGTGCCCCTGGGCCAGGATGTGGCGCAGGGCGGCCTGGTCGATGCCGCGGTCGCGCACGATCGAGACCGAGTAATGCCGCGCCTCGCGCCCGAACACCTCGCGCAGCAGCCGCGTCACCACCACACCCACCGGGGTGCCGGCGCGCGCCAGCGACACCAGGGCGATGGCGCCGGGGCGCCGCGCGTGGATGAGCGCGGCCAGCCGCAGGCAGTCGGCCGCCATGCGCGCGCTGTTGGCGCGGCAGGCTTCCTCGAACAGGGCCATGTAGCGCTGTGATGGCAGCGACTCGGGCGACAGCATCTGGCTGTAGTGGCGCCGGCCCGACTGGATCAGGCGCTCCTTGTCCTCCACGCTGGTGAACTCCTGCGCGGGCAAGCGCGTGAGCAGGAATTCCACCTCGCCGCTGCGGTAGCTGCCCGGGAAGCTCACAGCGTCTCCACGGTCAGGCGCGCCAGCTGGGTGGCGCGCGGGACGATGGCGTAGTCGCAGGCGGCCATGAAGCGCGCATCCGAACGGCTGTCGCCCATGCCGAAGGTGACGATGTCGCCGTGCTCGGCGCGCAGCAGGGCGCTCACGTGGGCCACGGCATTGGCCTTGTCGAGCGCCTTCGGCAGGATCGCCAGGTTGTTGCCGTTGCGGTGCACGACGTAGTCCGGGTGGCCGTTCTCGATCCAGGGGCGCACTACTTCCAGCTCGACCGGCGCCAGGCGTTCGTGGCGCTTGTCCGGATCTTTCACGACCAGGAAGAAGGGCATGGCGAAATCCTCGATCATGCGCGCGCGCCCGCCGAAACCGGTGCGCGCGGCGTAGTCGTCGATGTGGCGGGCCAGTTCCTGCAGGCCGGGCAGGGCGGCGTGCATGGTGGCGCGGGCCTGCTCCAGCCAGGCGCGGTCGGCGCTGCCGTCGGGCTGCAGCACCACGCCGCCGTAGTTGATGATGGCGTAGCTGTCGAAAGGCAGGTGCACGCGGCGCAGGCCGTCGTGGTCGCGCGCCGTGGTTGGGATCACGGTCATCCCGTCCTGCACGAAGCTGAGGAAAGCCCGCTGGGCGCGCGTGGTGTACGAGCAGATGCTGCCGTCCTTGTAATAGGCGGCCGGCTCGAGCGCATCGCGCGCCGAGCACTTCTCGAAGGTCTGGAACAGGGTGTCGTCCAGGTCAGCGAACAGGAACTTCTTCAATCTCGGCCTCGGACAGGAAATGGAACAGGCGCGCATCCAGCAGGCCGGCCAGCTCGCGCAGGGCGGGATTGGCGGCGGTCTCGTGGCAGAGCAGCACGTGGTCGTACTGGCCGGGGGCGATGTTGTAGATGAAATTGGCGATGCCTTCGCCGTAGTTGTCGGCAAAGCGCAAGGCGTGCTCCACCGCGCCCCAGGTGAGGATCGGCGAGCGCGTGGTCGACTGCACGCGTACGTCGACGCCCAGCCGTTCTAGCTCCCTGCCCAGCAGCATGGCGGCGTGCATGAACTCGCCGGTGCCCAGCACCGCCACCCTGGCGCCGGGCGCAAAGCTGCGTGCCAGGCGCGCCGCTAGCGCCGCGGGGGCGGGCAGGGCGGCGCGCAGGCCCAGGCGCCCGAAGCGCGGGCTGGCGCCGCGGTCGGCGTCGGGGTCGAAACGCTGGGCAGGGGTAGCCGGGGCCACGTAGTCGCCCGGGGTGAAGCGGTATTCGCCGCTCACCAGGGCGCCCATCGACACCGGCAGGCCGAAGCGCGCCGACAGGCCCATGGTCGCCTGCTGCCCCATGAAGTTGGTGATCGTCGCCAGGTGCACGCGGTCGATGTGCGGGTTCAGGCGGCGGCAGGCATCGGTCAGGTTGAGGAAGGTATTGCCGGTGCTGGCCTCGTCGTCCACCAGCACCAGGGTGCGCGCCTGCAGCAGCAGGTCGCGCAGCGCCGCGTCAGGCGGCATGTGCAGGAACTGGCGCGGCGCGTGGCTGTGCGCTTCCTCGAACTCGATCAGCTCTCCGTTGCCGACCCGGTAGCGGGTGGTGTGGATGAACAGGGCTTCGCGTTCCGGATGGGCGCGCAGCCAGGCTTCGAACACGCCCTGGCCCAGCCCGATCGCGGTCTCGGCCATGGCGATGAACACCACGGGAGCGTCGGTCGCCGGGACGGTGGCGGCCAGGCGCTCGTGGACCGCGACCATGGCCGAGGGTTTCACCGGCCAGTGCTTGCCCAGCACCTTGCTCAGGAACAGAAAGCCGCGCTTGGCGTTGGCGCGCGCCGCGAAGCCGAGCAGCGCGTCCAGTTCTTCGCCGCCGTCGTCCAGCGTGACTTCCAGCGTGCCGGTCGGCAGCGCCACGCTGCGGCGCGCCAGCGCATCGGGATCGGACTTGGCGTTCATGCCAGCTCCATCGCTTCGGCCACTTCGATCACGCGCATGCCGTGGCGGACCGGCGGCACCTCGACCGTGTCGAAGCCGTCGGCAAAGCCCTTCAGCGCGATCCAGGGCAGGTTGGGGCCGGCCGCGCAGGCCATGCCGATCCCGCCCGACATGCGCGGGTTGATCTCCAGCAGGCGCGGTTTGCCGGCGGCCTCGCGGAATTGCACGTTGAAGATGCCGTTCAGGCCGTAGTCGGCGGCGAGTTTCGTGGTGGCCTCGATGATCTCGGGGCGCATGTCGATCAGCTGGCCGCTGCCGGCCTGCGGCAGCTTGCGGCGCGCCACGGCCGTCACCAGGCGGCCGTTGTCGCCGACGCAGTCGACGCTGTATTCGTGGCCCTCGAGGTATTCCATCAGCAGCATGGTGCGGAATTCGCCCAGCTCGGCCAGGCCGCGGCGCAGGTCCTGGTAGCCGATGTGGTACTCGACGCCGGTCAGCAGCAGTTCGGCGCTGCTGCGCGCCTCGTCCACCACGGCGAAGCCAATGCCGTAGATGCCCTTGGAAGGCTTGATGCACAGCTTGGCATGGCGCGGGCGCAGTTCGGCCCAGGCGGCGTCGAACTGTTCGATGCTGTCGAAGCGGCGGAATTCGGCCACCGGCGCCTGCGGCAGATCGGTCTCGGCGTAGAAGCCGGCCTTGTCATGGATGAGCTGGAGCTTCTGGGCCGAGGCCGCGCTCAGCACGCGCGTGCCGACCTCCTGGAAGCGCGCGTGCTGCGCGGCCAGGGTGGTGGCTTCGCGGCCCGGCACGAAGATGTCGATGCGCTGCTTGCGGCAGAATTCCACGCACCAGTCGACGTAGGCGGCCGCCTCCAGCCCGGTCGGCTCGCCGTGGAACTCGTGCGCCAGGCGCGCCGCCGGCGTGT
This sequence comes from Massilia sp. X63, assembly GCF_041023745.1. Lineage (NCBI taxonomy): Bacteria > Pseudomonadati > Pseudomonadota > Betaproteobacteria > Burkholderiales > Oxalobacteraceae > Massilia > Massilia sp. X63. The sequence continues at coordinate 8,373 of NZ_JBFTEF010000025.1, forward strand.
GGCGGTTTGCATTGCTGTGGACGATGGTGAAACGGCCGGCGGTATCGGCTTCGCGGATCAGCCCGATGGCGGCGTAGACGGACGAAAACGTCCTGTTGAACCAGACGCGCATGAAGTCTTTCAAGACAGGTGAACAGGCGTGCCCGCTCGAGGCGGGCACGCGGGACGAGCGGATCGGGCCGCTTCTTGCTTCAGACGTTGACGCCGAACGAGCGCGCCAGCGGGCCGAGACCGCCCTTGAAACCCTGGCCGACGGCGCGGAACTTCCATTCGCCGCCGTGGCGGTACAGCTCGCCGAAGATCATGGCGGTTTCGGTCGAGCTGTCCTCGGACAGGTCGTAGCGCGCGATTTCGGCTTCACCGTTGCCGTTCAGGCAGCGGATGTAGGCCTTGGCGACCATGCCGAAGTTCTGGCGGCGCGCATCGGCGTCGTGGATGGTGACGCAGAAGGAGATCTTGTCGATGTCGGCCGGCACGCGCGACAGGTCGACCGCGATCTTCTCGTCATCGCCTTCGCCCTGGCCGGTGGTGTTGTCGCCGGCGTGGACCACCGAGCCGTCGCTCGATTTCAGGTTGTTATAGAAGATGAAGTCGGTGTCGCCGCGCACTTTGGCATCCGATTTCAGCATGAAAGCGCTGCCGTCGAGGTCGAACGCGGCGCCGTCGGTCGAGCGCGGGTCCCAGCCCAGGCCGATGATCACCTTGGTCAGGCCCGGCGCTTCCTTGCTCAGGTTGACGTTGCCGCCTTTCTGCAGACTGATTGCCATACGAACTCCTATATATAGTCGGGGTGGACCGGCCATCGTCGCTGCCGCGAAGGCGTGCGAGGGCCGGCGGTTCAGTGTCCGAATCAGCGCCCTGCGAGCGCGTTCGGGGGGGGCGTTAATTATTTGATTGTACACGCTCCGGATTTCACATTGCTCACTGCGTGATGTCCATACGGCGTTGCCCGCGCCGTAACATTCCAGTCATAATTGCCGCCGGAAGGAGACAGGATGGCAACAATGAAGCAGGTGGCGGAGCGGGTCGGTGTTTCGACCTCGACCGTTTCGCACGTGATCAACGGTACGCGGGCAGTCAGCGAGGAGGTGAGGGCGCGGGTATTGGCAACCATCGACGAGATGGGCTACATCCCGAACGCGATGGCGCGCAGCCTCAAGAACGACAAGAGCCGCACCATCGGCGTCTCCATCCCCGACAACACCAATCCTTCCTTTGCCGAACTGCTGCGCGGGATCGAGGATGCCGCCTTCGAGGTGGGCTACAACATCATGCTGTGCAACGGCTACGAGGACGCCGGGCGCCAGGCCTCCCACCTGCGCAGCCTGATCGAGAAGCGCATCGACGGCTTGATCCTGGTGGCCGGCGCGGCCGGCGCCGCGCTGGCCCCGCTGCTGGCCAGCCAGCGCGTGCCGATCGTGCTGGCCGAGCACGAGGTGGCGGCCGTCGATACCGATTTCATCGGCCTCGACCACGAGGCCACCGGCCATGCGGCCACGCGCCACCTGATCGGGCTGGGCCACCGCCGCATCGCCTGCGTCGCCGGCCCGCGCGCCGAGCCGCACAGCCGCGAGCGCATCGCCGGCCTGCGCCGCGCGCTGGACGAAGAGGGCATCGGCCTGGCGCCCGGCTACCTGATCCATGGCACGCCGGACTGCGCGGGCGGGCACGATGCCGTCCGTGCGCTGCTGGGGCTGGCAGCGCCGCCCACGGCGATCTTCGCCTGCAACGACCTGATGGCGCTGGGCGGCCTGTGTGCGGCCAGCGAAGCGGGCGTGGCGGTGCCGGGGCAGCTGTCGGTGGTCGGCGGCGACGACCTCGGCATGGCCGCCTTCGCCACGCCGCGCCTGACCACGGTGGCCCAGCCGACCCATGCGCTGGGCCGCCGGCTTACCGAATTGCTGGTGGGGCGCATCCGCGGCGAAGCCGGACCGCGCCGGCACCAGCGCCTGCGCGGCAGCCTGGTGGTGCGGCAGTCGACCGCCGCCCCCCTGGCCGGCGCCTGAGTCAGGCCGCCGCGCGCTCCTCGGCCGGCGCCGGATGCACCACCGGCAGGGCGCCGGCCGCGTCCAGGTGCACGGTCTGGGACGGCAGCGCCAGGCGCACCCCCTGTTCGCCCAGCATGGCTACGATGCGCAGGTAGATTTCCTGCTGCCGGTCCATGAACACGCGGTAGTCCGCGCTGTCGACGAAATACACCACCTCGTAGGTATAGGCTGGCGCCGCCAGCGAGCTCAGGTGCGCACGGTCGAAGCGCACCTGCGGCTGGGCCGTGACGATCTCTTCCAGCAGGCCGGGCAGCGCGCGCAGCGCGGGTTCCGGGGTGTCGTAGGTGACCGCGACCGTGAACACCACGCGGCGCGTCTCCATGCGGCGCAGGTTGTGGATCCGGCTCTTGAGCAGGTCGGCATTCGAGAACACGATCTGCTCCCCGCCCAGGCTGCGCACCCGCGTGGTCTTCAGGCCGACGCTCTCCACGGTGCCCAGCATCTTGTCGACGATGATGAAGTCGCCCACCACGAAGGGCTTGTCGAGCACGATGGACAGCTTGGCGAACAGGTCGCCCAGGATGCTTTGCACCGCCAGCGCCACGGCGATACCGCCAACCCCCAGGCTGGCCACCAGTGCGGTGATGTTGACGCCCAGGTTATCCAGGGTCATCAGGCCGACCACTGCCCACAGGACCACGCGCAGGAGGAAGGAGATCGCGGTCGACGACGTGACGCGGTCGGGATCGAGGGCCTGCTCCGCGCGGGTGCCGGCCAGCCAGGCGCGCAGCGCATGATCGCCCCAGATCGCGCACTGGATCAGCACCGCGGCGATCGCGGCGCGACTGATGAACAGTTGCGTCCGCTCGGGCAGGGCCAGCAGGCTGGCGCCGGCATACAGGCCGACGATGACCAGAACCACCAATCGGGTCCTGGACAGCGAGGCCACGGCGGCGCCGAGCGCGCGCGAGCCGCCCGGATTGGCCGCGACGAACGAGCGCAGGCGCCGCAACAGTATCGACTTTGCCGCGTCGAGGCCGGTCACGACCACGGCGGCGGCCACCAGCGCCATCAGCCAGTCGGCCACCGGGTTACCCAGGAAAACGGTATTCATCTGATGTATTCTCCCGTCAGGCGGCGCTACGCCCATCGACGGCATCGTCCGGCGCTTCGTGTTCGAGGGCCGCCAGGAAGCCTTCACCCCAGCGCGTGACGTCGTGCTCCTCCACGATCATCGCCAGGCGTTCCGAGCGGTAGGCGATCTCGTCGGCACCCATGGTCAGTGCCTGGTACAAGGTCTCGCTCATGGCATTGGCGTCGTAAGGGTTGACCAGCAGGGCGCCGTGCAGCTCGACGGCGGCGCCGGCGAACTCGGACAGGATCAGCAGGCCGGGCCGTTGCAATGCGTGCCGGGTGGCGACATATTCCTTGGCTACCAGGTTGAGGCCGTCGCGCAGCGGCGTGATCCAGGCGATGCCGGCCGCCGCGTAGTGGGCCAGCACGTCTTCGAAGGGCAGCGAGCGGTAGAAGTAGCGCACCGGCACCCAGTCGAGGGTCGAGAAGCGGCCGTTGATGCGGCCCACCGTGCGGTCGAGTTCCTCGCGCAGGCTGTCGTAGATCTCCATGCCGCTCGCGGCCGGGGTGACGATGTTCAGCAGGGTCACCTTGCCCAGCATTTCGGGATGCCGTTCCAGCATGCGCTCGTAGGCTTCCAGCTTCTCCAGCGAGCCCTTGACGTAGTCGAGGCGTTCGATCGAGACGATGCCGGTACGCTGCTGTCCAGCATTGCCAGCCAGGTAGCTGTCGAGCTCCTTCAGCTGGCGCTGCACGATCTCTTCCTGCGCCAGGCGCGCGATCAGCTTGACGTCGGTGCCGACCGGGTGGGCGCCAAGCGCGACCCGGCGTTCGCCGACCTCGATCGCGGTCGTCATGCGGTCGACCCCCAGGGCACAGCCGTAGGTCAGGAAGCGCGGCGCACAGGCCTGGCTGCCCGCGATCTCGACCGGCGCGAACGAGCGCACCGCGTCGACGAAGTTCTCGACGTAGCGCGGCACGTGGAAGCCCACGTAGTCGCACTGCAGCAGGCTGCCGATGATGTCGCGGCGCCATGGCAGGATGTTGAACACGTCGCTCGAGGGGAAGGCCGTGTGGTGGAAGAAGGCGATGGTCAGGTCGGGTCGCAAGGGACGCAGGAAAGCCGGCACCATCCACAGGTTGTAGTCGTGGATCCAGGCGGTGGCGCCATGCGCGGCTTCGCGCGCGGTCTGCTCGGCGAACAGGCGGTTCACTTCCAGGAAGCGTTCCCAATGGGCCTGCTTGAACTCGGCCTTGTCCGGGAAGGAGAAGATGATCGGCCAGAAGGCCTCTTTCGAAAACTTCTTGTAGAACAGATCGATGTCTTCCGGCGTCAGGGCGATGCGGGCCGCCTTCAGCTGCGGATAGCGCGCCGCGTCCACTGCCACATGCGCTTCGAAGCCTTCGGGGGCGCGGCTGTCCTGCTGCGACCAGGCCACCCACGAGCCCTTGCGTCCGCCCGCGAAAAAGCTCAGCAGGGTGGGCATGATGCCGTTCGGGCTCTTCGGACGGCGCTGCAGCGTGATGCCGTCCACCATGATTTCGTCGTAGGGCAAGCGGTGGTAGACCATGACCAGCTCGGCATCGCCGCAGGCCGGCGCCGCCTGCGTGCCGACCTCGTCGCCGAGCGGCATGCCGTAGTGCGCCAGGGCTTCGAGGATCCCGCCGCAGCCTTCCGCGGTCGCCACGTAGACGCGCGTATTCTTGCGCACCCGCTCCACCAGGGCCGGCTCGGAGCCGCCCACCGCCACGCCGCGAAAACCGGTCTCGAACATCGACAGGTCGTTCAGCGTGTCGCCCGCCACCACCACGCTGGCCTGGTCGAAGCCGGCCGCGGCCACCAAGCGACGCAGCGCGGCGCCCTTGCCGACCCCGCGCGGCAGCACGTCGAGGTAGCGGCCGGCCGAGAACAGCAGTTCGCAGTCGAGCGCCTGGACCGCGGCCCGCAAGGCCGGGGTGATCGCGTCCTCGGTCGCCAGGAAGGAGCAGCGGCGTTCCTGCGGCACGCTCTGGCGCACCAGTTGCGGGAAGCCGGCCAGGGCGCGCAGCACCGCCTGGCTGCCGGGCCAGTGGGCGGTCAGTTCGCGCTGGATCTGCTCGACTGGCCGCAGTTCGCTGTCGACCACGGTCGCGCCGACGTCGGCAATGATGTAATCGGGGCGCGGAACGGTGGGATCGCTCAGCAGGGGCATCACGGTTTCCAGGCCGCGTCCGGTGACGAACACCAGGGTAGGGCGGGCGCCGGCGGGCGCATCGGCCATGCCGGCGAACAGGTCGCGCACGCGGCGCCGCGCTTCATGCGTGCCGGCGAGCAGGGTACCATCGAGGTCGGTGGCGAGCACGAGGCGGGAAGGATCGAGAGGGCGGGACCAGCGTTGCGAATCGATGACGGTCATGAATCATCCTTTTCTACGATGCGTCCGCGCGCATGGGCGGCGGACCGGGTCGGGGCGTGCGCGATCCGCCGGGAGGCGGGCACACCAGGAAATAGGGCAGGCACGGTGCGCCGGACGCACCGCCATCTGCCGGCGAAGGGAACGTGAACAACAGGAGGATTGGGGGGGGCTGACCCCAAAAATACATTTGTACAATAGCATTAGTTGGCGACATCGACAACCCGCGATCCGCCAGCCGCCGGCAGGGCGGTCCGCCGACTTGTTCGACACGATCGAAAAAAAGCTATTGCAAAACCGCTGGGCTGCTACGTATAATGCGGCTCCCCGGGCGGTTAGTTCAGCTGGTTAGAATACTTGGTCGACATCCAAGGGGTCGCAGGTTCGAATCCTGCACCGCCCACCAGACTTCCAGATCGCAGGCTCCCAGCAATGGTCGTAGCCTGCAGAGAAAAGGCGCAGCGGTGTGCCTTTTCTGTGCTGACCGGCTAGGTCAGATTCCTTGCTCTCTCCAGGACACTGCGGAAAACGCAACAGGCCGAGTACACCTCGATTTATCCTGTTGCGCCGTCGCCGTTTGCGCGCTATACTAGCCGGCTTCGGTATGGGCATCTCTTTTTTTGCCCATGCTTTTTTAGTAGTACTAATTAGCCCCGCCCAATCGTAGGTGGGAATGGAGAAAAAATGAGCCTGGGCCTCCTCGGTCGCAAGGTTGGCATGATGCGTATCTTCACGGATGACGGCGATTCGATCCCTGTCACCGTGCTGGACGTGTCCAACAACCGTGTTGCGCAAGTCAAAACCCCTGAAACTGATGGCTACACTGCGGTGCAAGTCGTCTTCGGTCAACGTCGCGCCTCGCGCGTGAACAAGGCCGCTGCCGGTCACTACGCCAAAGCTGGCGTCGAAGCTGGCACGATGCTGCGTGAATTCCGCATCGATTCCACCAAAGCCGCTGAACTCAAAGCCGGCGACACCATCAATGCTTCGATGTTCGAAGTGGGCCAGAAAATCGACGTGCAGGGCACCTCGATCGGTAAGGGCTACGCCGGTACCATCAAGCGTTACAACTTTGCTTCGGGCCGTGCTACCCACGGTAACTCGCGTTCGCACAACGTTCCTGGCTCCATCGGTATGGCGCAGGATCCGGGCCGCGTGTTCCCGGGCAAGCGCATGACCGGTCACATGGGCGACGTTACCGTCACCACCCAGAACCTGGAAATCGCCCGCATCGACGCTGACCGTCAACTGCTGCTCGTGAAAGGTGCCGTTCCTGGCGCCAAGAACGGCCAGGTGATCGTCAAGCCGGCTGTCAAAACCAAAGCCAAGAAAGGAGCCTAAGTATGGAACTCCAGCTCCTGAATGAGCAAGGTCAAGCTGGCGCCGGCGTTGCAGCTGCCGACACCGTGTTCGGCCGCGAATACAACGAAGCCCTGATCCACCAGATCGTGGTCGCCTACGCCGCCAACGCGCGCAGCGGCAACCGCAAGCAAAAAGACCGTGAAGAAGTCAGCCACACCACGAAGAAGCCATGGCGCCAAAAAGGCACCGGCCGCGCTCGTGCTGGTATGTCGTCGTCGCCTCTGTGGCGCGGCGGTGGTCGCATCTTCCCGAACACCCCGGACGAGAACTTCTCGCACAAGGTCAACAAGAAGATGTTCCGTGCAGGTATCTGCTCGATCTTCTCGCAGCTGGCCCGCGAAGGCCGTCTGAACGTTGTCGAAAACCTGTCGATCGAAGCTCCGAAGACCAAGCTGCTGTCGCAAAAGCTGCAGGGCATGGGCCTGGAATCGGTCCTGGTGATCACCGACACCATCGATGAAAACCTGGAACTGGCATCGCGCAACCTGCCGAACGTGCTCGTCGTCGAGCCGAAGGCAGCCGACCCGATGTCGCTGGTGTTCTACAAGAAAGTCCTGGTCACCAAAGCTGCTCTGGCCAAGATCGAGGAGATGTACGCATGAGCACCGCTATCAAATTCAGCGAAGAGCGCCTGATGAAGGTGCTGCTGGCTCCGGTTATTTCCGAAAAGGCGACCTTCGTCGCTGAAAAGAACGAACAGATCGTGTTCAAGGTTCTGCCGGATGCAACCAAGCCGGAAATCAAGGCTGCCGTCGAACTGCTGTTCAAGGTCGAAGTGGAATCGGTGCAAACCGTCAACCGCGAAGGCAAGGTCAAGCGTTCGGGCCGTTTCACCGGTCGCCGCAACCACACCAAGCGCGCTTTCGTGGCCCTCAAGCCGGGTCAGGAAATCAATTTTGTCGAGGAGGCTAAATAATGGCACTCGTTAAGATGAAGCCAACCTCCCCAGGCCGCCGCGGCATGGTGAAGGTTGTGAACAGCGACCTGTACAAAGGTCGTCCGTTCGCAGCCCTGGTTGAGAAGAAATCGAAGACTGCTGGCCGTAACAACAACGGTCACATCACCACCCGCCACATCGGCGGTGGCCACAAGCAGCACTATCGTCTGGTCGACTTCAAGCGCCAGAAAGATGGTATCCCTGCCAAGGTCGAGCGTATCGAATACGACCCGAACCGTACCGCGCACATCGCTCTGCTGTGCTACGCGGACGGCGCCCGTGCGTACATCATCGCTCCGAAGGGCGTCGCTGTCGGCGATACCCTGATGAACGGTTCGGAAGCACCGATCAAGGCCGGTAACTGCCTGCCGATCCGCAACATCCCGGTTGGTACCGTGATGCACTGCGTCGAAATGCTGCCGGGTAAAGGCGCACAGATGGCCCGCACCGCCGGCGCCGCTGTCGTCCTGATGGCCCGCGAAGGCACCTACGCCCAGGTTCGCCTGCGCTCGGGTGAAGTCCGTCGCGTGCACATCGAGTGCCGTGCAACCGTGGGTGAAGTCGGCAATGCCGAGCACAGCCTGCGCAAGATCGGTAAAGCCGGTGCGATGCGTTGGCGCGGTGTCCGCCCGACCGTCCGCGGTGTCGTCATGAACCCGATCGACCACCCGCACGGTGGTGGTGAAGGCCGTACGGCAGCAGGTCGCCATCCGGTGTCGCCATGGGGCCAGCAGACCAAGGGCAAGAAGACGCGTTCGAACAAGCGCACTTCGTCGATGATCGTCTCGCGCCGCGGCAAGAAATAAGGGATAACACATGACTCGTTCATTGAAAAAAGGGCCGTTCATTGACGCCCACCTGGTGAAAAAAGTCGAAGCCGCGCAAGCGACCAAAGACAAGAAGCCAGTCAAAACCTGGTCGCGCCGCTCGACGATCACTCCTGACTTCATCGGTCTGACCATTGCCGTGCACAACGGCAAGGTCCACGTGCCGGTGTACGTGTCGGAGAACATGGTCGGCCACAAGCTCGGCGAATTCGCGCTGACCCGTACGTTCAAGGGCCACGCTGCTGACAAGAAGGCGAAACGATAATGGAAACTAAAGCAATCCTCAAAGGCGTTCGCCTGTCGGAACAAAAGGGCCGCCTGGTGGCAGACCTGATCCGCGGCAAGAAAGTTGACGCAGCACTCAACATTCTGCAGTTCAGCCCGAAGAAGGGCGCGACCATCATCAAGAAGGTTCTCGAGTCGGCAATCGCCAACGCGGAACACAACGATGGCGCCGACATCGACGAACTGAAGGTCGTGCAGATCTACGTTGAAAAGGGCCCGATCCTGAAGCGCTTCACCGCACGTGCGAAGGGCCGCGGCGATCGCATTTCGAAACAATCCTGTCACATCTACGTGACTGTCGGTAACTAAGGGGTCACACGATGGGTCAGAAAATCCACCCAACCGGCTTCCGCCTGGCGGTCACCCGTAACTGGGCGTCGCGCTGGTATGCTGGCAACGGCAACTTCGCCGAAATGCTGAAGGAAGACCTGGAAGCTCGCGCTTTCCTGAAGAAGAAGCTGAAGAACGCTTCGGTCGGCCGTATCGTCATCGAGCGTCCTGCCAAGAACGCGCGCTTCACCATCTACTCGTCGCGTCCTGGTGTCGTGATCGGCAAGAAGGGCGAAGACATCGAAGTGCTGAAGTCGTCGCTGACGAAGATCATGGGCGTGCCCGTGCACGTCAACATCGAAGAGATCCGCAAGCCTGAGATCGATTCGCAGCTGATCGCCGACTCGATCGCCCAGCAGCTCGAAAAGCGCATCATGTTCCGTCGCGCCATGAAGCGTGCGATGCAGAACGCCATGCGCCTGGGCGCTGTCGGCATCAAGATCATGTCGTCGGGCCGCCTGAACGGCATCGAAATCGCACGTACCGAATGGTACCGCGAAGGCCGTGTGCCTCTGCACACCCTGCGCGCCGATATCGACTACGGCACCAGCGAAGCATCGACCACCTACGGCATCATCGGCGTCAAGGTCTGGGTCTACAAGGGCGACCGTTCGGTCACCGGCGAAGCCCCAGTCATCGACACCCCGCCGGATGAGAAGAAGCCACGCGGCCCGCGTCGCGACGACGGCAAGCCGTCGCGCGGCCCACGTCCGGCTGGCGCCGGTCGTCCTGGTAATGCAGCACCTACCGTCCGTGCACGTCCGGCTGTCAAGCCTGCCGCTCCGGCCGCCGCTGCGCCAGCTGAGAAAGCAGGAGAATAAGCATGCTGCAACCATCGCGCAGGAAGTATCGTAAAGAGCAGAAAGGCCGTAACACCGGCATTTCGCACACCCGCGGCACCGCGGTCTCGTTCGGCGAGTTCGGCCTGAAGGCAGTTGCCCGCGGCCGTATCACCGCACGCCAGATCGAAGCGGCGCGTCGCGCCATGACCCGTCACATCAAGCGTGGCGGCCGTATCTGGATCCGTATCTTCCCGGACAAGCCGATCTCGAACAAGCCGGCTGAAGTCCGTATGGGTAACGGTAAGGGTAACCCGGAATACTACGTCGCTGAAATCCAGCCAGGCAAAGTCCTGTATGAGATGGACGGCGTCGCAGAAGAACTGGCGCGCGAAGCGTTCCGCCTGGCCGCTGCCAAACTGCCGCTGGCGACCACGTTCGTGGTCCGTCAAGTCGGCCAATAACAGGAGTTGAATATGAAAGCATCGGAACTCCGCGGCAAGGACCAGGAAGCGCTGCAAAAGGAGCTGAATGAGCTGCTGAAGGCCCAGTTCGGCCTGCGCATGCAAATCGCTACCCAGCAGCTGGGCAATACCGCGCAGCTCAAGAAAGTACGTCGCGACATCGCGCGTGTGAAGACTGTGATGAACTCGAAGGAAGCCAAATGAACGACACCACTAAAACGGCGCTGAAGCGTACGCTGGTCGGCAAGGTCGTGTCCGACAAAATGGACAAGACGGTGACCGTCCTGATCGAGCGTCACGTGAAGCACCCGCTGTACGGCAAGATCATCGTGCGCTCGAACAAGTACCACGCGCACGACGAGACCAACCAGGTCAAAGCCGGTGACACGGTCGAGATCACGGAAGGTCGCCCGATCTCGAAGACGAAGGCCTGGACCGTGACCCGTGTTGTGCAGCAAGCACAGGTCATCTAAAGCCTAAAAATTTGTCTTGCGTGGCCCGCTGGTATCTGTGATACTAGCGGGCTTCGTTCATGTGTTGCCGCAGTATTCCTCCGCGGTTCTGCGGCCTGTAACGAATGGAAAGTCCATCACCCAAACGTATTGCTCCAGCAGGGGCGGTGCGGCGGGACCAAGACTGACCGCAGGCCCACGGTTTCCGTGGGGTTTTCTACGGCTTAAGTTGGGAAAGAAAATACTATGATTCAAACCGAAAGCCGGCTCGAAGTGGCCGACAACACCGGTGCCAAGGAAGTTCTGTGCATCAAGGTGTTGGGCGGCTCGAAGCGCCGTTATGCGAGCATTGGCGACATCATCAAGGTCACCGTCAAGGTGGCTGCGCCGCGTGGTCGCGTCAAGAAGGGTGAAATTTACAACGCCGTGGTTGTGCGTACCGCTAAAGGTGTGCGCCGCCAGGACGGTTCCCTGGTCAAGTTCGATGGCAATGCCGCTGTCCTGCTGAACGCCAAGCTGGAGCCGATCGGCACCCGTATCTTCGGACCGGTCACGCGCGAGCTGCGTACCGAGAAGTTCATGAAGATCGTGTCGCTGGCACCTGAAGTTCTGTAAGGAGTCGACATGGATAAGATTCGTAAAAACGACGAAGTCATCGTTTTGGCCGGTAAGGACAAGGGCAAGCGTGGCGTCGTTCAGAAGCGTGTAGACGCTGAACACGTCATCGTTGAAGGCGTCAACGTCGCTAAGAAAGCGACCAAGCCGAACCCGATGACCGGTGTTACTGGTGGTATCGTCGACAAGACTATGCCGATTCACGTGTCGAACGTCGCGCTGTTCAACGCTGCGACCGGCAAGGCAGATCGCGTTGGCTTCAAAGATGTGGACGGCAAAAAAGTCCGCGTCTTCAAGTCGAACGGCGAAGTAGTGAAGGGGTAAGATAAATGGCCCGTCTCCAACAAATTTACAAAGACAAAGTCGTCGCCGAACTGACCGAGAAATTCGGTTACAAGTCGATCATGGAAGTCCCGCGCCTGACCAAGATCACCCTGAACATGGGTCTGTCGGAAGCAGTCGCTGACAAGAAGGTCATCGAGCACGCCACTGGCGACCTGACCAAGATCGCCGGCCAGAAGCCGGTCGTGACCAAGGCCCGTAAGGCAATCGCAGGTTTCAAGATCCGCGAAGGCTACCCGATCGGTACCATGGTGACCCTGCGCGGCAACCGCATGTACGAATTCCTGGACCGTTTCATCACCGTGGCCCTGCCGCGCGTGCGTGACTTCCGTGGTGTCAACGGCAAATCGTTCGACGGCCGTGGCAACTACAACATCGGCGTCAAAGAGCAGATCATCTTCCCGGAAATCGATTACGACAAGATCGATGCGCTGCGTGGCATGAACATCTCGATCACCACGACCGCTAAGACCGACGAAGAAGCCAAAGCGCTGCTCGCCGCCTTCAAATTCCCGTTCAGGAACTAAGAGCATGGCAAAACTTGCACTGATTAACCGCGAACAGAAGCGTGCAGACCTGGTGGAGAAATTCGCCGCAAAGCGTGCAGCTCTGAAAGCGATCATCAACGACCAGTCGAAGTCGGAAGAAGAGCAGTACGAAGCACGCCTGAAACTGCAGGCACTGCCGCGTAACTCGGCCCCGACCCGCCAGCGTAACCGCTGCGCCATCACCGGCCGTCCACGTGGCACCTTCCGTAAATTCGGTCTGGCCCGCACCAAGCTCCGCGAATTCGCCATGAAAGGCGAAATCCCGGGTATGACCAAAGCCAGCTGGTAATAGGAGAATAAGCAATGAGTATGAGCGATCCTATCGCCGATATGCTGACCCGCATCCGCAACGCACAAACTGTTTCGAAGACCACCGTCAACATGCCGTCGTCGAAAGTTAAAGTTGCGATCGCCAACGTCCTGAAGGACGAGGGTTACATCGAAGATTTCGCCGTGACCACCGAAGGTGGCAAGGCTGAACTGAAAATCGGTTTGAAGTATTACACCGGCCGTCCGGTCATCGAGCGCATCGAGCGCGTGTCCCGTCCTGGCCTGCGCGTCTACAAGGGCAAGAACGAAATCCCGTCGGTCATGAATGGCCTGGGCGTGGCAATCGTCTCGACCCCGCAAGGCGTGATGACCGACCGCAAAGCACGTGCTACCGGCGTCGGTGGCGAAGTGCTGTGCTACGTGGCTTAAGGAGTAGACATGTCTCGAGTAGCTAAGATGCCAATCGCCGTCCCGGCAGGTGCCGAAGTCGCAATCAATGCGTCGTCGATCACCGTCAAGGGCCCGCTCGGCACCCTGACCCAGTCCCTGAACGGCCTGGTCAAAGTGGAAAACAACAACGGCACGCTGACTTTCGACGTGGTCGACGATTCGCGTGAATCGAACGCCATGTCGGGCACCCTGCGCGCCCTGGTCAACAACATGGTTACCGGCGTCACCAAGGGCTTCGAGAAGAAGCTGAACCTGGTGGGCGTGGGCTACAAGGCAGCAGTGCAGGGCAACGCCCTGAACCTGTCCCTGGGCTTCTCGCACCCGGTGCTGCACGCGATGCCGGAAGGCGTCACCGCGGTCACCCCGACTCCGACCGAAATCGTGATCAAGGGTATCGATCGCCAGAAGGTCGGCCAGACGGCCGCTGAAGTGCGCGCTTACCGCTCGCCTGAGCCTTACAAGGGCAAGGGTGTCCGTTATTCGGACGAAGTGGTGAAGCTTAAAGAAACCAAGAAGAAATAATCGGAGCTGACATGGACAAGAAACAATCGCGTCTGCGTCGCGGACGTCAAACCCGCATCAAGATCGCCCAGCTGGGCGTGAACCGTCTGTCGGTTCACCGCACCAACCTGCACATCTATGCGAACCTGATCAGCCCGGACGCTAAGGTGCTGGTGTCGGCCTCGACGCTGGAAGCTGAAGTGCGTGCTGAACTGGCTGGCAAGACCGGCGCCGGCGGCAACGCTGCAGCCGCTGCCCTGGTCGGCAAGCGCGTCGCAGAGAAAGCACTGAAAGCAGGAATCACCGAAGTCGCATTCGACCGTTCGGGTTTCCGTTACCACGGCCGTGTGAAGGCGCTGGCAGAAGCCGCGCGTGAAGCCGGTCTGAAGTTCTAAGGAAGAATCGTCATGGCAAAAATGCAAGCGAAAATGGCAAGCGACAAGCCGGATGATGGCATGCGCGAGAAAATGATCGCGATCAACCGCGTCACCAAAGTGGTGAAGGGTGGTCGTATCATGGGTTTTGCAGCGCTGACCGTTGTCGGTGACGGCGATGGCCGCATCGGCATGGGCAAAGGCAAGTCGAAGGAAGTTCCTGTCGGCGTGCAAAAAGCGATGGAAGAAGCCCGCCGCAACCTGATCAAGGTGCCCCTCAAGAACGGTACGCTGCACCACACCGTTTCCGGTCGTCACGGCGCCTCGCGCGTCATGATGATGCCGGCCAAGCCGGGTACCGGCGTGATCGCTGGTGGCGCAATGCGCGCTATCTTCGAGGTGATGGGCGTGACCGACGTGGTCGCCAAGTCGACCGGTTCGTCGAACCCGTACAACCTGGTTCGCGCGACCCTCGACGGTCTGTCGAAAATGAGCACTGCTTCCGACATCGCTGCCAAGCGCGGCAAGTCGGTTGAAGACATCCTGGGTTAAGGGGAACAAACATGGCAAACACTGTCAAAGTCAAGCTCGTCAAGGGCCTGATCGGTACCCGTCAGGATCACCGTGCTACCGTTCGCGGCCTGGGTCTGCGTCGTGTCAACTCGGTTTCCGAGCTGCAGGACACCCCGTCCGTGCGTGGCATGATCAACAAAGTCGCGTACCTCGTTAAAGTTGTTTCGTAAGCCGCGGCTTACGTACGGAGAAATCAATGGAACTCAATACCATTCAACCAGCTGACGGCGCCAAGCACGCGAAGCGTCGCGTTGGCCGCGGTATCGGCTCGGGCCTGGGCAAGACTGCCGGTCGCGGTCACAAGGGTCAGAAATCGCGTTCGGGCGGCTTCCACAAAGTCGGCTTCGAGGGCGGTCAGATGCCTCTGCAGCGTCGTCTGCCGAAGCGCGGCTTCAAGTCGCTGAACGCAACCTTCAAGGCTGAAGTGCGTCTGTCGGACCTGAACAACCTGGCCGTCGGCGAGATCGACGTCATGGTGCTCAAAGCAGCAGGCATCCTGCCGGTGCTGGCGCGCGACGTGCGCGTCATCCTGTCGGGCGAGATCACCAAAGCGGTGACCCTCAAGGGCCTGAAGGCTACTGCCGGCGCGAAAGCGGCGATCGAAGCAGCTGGCGGTTCGGTCGCTTAATTGCGGCCCTGCCTGATCGGAGCAAAAATTGGCGACTAATTCACAACTTGGTAAAAGCGCCGCTTCCGGCTTCCCCTGGGGTCGGCTGTGGTTTTTGCTTGGCGCATTGGTCGTGTACCGCATCGGTGCTCATATCCCGGTCCCCGGGATTGACCCGGTGCAGCTGGCAGCGCTGTTCAAGCAGAACGAAGGCGGCATCCTGGGCATGTTCAACATGTTCTCGGGTGGCGCCCTGTCCCGCTTTACCGTGTTCGCCCTCGGCATCATGCCTTACATTTCGGCTTCGATCATCATGCAGCTTGCATCGATCGTCTCGCCGCAACTCGAGGCGCTGAAGAAAGAGGGCGAAGCCGGCCGCCGCAAGATCACCCAGTACACCCGTTACTTCACGGTGGCACTGGCCTTGTTCCAGGCGTTCGGCATCGCGGTCGCGCTCGAAGCGCAGCCTGGCCTCGTGCTCGATCCGGGCATGGGCTTCCGCTTCGTCACGGTTGTGACGCTCCTGACCGGCACCATGTTCCTCATGTGGCTGGGCGAGCAGATCACCGAGCGTGGTCTTGGCAACGGTATTTCGATCATCATTTTTGCCGGTATCGCAGCAGGTCTGCCGTCGGCCCTGGGTGGCCTGTTCACCCTGGTCTCGAACGGTTCGATCGGCAGCATTTCCGCGATCCTCATCGTGATTCTGGTGGCAGCGGTGACGTATGCCGTCGTGTTCGTGGAACGCGGCCAGCGCAAGATCCTGGTCAATTACGCCAAACGCCAAGTCGGCAACAAGATCTACGGTGGCCAAACCAGCCACCTGCCCTTGAAGCTGAACATGGCCGGCGTGATCCCGCCGATCTTCGCTTCGTCGATCATCCTGTTCCCGGCGACGATCGTCGACTGGTTCACGCGTGGCAAGGACACCACGAGCCCGTTCATCGGGTTCCTGAAGGACCTGGCCGCGTCGATGGCACCGGGCGAGCCGATCCACGCGTTGCTGTATGCGGTGGCGATCGTGTTCTTCTGCTTCTTCTACACGGCGCTGGTATTTAACAGCAAGGAAACGGCGGACAACTTGAAGAAGAGCGGCGCGTTTGTTCCGGGCATCCGTCCGGGCGAGCAGACTGCCCGCTACATCGACAAGATCCTGATGCGCCTGACCCTGGCCGGTGCGGTCTACATCACCCTGGTGTGCCTGGTGCCGGAATTCATGACCTCGCAGTGGAAAGTTCCTTTCTACTTCGGTGGCACGTCGCTGCTGATCGTCGTGGTCGTGACCATGGACTTCATGGCACAAGTGCAGAACTACGTCATGTCGCAACAGTACGAATCATTGTTGCGGAAGGCGAACTTCAAGGGCGGAATTCCGTCGCGATAAGCGGGGAAGGCATAGACCGAATGGCAAAAGACGACGTCATCCAAATGCAGGGGGAGATTCTCGAGAATCTCCCGAACGCAACATTTCGCGTGAAGCTGGAAAACGGGCACGTGGTTTTGGGACATATCTCGGGTAAAATGCGCATGAATTACATCCGCATTCTCCCGGGTGACAAGGTCACGGTGGAGCTCACTCCGTATGACCTGTCCCGGGCCCGCATTGTGTTCCGCACCAAGTAAAAATCATTAAAGTAAACGAACCGAAGAGAGTGCAAAATGAAAGTTAACGCTTCAGTCAAGCGGATCTGCCGCAACTGCAAGATCATCAAGCGCAAGGGCGTGGTCCGTGTGATCTGCGTCGAGCCGCGTCACAAGCAGCGTCAAGGTTAATTTCGAGGAATAACGAATGGCACGTATTGCAGGGGTTAACATCCCAAATCATCAGCACACCGTGATCGGCCTGACGGCTATCTACGGCATTGGCCGTCCGCGTTCGCAGAAGATCTGCGACGCAACCGGCATCGCTACCAACAAGAAGGTCAAGGACCTCGACGATAACGAACTCGAGAAGCTGCGCGACGAAGTTGCGAAGTTTGTCGTGGAAGGCGACCTGCGCCGCGAACTGTCCATGAACATCAAGCGTCTGATGGACCTGGGCTGCTACCGCGGCATGCGTCATCGCAAGGGCCTGCCAGTGCGCGGTCAGCGTACCCGCACCAATGCTCGTACCCGCAAGGGCCCGCGCAAGGCAGCTCAATCGCTCAAGAAATAATCTAGGAACCGACCATGGCCAAGCAACAGAGCAGCGCAGCCGCAGCAGCAGCCCGCGCACGCAAGAAAGTCAAGAAGAACGTCGCCGAGGGCATCGCCCACGTGCACGCGTCCTTCAACAACACCATCATCACGATCACCGATCGCCAGGGCAATGCCCTGTCGTGGGCTACCTCCGGCGGCGCCGGCTTCAAGGGTTCGCGCAAATCGACCCCGTTCGCAGCGCAGGTTGCTGCCGAAGCCGCAGGCAAAGTCGCTCAGGAATCGGGCGTGAAGAACCTGGAAGTGCGTATCAAGGGCCCAGGCCCGGGCCGTGAATCGGCTGTGCGTGCACTGAACAACCTGGGCATCAAGATCACCGAAATCCAGGACGTGACCCCGGTTCCGCACAACGGCTGCCGTCCGCCGAAGCGTCGTCGTATCTAATACGATAACGCTGACGCTGAAGCAGGGCGGTTTTCGGACCGTCCTGCGTCGCGAAAAGCCAACGACGGGGCCTTGCGCCCCGTTGTGTTTTACGAGATTGGTCGGCGCAGTGCCCTGAAAATGGGTTATACTGCCCGGCTCTTGTCGTCTGCCGTTTTTACGGCCGGCGTTTTTTCAAGCCACGTCTGCTCTCTACGAGAAGCGGACTAGCGCCTGCCGCATCGTTCGCGATGCCTCCGGGGCGTGATTATTATTTTAAGGATTCAACGTGGCACGTTATATCGGACCAAAAGCAAAACTGTCGCGCCGTGAAGGCACCGACCTGTTCCTGAAGAGCGCACGCCGCTCGCTCGATTCGAAGTGCAAGCTGGACATCAAGCCAGGCCAGCACGGCGTCAAGTCGGGTGCCCGCACCTCGGACTACGGCAACCAACTGCGCGAAAAGCAGAAGGTCAAGCGCATGTACGGCGTGCTCGAGCGCCAGTTCCGCCGCTACTTCGCAGAAGCATCGCGCCGCAAGGGCAACACCGGCGAAACCCTGCTGAAGCTGCTGGAAGCCCGCCTGGACAACGTCGCCTACCGCATGGGCTTCGGCTCGACCCGCGCTGAAGCACGCCAGCTGGTGAGCCACAAGGCCTTCACCGTGAACGGCAACGTCGTGAACATCGCTTCGTACCAGGTCAAGACCGGCGACGTGATCGCCGTGCGCGAAAAGGCCAAGAAGCAAGTGCGTATCGCTGAAGCGCTGTCGCTGGCTGAGCAAGTCGGCTTCCCGAGCTGGGTCTCGGTCGATGCCAAGAAGTTCGAAGGCACCTTCCGTTCGTTCCCGGAGCGTAACGAGATCGCTGCTGACGTCAACGAAGCGCTGATCGTCGAACTGTACTCGCGTTAATCGACGACCTCGGGGACGGCTTGCCGTCCCCTTGTCGTCACTCCGGCGCCGGCCTGGACAGTGCCAGTGGCATTGTCCCGGCCGGCGCCGGAACGACGAGGTGGTGTGCGGTGGCAGCGACCCCAAGGTCGGCGCCGCAACAGGATCGGAATCTCATCTCCCGTCGTTCACAAAATTCGCCTCACCGCCTGCTCGTCGAGCAGGCGCTTTCTATTAATGCCATCAGCCTTATCGGTGTAACGAGCCGAGGGTATTGAAAAGGACATTTCATGCAAAACAGTCTGTTGAAGCCACGTATCATCGATGTCGAAGCAATCGCTCCTGGTCACGCAAAAGTCGTGATGGAGCCGTTCGAGCGTGGTTATGGCCACACCCTGGGCAACGCGCTGCGTCGCGTGCTGCTCTCGTCGATGATCGGCTACGCGCCGACCGAAGTGACGATCGCCGGTGTCGTGCACGAGTACTCGTCGCTGGACGGCGTGCAGGAAGACGTCGTCGACCTGCTGCTGAACCTGAAGGGCGTGGTCTTCAAGGTTCACAACCGTGACTCCGTCACCCTGACCCTGAAGAAAGAAGGCGAAGGCGCCGTGCTGGCTTCGGACATCGACCTGCCGCATGACGTGGAACTGATCAACCCGGATCACGTGATCGCTCACCTGACCGCCGGCGGCAAGCTGGACATGCAGATCAAGGTCGAGAAGGGCCGCGGCTATGTGCCGGGCAACGTGCGCCGCCTGTCGGAAGACACCAACAAGACCATCGGCCGCATCATCCTGGACGCATCGTTCTCGCCAGTGCGCCGCGTGTCGTACGCCGTGGAATCGGCCCGTGTCGAACAGCGTACCGACCTGGACAAGCTGATCATCAACATCGAGACCAACGGCGTCATCACTCCGGAAGAAGCGATCCGCCAATCGGCACGCGTGCTGGTCGACCAGCTGAACGTGTTCGCCGCCCTGGAAGGCACCGAAGCCGCCGCCGAAGCACCGTCGCGTGCGCCGCTGGTCGATCCGATCCTGCTGCGTCCGGTCGACGACCTGGAACTGACCGTCCGTTCGGCGAACTGCCTGAAGGCCGAGAACATCTACTACATCGGCGACCTGATCCAGCGTTCGGAAAACGAACTGCTGAAGACCCCGAACCTGGGCCGCAAGTCGCTGAACGAGATCAAGGAAGTGCTGGCATCCCGTGGTCTGACCCTGGGCATGAAGCTGGAGAACTGGCCGCCGGCAGGTCTCGAGAAGTAATAAGTATTCACCCGAAAGTACACACCTACTTTCGGGTGGAATCAGCCAAAAAGGACTGGCAGAGCCAGATCCTTTTTGGGTGATCAAACCGTAGTAACCAACCTCAACTGAACCGGTCCGCGGGCATGCTTCGGCATGAACGATCGAAGAACTGGAATTTAAACACTCGAAAGGAAGTACCATGCGTCACCGTCACGGCCTCCGTAAGCTGAACCGTACCTCGTCCCACCGCTTGGCAATGCTGCGCAACATGACCGTTTCGCTGCTGCGTCATGAAGCCATCAAAACCACCGTGCCGAAAGCCAAGGAACTGCGTCGCGTCATCGAACCGATCCTGACCCTGGGCAAGACCGACACCCTGGCAAACAAGCGCCTGGCATTCGCCCGCCTGCGCGATCGCGAAATGGTGCAGAAGCTGTTCGCTGAACTCGGCCCGCGTTACGCCAACCGTAACGGCGGCTACCTGCGCATCCTGAAAATGGGTTTCCGCGTGGGCGACAACGCGCCGATGGCGTACGTCGAACTGCTGGACCGTCCGGAAGTCACCTCGGCTGAAGAAGCACCGACCGCCGAGTAATCGCTTTCCGCGGCTCAAAAAACCAGGCTCCGGCCTGGTTTTTTTTCGCCTGTGCTCCGGCTCCGGCCTGCACGCAGATTCCCACGCCGGTGTACCATGCCGATGCGCTGTAAAAATTCATTGGATACCATGTTCTTCACCCTCCGTCGATTTTCGCGCGGGCTGTTGCAAGCCTGCACCACGCTCCTGGCCGTCTTGCTATTGTCGGGCGCCGGCGCCGCCCAGGCCGCCGACGAATTCCTCGACCCCGCGATTGCCTTCCGCTTCGAGGCGCGCATGCTCGACCCGCAGACGGTCGAGCTGCGCTACCAGATTGCCGACGGCTACTACATGTACCGCGAGCGCTTCGCCTTCCAGGCCAACGGCGTGAAACTCGGCACGCCCGCCATCCCGCCGGGCAAGGTGAAGTACGACGAGACCTTCCAGAAGGATGTCGAGACCCACAAGGGCGAGCTGCGGATCCGAATTCCCGTGGAGGGCAGCGGTCCGTTCACCCTGAGCGCGACCAGCCAGGGCTGCGCCGACGCCGGCCTGTGCTACCCGCCGCAGGAGCACAGCGCCCAGCTGTCCGCCGGCAGCGGCGGCGCGGCCGCGCCTGCGCTGCCGATCGGCGCCGGCGTGGCGCAGATGTCGACCGCGCCGCTGTCGTCGACGCCGCAGATGGAAACGCCGGCAGCGGCGCCAGCCCAGGCGCCGGCGGCAGCGGTCGCGGCGGCATCCCAGCCATCCGACATGGCCGGCATCGCGGGCATCCTCGAAGGCGGGCGCCTGCTGGCGATCGTGCCGGCCTTCGTCCTGCTCGGCCTGGGCCTGGCGTTCACGCCCTGCGTACTGCCGATGGTGCCGATCCTGTCCTCGATCATCGTCGGCGAAGGCCGGCAAGTGAGCCGCGCGCGCGGCTTCAGCCTGTCGCTGACCTATTCGCTGGGCATGGCGATTGTCTACACCGCGCTGGGCGTGGCTGCCGGCCTGGCGGGCGAGGGCCTGGCCGCGGCGCTGCAGAATCCCTGGGTGCTGGGCGCTTTCGGGCTCCTGATCGTGGCGATGGCCCTGTCGATGTTCGGCTTTTATGAACTGCAACTGCCGAGCGCGCTGCAAAGCCGCCTCGCCAGCGCCTCGGGCCGCCAGTCGGGCGGCAAGCTGGTCGGGGTGTTCGCCATGGGCGCGATCTCGGCGCTGATCGTCGGCCCCTGCGTGGCCGCGCCGCTGGCTGGCGCGCTGGTCTACATCAGCCAGACCCGCGACGTGGTCATCGGCGGCGCCGCGCTGTTCGCGATGGCGGTCGGCATGAGCATTCCGCTGCTGCTGGTCGGTGTGTCGGCCGGCTCGCTGCTGCCGCGCGCCGGCGCCTGGATGGAATCGGTCAAGCGCCTGTTCGGCGTGCTGATGCTGGCGATGGCACTGTGGCTGGTGTCGCCGGTGCTGCCGCCGGTCGTGCAGATGCTCGGCTGGGCCGCGCTGCTGTTCGGCTACGGCTTTTACCTGCTGCGCAAGCACAGGCACTGGGGCGCGATGGCGGCGGGCGCCGCGTTTGCCGTGCTGGGTGGCGTGCAGCTGGTCGGCGCCGCCACCGGCGGGCGCGATGCGCTCGCACCGCTGGCCCACCTGAGCGGGGAAGCGCACCGGGAACTGGTGTTCAAGCGCATCAAGACCGTGGACGACCTCGACCGCGAACTGGCGAGTACCGGCGGCAAGACCGTGATGCTCGATTTTTATGCCGACTGGTGCGTGTCCTGCAAGGAAATGGAAAAGCTGACCTTCGTCGACCCGGCAGTACAGGCGAAGCTGGCGAACACGATCCTGCTGCAGGTCGACGTCACGGCCAACGATGCGGACGACAAGGCGATGCTGAAGCGCTTCAAGCTGTTCGGGCCACCGGGGATCATCCTGTTCGGGGCGGATGGGAAAGAGATCGAGGACAGCCGGGTGATCGGCTACCAGGATCCCAAGAAATTCCTGAACTCCCTGGCGAAGCTGCCGTGAGTTGACGCGCGCCCGGCAGGGCGTACGAAATATTTATGAGGTCATATTTATGGGGTCAGGTTGAGGTGGTCCGTGTTTCATGGACATCCAAATAGGGGACAATAAGCCCTGGAAGGATATACATGAAAAAGAAAGAGCTACCGTCAAAGCGGGAGATCGCTCCCGCTTCATCCGCATT
>NZ_JBFTEF010000026.1:0-28691 GCF_041023745.1 Massilia sp. X63
TCCAAACCAACGTGCATATCCATGGCTGCCTCCAGAATATAAGCGGGTCAGATCATAGTATGTGGTTCCATTTGAAGCCCTTCACGTTGCGCAGGTACAGGAAGCACAGCCCAAAGCCCCAGTTGCGTTGGTTGTTTGTCAGCCGCACCAGCCAGTCGGCAATGAGGACGTTTTCCGCGTCCAGCTTGGCCTTGTAGCGGTAGCAGGTCTGGCTGATGCCAAACGCTTTGCACGCCAGCTTGACCGTAGTTGCCCGCTCCGTTACCGCCCATTGCGCTATCTCTCGCCGCTGAGATGGCGCTACCATTTTTTTGTGAGCGCCTCCGCCACGATCTCGGCCTTGAGACGCTCCTCGACATACATCTTCTTGAGGCGTCGGTTTTCCTCCTCCAGCTCCTTCATGCGTGCCATCAACGAGGCATCCATGCCGCCGAACTTGGACCGCCACTTGTAGAACGTGGCGTTGCTGATGCCGTGCTCGCGGCACAGCTCCGGTACCGGGCTGCCGGCTTCGGCTTGCTTGAGGATGGCGATGATCTGGCTGTCGGTAAAGCGGGACGTCTTCATGTAGAGCTTTCTGTGTCTTAAGTAGAAAAT
The DNA here is from genome assembly GCF_041023745.1 of Massilia sp. X63. Taxonomy (NCBI): domain Bacteria; kingdom Pseudomonadati; phylum Pseudomonadota; class Betaproteobacteria; order Burkholderiales; family Oxalobacteraceae; genus Massilia; species Massilia sp. X63. Next base: position 598 of record NZ_JBFTEF010000026.1, read on the forward strand.
TCTACTTCTGAACGCGCTCTTTTTGTGGGGGGATTACCGTGCGAGTCCTTCCCACAAGACAAGCGAGCGTTGAAGGCGGTACTACAAATCGACGGCTCCACAACATCTGCAACTACCTATGCTGGTTAACATGCGACATGGTAGAGGGTGCATTGATGGTGGACGATCGCGAAATAGCGAAGAGCTCAAAATTTCAAGCTTCATTGCGACAAGCATTCCAGGGCTGTATCAGCGGGGTTAAGTTGCCCCCGCCAATTTCCGCGCTCAGCCGCCCGGACTCAATCGCTTTCCGCCGCTCTATAACACCCATCAGCGCTCATCCCTCCTCCGGGCACGGTACAAGAGACCGATTAATCGGGGGAATGCTTTTGAATACAGGACTCCGTTCGGAGATCGCGCGCGCCATCGAGGTACTGCTGGAACGCGCGGCCGGTATCGGCCTCGGCGCAATCCCGTTGCGGACCTCGGCTGACGTGGCACAGGCCTACCGCCGCTACTGGCAGGAACCAGCACAATGGTGGCAGGCGCCCTCGCGCTGGTTCGATGCGAAAGCACAATCAACGGAGACAGGTGGAATAATCACGAATGAGGTCAATGCACGGTCCAGTACTTTCCGCGACATCGGCATGGTGGACCGTCTTTCCGCAATGGCCCGTAAGGGAATGAAGGTATTCGCTGTTGTAGGCCGCGACCATGTCGCGCAACAGGCAAATGCACTTCGCTGCACTCTGGCTGACAAATAAGCTTTTGCTATGTACGGAACGGCCGTTTCCGTTTCGGGCAGTCCCTTTCGGGAGTCAGCAAAGAGGCCCGCGGCTAACCCAGTCCCATCGCCTGGCGGTAATCGGAAGCCTCTGCTTCGATCCAGGTACGAAACGTCGTCAAGGCCGTGTTATCGGACTTTCCTTCGGGATAAATCATGTGGTAGGAACGGTCACTCCGGTATTCGTGGCTCGTCACCGGAATCAGCAGGCCGCGTTCCAACTCATTCTCTATCAGCAGGCGAGGGATGAGCGCGATGCCCATACCGTGTACGGCGGCTTCGGCTGCCATCGAGAAGAGCTCGAAACGCGGGCCGGCCAACGCACCTTCGACCGCCATACCACAGGATTGGAACCAGTCGCGCCACGTGTATGGACGCGTGCTGATCTGCAGCAGCCTGAAAGACTGCCAGTCGCTTTCCCGTTCGAGCCTGACAGGTGCTGCAATCAGCCTGGGACTGCACACCGCGATCAGGTTCTCGTGCATCAGGAAGCTGCTTTGCGTCCCCGGCCAGACTGTCTGACCGGCGTGGAGGGCTGCATCCAGCGGGGTTTCGTCGAACAGGAAGGGGCGCGTGCGCACGCTCAGGTTGACGGTGATGTCGGGATGGAGCGCGGCGAACCTCGGCAGGCGCGGCAGCAGCCATTTCGTCGCAAACGTCGGCACCACCCCAAGCTCCAGTGTCCTGCCTTGGCCACCCTTGGCCATCAGTTCCAGCGTATCCCGTTCGACGTCGTCCAGTCGGGCGGTCACTTTTCTGCTGTAGGCAAGTCCAGCTTCGGTCAGGGTCACGCCACGTCGGCCGCGACGGAACAGCTCCACGCCCATGAAGTCCTCGAGTGCACCGATCTGGCGGCAGATGGCGCTCTGGGTCACCGCCAGTTCCTCAGCCGCTTTGGTAAAGCTCTGGTGTCGGGCGGCGGATTCGAAGGCGGACAGGGCGAGCGTGGAAGGAATTTTGCGGCGCATGGCTTGGCAGTGTTCTCGTGGTCTGAAGTGCGCTTCTCGCACAAGTGAGTGCGAATAAAACGTTTGTCGTCCTTGCATCCTGATTGTACAGTGGCCGGACCATCAACTTGCCAACGAGTTCGAAATGAGTTCCAAGAATACGTCCGCCGCTTTTCACTGGGACGACCCACTGCTGCTGAATCAACAGCTGAGCGACGAAGAGCGCATGGTGCGCGAGTCGGCCAACGCCTACTGCCAGGAGCGTCTTGCTCCGCGTGTGCTCGAAGCATTTCGCCGCGAGCAAACCGACATCGCGATCTTCCGCGAAATGGGCGAGCTCGGTTTTCTGGGCGTGACGATTCCCCAGAACTATGGAGGCTCGGGCCTGAACTACGTCAGCTATGGGCTGGTTGCGCGCGAAGTGGAGCGCGTCGACTCCGGCTACCGCTCGATGATGAGTGTGCAGTCATCCCTGGTGATGGTGCCGATCGACGCGTTTGGCAATGAAGCGACGAAGCAGAAATACCTGCCGAAGCTGGCAACTGGCGAGTGGATCGGCTGCTTTGGCCTGACCGAACCGGACCACGGTTCCGACCCCGGCGGCATGGTAACGCGCGCACGGAAGGTCGACGGCGGCTACGTGCTCACAGGCTCGAAGATGTGGATCACGAATAGCCCGATAGCCGATGTCTTCGTGGTCTGGGCAAAGGACGACGAGGGCGCCATCCGTGGCTTCGTGCTGGAGAAGGGCTGGACGGGTTTGTCGGCGCCCGCCATCCATGGCAAGGTCGGGTTGCGTTCCTCCATTACCGGCGAGATCGTCATGGATGGCGTGTTCTGCCCTGAAGAAAATGCCTTCCCGGACGTACGCGGCCTGAAGGGGCCGTTCACCTGCCTGAATTCGGCGCGCTACGGCATCGCATGGGGGGCGCTGGGCGCCGCCGAGGATTGCTGGCACCGGGCACGCCAGTACGTGCTCGACCGGAAGCAGTTCGGCAAGCCTTTGGCCGCAAACCAGCTGATCCAGAAGAAGCTGGCCGACATGCAGACCGAGATCACGCTCGGCCTTCAAGGCGTACTGCGCCTCGGCCGGATGAAGGACGAGGGCACGGCCGCGGTCGAGATCACCTCGATCATGAAACGTAATTCCTGCGGCAAGGCGCTGGACATCGCGCGGCTGGCACGCGACATGATGGGCGGTAATGGCATCAGCGACGAATTCGGTGTCGTGCGCCACCTCGTGAACCTCGAAGTGGTCAACACCTACGAGGGCACGCACGACATCCACGCGCTGATCCTCGGCCGCGCCCAGACTGGCATCGCGGCCTTCTGATCCATGGGCCATCACGGCCCATGCGCCGCCGGGGCGCGCCACATCGGTCCCGGATCGATCTAGGCGACGAACCTGACGCCCGTGCTGCCCATGCCCTGCACGCGCAGGGTCACGCTGTCGCCGGCCTCGACCGGCACGGCGCCGGCGATCGAGCCCGAAAACACCAGCGCGCCCGCGGGAATCTGTTCACCGCGTGCGCCGAGATGGTTGGCCAGCGCCGCCACGGCCGCCGCCGGATGCGACAAGACCGCGGCGCCGGCGCCGAAAGCGACTGCCTTGCCATTCTTCTCCAATACCATGCCGACCGTGCGCAGGTCGACCTCATCGAGCTGCACGGCCCTGCTGCCAAGCACGAAGCGCGCAGCGCATGCATTGCCGGCAATCATGCCCGGCAGGCCGAATTGCCCGTCGCGGTATCGGGAATCGACAATTTCGATGCCCGCCAGAACAAAATCGGTCGCCGCCAATACCGTCCCGATATGGCAACCCGGCCCCTTGAGCGCCGCCCTGGTGATGAAGACGATCTCCGCCTCGACCTGCGGACGGCGCATTTTTCCCAGCACGCAGACGCCGCGGTCCGGCAACGCGAAATCATCGGCAAGGAAACCGAAGCACGGGCCCTGTGCCCCCAGGGCCGCCCGTCCGGCGGCCGAGGTCAGGCCAACCTTGAATCCGACGATACGCCGGCCCTGTGCAAGCTTCCTGCGGCGAATCTCGTCCTGCACCGCGTAGGCATCCTTGATACCGAAAGCGCCGTCTGCCTGCGTGACCTGGGCGGCGTCGCCGCCCTCACGCGCGCATTCATCGAGTTCGGCGGCCAGCCGCGCAATCTCTGCCAGCCCGAGCGTCATGCCCGCAATCCTCGCTGCCTGGCCATGGTCATGGCGGTATCCTCGATCATGTCTTCCTGCCCGCCGATCATTTTGCGCTTGCCCAGCTCGACCAGGATGTCGCGCGCCGGCACTCCGTACTTCTCGGCCGCGCGCCGCGCGAACAGCAGGAAGGTCGAATACACGCCGGCGTAGCCGATGGTGAGCGACTCCCGGTCGACCCGGATCAGCTGGTCCATCAGCGGCAGGATGACGTCCTCGGCCACATCCATCATCTTGAACAGGTCGACCCCGGTTTCGATCCCCATGCGGTCGCAGACTGCCGCGAATACTTCCAGCGGCGTGTTGCCCGCGCCAGCGCCAAGGCCGCCGACCGAGCCGTCGATACGGTTGGCGCCGACCTCGATCGCCGCGATCGAGTTGGCGATGGACATGCCGAGGTTGTGGTGCCCGTGGAAACCCAGCTCGGTCTCGGGTTTCAGTGCGTCGCGCAGCAGGCCGACACGCGCCTTGACGTCCTCGGGCAACATGTAGCCGGCCGAGTCGGTCACATACACGCAGTTGGCGCCATACGACTCCATCAGCAGGCCCTGCCTGAGCACTTCCTCGGGCGGCGCCAGGTGCGCCATCATCAGGAAGCCGGTGGTATCCATCCCCAGCTTGCGCGCAAAACCGACGTGCTGCTCGGCCACATCCGCTTCGGTACAGTGGGTCGCCACGTGCACGCTATGCACACCGCACTCGCGGACCGACTGCAGCTGCTTCATCGTCCCCAGGCCCGGCACCAGCAGCACCGACACTTTCGCCCGCTTAAGCTTGGGAATCACCGCGTTCAGGTACTCCTCGTTGCTGTGGCGCGGACGGCCGTAGATCAGCGAGGCGCCGCCCAGCCCGTCACCATGGGTAATCTGGATCTGCGGCACGCCGGCATCGTCCAGCGCGGTAGCCACGCTAACCATCTGGTCCAGGGTCATCTGGTGGCGCTTGGCATGCATGCCGTCACGCAGACACATATCATGCAGAAATACTTTTCTTCCCTTGAGCGACATTACGCTACCTCCGTGTTGGTGGCCTTGATTGCCTGGTTCGAGAACATCTCTTCCGCAAACATTTCTGCGGTGCGGGCGGCGGCTGCCGTCATGATGTCGAGGTTGCCGGCGTAGGTGGGCAGGTAGTCGCCGAGGCCGGCGACTTCAAGGTAGATCGATACCTTGCGGCCGTCGTACTCGGGGCCGTTGACCAGCCTGTAACCCGGCACGTAGCGCTGCACTTCCCCGATCATCGCCAGCACCGCGGCCGTGATCGCGTCACGGTCGGGTTCACCTTCGGTTTCGCAATACACCGTATTGCGCATGATCATCGGTGGCTCGGCCGGGTTGATGACGGCCATTGCCTTGCCGAGCTTCGCACCGCCCACCTTCTCGATCGCGTTCGAGGTCGTGTAGGTGAACTCGTCCAGGTTCTTGCGGGTGCCGGGGCCGATCGACTTGGACGACAGGCTGGCCATGATCTCGGCGTACTCGACCGGCTGCACCGACGACACCGCGGCTACCATCGGGATGGTGGCCTGGCCGGCACAGGAAATCATGTTGACGTTCTTCTCGCCGCGTCCCGCGAGCTGCTTCAGGTTCACCGTCGGCACGCACAACGGACCGACCGCCGCCGGCGTCAGGTCGATCATCAGCACGCCGAGCTCGGTGAGCTTGCGTGAGTTCTCCGCATGCACGTAGGCCGAGGTGGCGTCGAACGCAATCTGGATTCCGTCGGCGCGCACGTGCGGCAGCAAGCCGTCCACGCCGTCCGCGGTGACCTTCAATCCCATCTCGCGGGCGCGCGCCAGCCCCTCGGATGCCGGATCGATCCCCACCATCCAGACCGGCTCGAGCAGCGCACTGCGGCGGATTTTGTAAATCAGGTCGGTGCCGATATTGCCGGAGCCGATAATCGCACACTTGATCTTGTTCATTGTCGCCCCATCCTTGTCGTTGTTAAGTTGAGCTTCCCACTGCCCGCCTACTGGAACCGAACCGAGCAGCTGCCAAGACCGCCGATCGACACCCTGAAATTGTCCCCGGCTTGCGCGGTAAACACCGCAGCAAGGGATCCGGACAGGATCACTTCACCTGCCTTGAGCGGCACGCCAAGCCTGCCGAGCGTATTGGCCAGCCACGCCACTGCGTTCACCGGCGAGCCGAGGGCGGCGGCGCCGGCGCCGGTGCCCACCACTTCGCCGTTCTTTTCGAGCACCATGCCGCACAGCGACAGGTCGATCTTGCGCGGATCGACCGCGCGGTCACCGAGCACGAACACGCCGCAGGAGGCGTTGTCGGCCACGGTGTCCTGAATCTTGATTTTCCAGTCGCGGATGCGCGAGTCGACGATTTCGAAGCATGGCATCACACATTCGGTGGCGGCCAGCACATCGGCGTTGGACAAGCCTGGCCCCATCAGGTCGCGCTTGAGCACAAACGCAATCTCGCCCTCCGCCTTGGGCTGGATCAGGGTGCTCATCTCGATCGCCTGCCCTTCGTTGTAAATCATGCCGTCCAGCAGATAGCCGAAGTCCGGTTCGTACACGCCCAGCATGTTCATCACGGCGGCCGACGTCACGCCGATCTTCTTGCCGACGATTTTCTCGCCCGCCTGGATGCGCTGCGCAATCATCTGTTCCTGCACCCGGTAGGCCTGTTCGACCGTCATCGACGGATAGCGCGCGGTGAACGGCTCGAGCACTGACCGCGTCTTCCACGCCTCGTACAGTTCGTCGCCAAGGCGCACGGCATCGAAAGTCTGTTCACTCATACACATCCCCTGTCTTATTCCTTGTACATGGCGTCGATCAGCGCCGCGTACTTCTTGTTGACGAACGCGCGCTTCAGTTTCATCGTCGGCGTCAGTTCCTCGTCCTCGGCATCCAGCTGGATGTCGATCAGACGGAACTTCTTGATCTGCTCGACGCGCGCAAACTTGGCGTTGACCTTCTGCACTTCACCTTCGATCAGGGCCGCGATCTCCGGCCGCGCGCACAGCGAGGCATAATCGGTAAACGGGATGTTGTGGTCCTGGGCGAAGCGCGACACATTTTCCTGGTCGATCATGATCAGGCAGGTCAGGTACTTGCGCTTGTCGCCAATGACAACCGCGTCGGTAATGTAGGAACTGAACTTGAGCTCGCTCTCGATCAGGGACGGCGTCACGTTCTTGCCCCCGGACGTGATGATGATGTCCTTCAGGCGGTCGGTAATGCGCAACTGGCCGCCATCGATGTGGCCGACGTCGCCGCTCTTGAACCAGCCGTCGGCGGTGAACGCGTTGGCCGACACCTCGTCCAGGTTGAAGTAACCCTTGAAGATGTTCGGGCCCTTGATCAGGATTTCGCCTTCGTCCGAGATCTTCAGGCTGATGTTGTTGCTGCCGGCGCCGACATAACCGAGCCGGAAGTCACCGGCCGGCGGCATACAGATCAGGCCGGTGGTTTCGGTCATGCCGTAGGCCTCGCGCATCGGCACCCCGATCGCCAGGTACCAGCGGATCAGCGCCGGCGAGATCGGCGCCGCGCCGGTCACCACGAAGTGCGCGCGCTCCAGTCCCAGCAGGGTCCTGACCGGGCGCAGTACCGCAAAGTGAGCCAGCAGGTACTGGGCACGCAGCAGCAGCGGCACCGGCTTGCGGTCAAGGGTCAGGTCCGTGACCCGGTAGCCGACTGCCAGGCCCCACTCGTAGATTTTCTTGGCCGCCCAGGTCGCGTCCTTCATGGCGAGGTCGATCGAGCTGAAGAATTTTTCCCACACGCGCGGCACCGAAAGGAAGGCATGAGGCGACACCTCGCGGATGTTCTCGGACACGGTGTCGGGTCCTTCGGCAAAATTGATCGTGGTTCCCCAGTGCATCGGCATCAGCACGGAAAACAGCTGTTCGGCCACGTGGCACAGCGGCAGAAAGCACAGCTGCTCTTCTCCAGGATTCATCTGCCACAACTTGTCCCAGCCATCGAACTGCGAGACCAGGTTGGCGTGGGTCAGCATCGCGCCCTTCGGCTGGCCGGTGGTGCCCGAGGTATAGATCAGCATCGCCGTGTCGGCTGGCGCGATGCTGCCCAGCAGCGACTCCCATTCGTCCGGGTGCCCGGCCAGATAGGTGCGGCCGAGCTCTTCGAACGCCGCGTAGCTCATGACTTGGGGATCCGCGAAACGGTCGAGTCCCTTGGTGTCGAGCACCACGATCTTGCGCAGGTGAGGCAGCGCCTCGCGCACCGCGAGGATCTTGTCGAGCTGCTCATCGTTCTCGACGACATGGACCACCGCACGGCAGTCGCCCAACAGGAATTGCACCTGCTGCTCCGAATCGGTGGTATAGATCCCGACCGAGATACCGCCGATGCATTGGGCACCGATTTCCGCAAACAGCCACTCGGAACGGCTCTCCGACATGATGCTCACGCATTCGCCGCGTGCCACCCCGAGCGCACGCAGTGCCATGCCGGCCAGCCGGGCGCGCTCGCCGTAGTCGGCCCACGTGTATTCCTGCCACACGCCATAGATTTTCTCGCGCATCGCGATGCGCTCGGCCCATTCATGCGCACGCGACCAGAAGTGCCGCGCCAGGGTCCGCGGTTCGCGCGGAGCAAGCGCGACGCTGCGGGGTGGGGGCGCCTCGTCCGTGGAACGCGCTGTGGCCAGTGTCGAGTTTGTCATCGCAGAACTTGTCATCGCCAGGTTTTCCTTTGCTTCCAGCGGCGTTCGCCGCGTATGCCTTCATCCTGATGACCGAGGTAGGACTGCTTCACGTCGTCCTTCTCCATCAATACGCTGGCCGCGCCGTCGGTCACGATCCGCCCGTTTTCCATGATGTAGCCGTAGTCGGCCACGCTGAGCGCGATCCCCGCGTTCTGCTCGACCACGAGAATGGCGATCCCCTGGTCGGCGCGAATACGCTGGATGATCGAAAAAATTTCCTTCACCAGCGCGGGGGACAGCCCGAGCGAGGGCTCGTCGAGCAGCAGCAGGCGCGGACGCGCCATCAGTGCACGTGCGATCGCCAGCATCTGCTGCTCACCGCCCGACATCAGGCCGGCGGGCGTGCGCTCCTTCTGCTTCAGACGTGGGAAGTATTCGAACTGGCGCTCGATGTCGGCGCGGATCGCCTCGTGGTCGCTGCGGGTCCAGGCGCCGAGCACCAGGTTTTCGCGCACGGTCAGGAAGGGGAACACTTCGCGTCCCTCCGGCACCTGGCTCAGGCCTCCCAGCACGATCGCGCTCGGGTCTTTCTTCTGGATCTGCTTGCCCTCGAAGGTCACGCTGCCCTTGCGCGGGTCGAGAATGCCGGAAATCGTCTTGAGCAAGGTGGTCTTGCCCGCGCCATTCGCGCCCAGCACGGCCACAATCTTGCCTGGATGGACCTGCAGCGACACACCACGGATCGCCATGATCGGCCCGTAGTAGGCTTCCAGGTTGGCCACGCTCAGAATCGGTTCGCTCATGCCTGATCTCCCAGATACGCCTTGATCACCTGCGGATTGCGCTGTACCTCCGCCGGCGTGCCGAGTGCCATGACTTCGCCGTAATTGAGCGCCAGCACACGGTCCGACACCTTGGCCACCACCGACATGTCGTGTTCGATCAGGATCACCGTCATGCCCAGCAGGTTGCGCAAGTCCTGGATCCAGAAGGTCATGTCGCGCCGCTCCTCCGGGTTGAGTCCGGAACACGGCTCGTCGAGGAGCAGCAGTTTCGGCCGCATGCACAGCGCGCGCGCCAGCTCGACCTGCTTGCGCACGCCGTAGGGCAAGCCCGCCACCGTCGAGTTGCGGTAGCGCTCGATTTCGAGGAAATCGATCACCTCCTCCGCCACCCGGCGGTTGTCGCGTTCGCGCCGCCACGCGCCGGGCACGAACAGCATGTCGCCCAGCAGCGAGCCTTTGGTGACCGCATGGCGCCCCATCAGCAGGTTGTCCAGCACGCTGGCATGTTCGAACAGTTCGATATTCTGGAAGGTCCGCGCCATGCCCATGCCGGCCACCTCGTGCGCGCCGCGCCGGGTGATGTCTTCCCCGTCCAGCCGGATGTAGCCGGCGCTCGGGTTGTACAGGCGGCTGATCATGTTCAGCGTCGTGGTCTTGCCGGCGCCGTTCGGGCCGATGATGCTGAAGATCTCCTTCGGCATCACCTCGAAACTCAAATCCTTGACCGCTGTCACGCCGCCCCACGTGATGGTCAGGTCCTGCACACTGAGCATACTCATCGCACGCGCTCCGATTTCATGAAAGTCTTCTGGCGCGAATAGGTCGCCTTGCGGTAGGTCGGAAACACTTCGAAGAAGTACTTGATCTTGAGCCAGCGCCCGTACAGGCCGCGCGGTTCCCACAGGATGATGCCGACCAGGATCACGCCGAACAGAATCGTTTCAAAGCTGGGCAGCTCGGCGATTGAGCCAGGGAAATAATCGCGCGCCACCGCGGTCGCCTGGGGCAGCATGCCGACAAAGATCGCGCCGATCGCCGCGCCATGCAGCGTGCCGACGCCACCCACGACGATCAGGATCAAGAGCTTGATCGACAGGAGGAAGTTGAACGAATCCGGCGAAATATAGCCGCTGTAATGGGCCAACAGCGCACCGGCCAGGCCGCACAGCGCGGCCGACACGGCGAACACCGCCATCTTGTAGTGGGTGGTGTTGATCCCCATGCTCTTGGCCGCAACCTCGGAGTCGCGCAGGGCGATCCACGCACGTCCGGTGCGGCCGCGCAGCAGGTTTTTCACAGCCAGGAAACTGACGATGGCGAGCAGCAGGCACACAAAATAGAACACGACCGGATCGAGCAGCTCGACGCCCGCGAACGCCACCGGCGGTACGGCCATCCCCTGGATGCCGCCGGTGAAAGCGTCCCAGTGCGTGAACAGGATTTCCAGCAGCAACGCGATGGCCAGCGTCGCGATCGCCAGATACATGCCCGCCAGCCGCAGCGCGGGCGCGGCGATCAGGGTGGCCCCGAGCGCCGTGAGCACCACCGTCAGCGGCAGCGAGACAAAGAAGTTCACGCCCTTGTTCAGCAGGAAGGTATGCAGGTAGGCGCCGATGCCGATGATGGCGCCGTGACCGAGCGACACCATGCCCGCATAGCCGGTCAGCAGCATCAGACCGAGGCCCGCGATCGCGAGGATCAGGACGAAGGCAAGCTCTTTCACGTAGAACACGCCGAGCATGAACGGGGCCAGCACGAGCGCCAGCACCAGCACCAGGTAAGGCGCCGCTTCGACCAGGTCCGGGAAGATCCGGATGTCCTGGTCATAGGAAGTCTTCTGAATGATACGCATGATTACACTTTCTTTTGACCGACGCGTCCGAACAGGCCTTCTTTCGAGACCACGAGTACCGCCAGCATCAGCAGGTAGGGCGCGGCCTCGCCCCACCCCTGCGGCAGATAGAAACTGGCCAGTTGCTGCACCAGGCCGATGATGATGCCGCCCGCAACCGCGCCTGGAATCGATCCGAAGCCGCCCAGCACCGCTGCTGCGAACGCGCTCATGCCGACCACGCCCATGTTGGGATCGACCAGCACCACCGGCGCCACGAAAATGCCGGCCAGCCCCGCGACCGCGGCCGAGATGCCCCAGATCAGCGAAAAGATCCGCTTGACCGGTATGCCGACATAGTTGGCCGCCAGCTGGTTCTGGGACGTGCCCTGCATCGCGATGCCGATGCGGGTCTTGGCGAACAGGTAGTAGAGCGCGGTGAACAGGACGATGGCGGCGGCGATGATCAACAGGTGCTTACGCGGGAACATCATGCCGAACCAGGTTTCGGTACCGACGCTGAACGGAATGTTGAAGTTCTGCGCCTCGGCGCCCCATGCGGTGGCGGCAAGGCCACGGAACACCAGCGACAGCCCGATGGTCAGCGTCACCACGACGAACTGTGGCTCGCCCAGCACGCGCCGCAACAGCGCCATGTCGAGCACATAACCGAAGATGAACATGAAGCCGGCCGTACCCAGCAGCGTGGCGGTAAAACCGAAGCCGGCACCGAAAATCATCAGGCCGACGTAGGCGCCGAGCATCATCAGCTCGCCCTGCGCTAAGTTAACCATTTCGGTCGCCTTGTAGATCAGGACGAACCCGAGCGCAATGAGCGCATAGACGCAGCCCAGCGACACACCGCTCACTGCCGTTTGAAGAAACGAGTACACGTATTACCCCTCCGCGCATGAACCATCGTTTGAATACTGGAGACGTGCGTGCGCAGCGGGTCGGACATGAAGCGGCCACCATCAGGCGCGCCCTGCCGTCATGCTTGCGGCGTGATCCGGCATCGAAGGTGTGCCGGTTTGGGCGCGCGACACGCTGCTGTCGCGCCCCCCTGTCTCCCCGTTCTCCGTCGCCGAAGAACCTGTTTTTGTGTATCTAGTAGTGGGATTATTAAAACATACGATGCAGTATGTTTGCAACAGGATTTTTTTTCTGCGAGTCTCAGGAATTGCGCCGGCAAAAAATTTTATGGCCGTTGTGGCAAGACGCTATAGAATTCGTCCTGCCGCGGGGTGCCGGGCAGCGAAGCCCACAACGACTTGTATCTTCCCGCAGGCCTCAAGAGGAAAACCACATGCCCAAAATAAAAGAAGCCGCAGGCGAACCGGCAGCGCAAGAGAAACCCAAAAAGCGCTTGCCCGGCCCCAACACGCGGCTCACCCGCGAGGACTGGATTGCCGCGGCAATGGATGCGCTGATCAAGAAGAGCATCGATGGCGTGCGGGTGGAGGTACTGGCCGAGCAGCTTGGCATCACGAAAGGCAGTTTTTATTCGCATTTTGCGAACCGCCAGGAGCTGCTCGATGCGGTGCTGGAATCGTGGGAAAGTACCGCCACCACCAACGTGATCGCGCGCCTCGACAGTGGCGTGAAAGATGCCGGGTTACGCCTGCGTGCGCTTTACCGCCTGAGCCACCTGAAAACCGCCGATACCCCGGGCGGACCGCTGGAATTGGCAATCCGCGCGTGGGCGCGCCGTGACCAGGCCGTGCGCAAGGTCCTGCAGGGGGTGGACAAGGCGCGCACGCACTACATCGCGCGGCTGTTCGAGCAGATCGGCTATGAATCCTTCGAAGCGCGCGCGCGCGCCGTCCTGTATTACGGCTACGTGGCGGGCCGTAATATCCTGGTCCAGAGCGGCGAACAGGAATCGCCACTGGTCTATACGGCGGTCGAGGAACTCGTGCTGGGAGCGAAGCTGCATGGCGTCGCCGAGGCGGGCGACGAGCGGCCACCGGCGCCGGCGCGCAAGCGGGCGGCCCGGCGCGCCTGACCAGGCCTGCGACCGGCGCGCGCCGTCCGCGGGCTCAGTGCTCGCGCGCGCCGAGAAATTCGCGGATCAGCGGATTGACGACATCGGGCCTTGTCAGCGGGGCCATGTGCCCACCCTCATCCACCCTGGTGATGGTCCAGTGCGGGCATTCGCGCGCAAAAATGTCCACCAGGGCATACACCGGGGGCCGGGTGATCGCTGCGTACATCAGCAGCGTGCGCGCCGCAATCTTGCGGTATGCGTCGATGGTACTGTCCTCGGCCGACAGGGCCTCCGCCTCGTACAGCGAAGGAATGATGGCGGCGGCAAACGCCGCGCGGCGCTCGCCCGCCATGTTGTCCCAGGCATGGTCGCCCGACCAGTAATCGGCAAAGCGCTGCGCCACCTGCGCCCAGTCGCGCAGCGCGCCATAACACTTTACGTGATGCAGCATCTCCTGCGTTTCCAGGTACACCTCCATGGGCCCGAGCTGCTTGATCAAGTGGAAGGGATTGGGCTCGAACACCACGAGCCTCTCGACTTTCGGTCCGAGCAGCATGGCCGCGCGCAGCGCGACCGCACCGCCGAAGGAGTGGCCGACCAGGTGGATCGGGCCTTCCAGCTGCTCGCACAATGCCAGCACCAGCTGCGCCTGCGCATACAGCGACTGCGACCCCGAGCCGGGCCAGACCGTGGTCTTGCCGTAGCCGTACATGTTCACGGCCAGCACGCGGTAGCGGTCCTTCAGGTCCTCGGTCAGCGCGCGCCACTGGCGGTTGCCGCTGGCCGAACTGTGCACCAGGATGACCGGCTGCCCCTGCCCCTCATCGGTATAGTCGATATGCAGGTTGCCCTTGGTAAGAATTGGCACGCGCTCGCTCCTCGAAGTAAGTTAAACACCACAGGTGGGCCTGCCTACAGGACGCGCAGCTCCACGGCCGGATCCGCCAGCGCGGCACGGTCCAGCGGGCGGCTCTCCTGGCACAGCCGCTTGCAGGGCCGGATGTCGCGGCCCCGGTTGAACGCGGCCACCATCCGCAGCCCGCATACCGGGTCCATGCCGAACCATACCTTCTGGCCGTCGCCGTAATCGCGCAACACCCATTCCAGATCGGGCTCGGGCTGGCCCAGTACCTGGATGTTCTGGCCAAGCTGGTCCGACCACATCCAGGGCAGCTCGTCATATGGCTGCGCCGCCTGTCCGCTGATGACTCTGGCCACCAGGTCGCCGTGCGCGATGGCGTGGGTCCAGTTTTCGAACACCACCTCCGCGCCATAGAACGGATGACGCCACTGCGCCACCTCGCCCGCGGCAAACACGCCATCGGCACCGGTCCTGCCAAACGCATCGGTGCGGATGCCGCGTCCGGTGGCGAGGCCGGCCGCCTGCGCCAGTTCGATGTTGGGGCGCACACCGATGCCCGCCACAACGATGTCGGCGGAAATCGCCCGCCCGGATGCCAGGCCGACACGCATCGATGCCGCATGCGTGTCCAGGCTGGCAAGCGACTCGCCGAGCGCCATCCGCACGCCGGCCGCGCCGTGCAGCCCGGCCAGATGGCGCCCCGCCGGCTCCGGCAGGATGCGCGCCATCGGCCAGGGCTCGGGCGCGACCACCGTCACTTCAACCCCTGCACAAGCGAGCGTCGACGCCAGCTCCATGCCGATCACGCCTGCCCCGAGCGCAACCGCCGAGCGCGCAGCGGCGCTGCGGATGGCGCGCGCATCCTGCTCGGTACGCAGGTAGTGCACCTTGCCGTCCATGCCGGCGGAAAGGCGGTTGACCCGGCTTCCCGTCGCCAGCACCAGATCATCGTAGGCGTACTCGCCCTTGCTGCTGGCGATTCGACGTGCCTGCATGTCCAGCCCCTCCACCCGCTCGCCCAGATGCAGCCGGATGCCGGCCGCCTCCCAGTCCGCCGCCGAGCCGATCGGACTGAGCGGTACGTCGCCGGCGGCCAGGAAGGCCTTGGACAGCGGCGGGCGCTCATAGGGCAGCGCGGCCTCCTCGCCGAACAGCAGGATTGGCCCCGTGTGGCCATACTTGCGTAACCTGAGCGCGACCGTGCATCCGGCCTGCCCAGCGCCAACGATCGCTACCGTTTTTGTGCTCATATTGTGTCCACCGCCGTGACGGGCAGCGGGCACGGCCGGAGTCGACCCTGCCCGCTGCCGCCCGGATCAGTACTTCAGTTCGTCAGTGATGCGCACGAAGCGGCCGTTCTTGACCGCGACCAGGAAGAGGGAGGTGGCGCCCATGTGCTGGTTCGGGCCAAACGACAGCTTCGGGCTGCCGAAGATGTCCTGGTAGTTCTTGACCGATTCCAGGCCGGCGATGAAGCTGTCCACAGTCAGGTTCCTGCCGGCGTTCTGCAAGCCCTTGACGACCAGATCGGCCCAGGTGTATGCCCATTGCCCGTACACGCTCGGATGCTGCTTATAGCGTGCTTCGTACTGCTTGACCCAGGCCGCCGCAGCCTTGTTCTGGTCATCCGCGTAGGCCGTGTTCATCAAGCTGGCCACCATGAAACCTTCCGCGATGCCGCCCGGCGCCTCCACCACGGCGGGCTCCTGGGTTGCCGCGGCGCCGATGACCGGAATGTCCCAGTTCAAGGCCTTGACCGCCGACAGGATGCCAACCGTGTCGCGCGCCAGCGTGCCCAGCATCAGTCCGCCGCAACCGGCGTTTTTCATTTTCAGTACCGAGGCGGAAAACTCGACGTCGGTCGGACGGTGATAGGCCACATCCGGCTCCGGCAGGCCGTGCACCTTGGATTGCTGGGCCACCCCCTGGAACACCTCGTCGCCCATGTCGCTCTTGATCGCGAGCACGCAAACCTTCTTGACGCCACGCTGCTCGACCATCCATTTCACGCTGGTGCGCGCCTGGTCCACGTAGGTGACCAGGTTGGCAAATTTCAGTTTATGGTGGGGGTCGAACATCGAGCGCGCTGCGGCGTTCGGGAACAGGTTCGGCACGTTGGCCGCGATCTGCGTCGGCAGCGTCGCATTGTTCGGTCCCGACGCCATCGAGCCGATCAGTGCGAAGACCTTGTCGCGGTTGATCAGCTTGTTCACCGCCTGCACCGCTTTCGGGATTTGATAGCCCGAATCCTCGACCACCAGTTCGAGCTTGCGGCCATGCACGCCGCCAGCCTGGTTGATCTCGGCGAAGCGCATCCGGATCGCGCTCGACTGCGCCACGCCAACGTTGGCAACGGGGCCGCTCAAGTCGGTCTGCATGCCGAACACCACCTTGTCCGGATAGACACCCCGCACCTGCTGCGCGCCGGCGCTGCCGGAAGCCACAACTGCAACTGCACCAGTCACAATCCCAAGAAATATTTTTTTCACTGCTGTCTCCATAAGTTGAAATTATATTGCGCTGTGAGAACTGAACGACCTGTCAAAAGACTCCCGTGCCAGATGCATGATCACATGGGTTGCTAGCGTGCAACTTACTACACTTTCACTTAGCCGGCGCCGCGCACCTCCATGCCGCCGTCGCTGTGCAGGATGGCCGCCGTGGTCGCGGGCGAATCGGTGCGGCTGGCCAGCAGGACGTAATGGCCGGTATGGTCTTCCGGCCGCCACACCTTCTTCAGGGGCGTACCCGCTTCGATCATGGCCGCCAGGCGCGGATCCTCGGACAGCTTGCGTCCGTCCAGCTGCAGCTCCTTCGGTCCGCTCAGTTCGGTCGCGGAGCCGCCCGGCGCCACGCCGTTGACCCGCAGCTGGGGCGCATATTCGGCCGCGAGCTGCCGGATCAGGCCGACCATCGCGTGTTTCGATGCGGTGTACAGGGCGCCGCCGCCGCCGGCGTAAAAACCGGCGGGCGATACGGTAAAGATGTAGCTGCCGGCCGTTTTCCTGATTGCTTCGACCGACGCCCTCACCCCCAGCATATTGGCCATCACATTGACCCGGAAGATGGCATCGAAGACTTGTGCCAGCACCTCGGGATCGAGGCGGTCGATGCGGCGGTACCAGTCCCATATACCGGCGTTGCCGATGTAGCAGTCCAGTTTGCCAAAGCGCGCCAACGCCAGCTCCACCGCACCGGCATGCGCGGCATATTCGGTGACGTCGCCGGCGACGGTGTCGACCTGGTCCGGATAGCGTTCGCGCAGGAGGTGCAGCTGCTCCGCGTCGCGGTCCAGCACCACCACCTTCGCCCCCTCGGCCACAAAGCGCTCGACCACCGCGCGTCCGATGCCCTTGGCGCCGCCGGTGACCAGCACCACTTCGTCGTGTAGTCGGTTCATCGCTCAAATGAAAACGTTGAGGTTTTTGCCGAGCAAAACGTTATGCGCGAGCGTCACATGACGTTTGGCCAGTTTCAGCTCGCCGTCCACCCGGCGCACCAGGTCTTCGCGGCGCGCCCACAAGGTGTCCTGGTCGGCTTCGTTGCGGGACCGGAACACAACCGCGACCGACAGCACGCGCCACGTACCGTCGGTGGCGGTATTGAACGCCTCGATGTTGGAGATCTGGTGGATCACCCGGGTCGGCGGATCCTCGCTCCATGCGGTCGGATGGATCATGCGCGCAATGCGGCGCTTGATCATGTCGAGGTCGTCGTCATAAAAGGCCAGCTTGTCGCCGACACTGCGATTTTTGAGGTTGCGGCTGTAGACCGCCGGCTGGGCCGGCATGAAGTAGTGCACGTCGTCCGTCAGCAGGCTCAACCATCCTTCCACATTCCCCGTGTCGAGCAGGCGTGCCTCACGGTGCAGAAAGGCAGTCAGTTCGGCGAGCATGCCGGCGTCGGCCAGCGTGTCGCCGGACGGGCTGTGGGCTGGATTGGCGCTCATGCTGCCTCCCCTGCCGTCATCAGCTCCAGCCAGCGCGCATAAAACGCGCGCTGGTTCGCATCGTTGATCGCGCGCTTGTGGACGTTACCCTTCAGTTCGCCGTGCTCGACGCCGCTGTCCAGACCCAGCCCGTAGTTCAGGCGCTGGCGGCGCGTGACCACGCCGGCATTGGCGTGGGTCGCGTTTTCCCAGTTCTCGCCGTCGTCGCATTCGAACACGCCGCTCGGCGAGAAGGTCATCATCACGCCCTTGCGGTAGGCTTCCTTGACCTCGTCCGGGGCCGACTTGTTGACCATCGCCCATACCGTAATCTTGCACGAGTGGGGCCCCGTCGGCTGCCAGACGCGGAAGGTCTGATGGCCGGGCAGGAACGAGAAATTGGGGAACACGGTGGCCGAGGACACCGCGCCGACCATGCGCGAACGCAGTTCGCCGAGGCGTTTGGCAATCTCTTCCTGGCGCGAGCGGATATAGCGCAGCGCGGTGCGGTCGCCGAAGGTCGCGACGTTGCCGACACCATCGAGGCCGAACTCCCAGCCATGACCATGCATGTTCGCCTGGTAGGTCTCGGGCGGCAGTTGCACCGACAGGCCCAGCATGGCCTGCGCGCCGGAATTGTGGGTCCAGCCGGCATGGTAGGCGTCGCCGGCAAAGTTCTCGGCCGGGAATTTCCAGTTGGTGCGCATCGACGAGGTCAGCGCACCACCGACAAATTCCGTACCGCCCTCGTCATTGTCGAGCAGGATGTCGAGATACCAGCGGAAGTCGCCCAGATAGTCGTCCAGCGAACCCATGTCCGGGTCGAAGGTGGCGAACACCAGGCCCTTGTAGCTGGCCACGCGCGCCTTGTGCAGCCCCCACTTCGACTTGTCGAAGTCGTGGCATTCCTTGTAAACCTGCTCTTCGTGCATGCCCAGCAGGCTGCCGTCGCGCCCGAACGACCAGCCGTGGTAATTACAGACGAACTGGCGGGTATTGCCCTCGTCGGCGAAACACACCCGGTTGCCGCGGTGCGGACAGGAGTTGAGCATGACGCTGACCGAGCCGTCCTCGGTGCGGCAGGCGATCACCGCATCCTGCCCCATATAGGTGGTGATGAAGTCGCCCTTCTGTGGCACCTGCGACTCGTGGCAGACAAACAGCCAGCAGCGCGCGAAGATCCGCTCCAGCTCGAGCGTATAGACGCTTTCATCCCAGAAGATGCGGCGGTCGAGGGTGCCGCTCTTCAGGTCGACCAGGGAGCGCAGTTCCTCGCTGGAAATGCGTGCGCCGCGGTGATCCACGAGCGGCCTGTATTCAGAGTTGTTCATTACATTTGCTCCACTTGGACATAGACCCGGCCATTGTCGATACGGACCGGAAAGGTACGCAGGTCCTTTTCCGCCGGAAAGGCGCAGGCCTTCCCCGTCGGGATGTGGAATTCGCCCGGGTGGACCGGACAGACGATGATGTCGCCTTCCACATAGCCTTCCGACAAGGAGCCTTCGGCGTGCGTGCAGGTGTCCGCCGTGGCGAACACACTGCCGCCGATTTTGAACAGCGCGATCGGCTGCCGGCCAGCCGGGCAAAATTTCCTTGCGCCGGACTCCGGGATGTCGCCGACGTCGCAGGCATGGAGTTCAATGGCTTGAGTCATATAGAAGTTTGAAAAAATCAGTTGGAAACATGGAGTTCGGCGAACCCCAGGCCGGTGACCCATTCCGGCGCCGGCTCATAGCCGATCACCGTGCCGGATCGGGCGCCGGTGACACCCATGGCGAACAGAAAGTTGCGTAGTTCGAGTGAACCATTCCCTGCCATGGCGACCTGCTCGCTGTCCGGGATCGCAATCAATGCATCGGCGCGCCCGTGTGCCACATGGTCGAGCACCATCTGGTCGAACTCCTGGTTGACCTTGCCCATCTGCGGCAGGCCTACCCAGTGGCTGATGCCGCCGCTGCCGATCACGGCGACCCGGCGCGCGTCCGGGAACGAGGCGATCGCACGGCCCACGCTGCGGCCGAGGTCGTATGCACGCTGCTTGCCCAGGTAAGGCTCGACGCCGGCAGCCAGATACACCGGTACCGTCGCAATCGGTCCGGCCGGACGCACGCACAGCTGGTGCGGGACCATGATGGAATGGTCGACCGGCAGGGTCTTGGCAACCGCCCAGTCGAATCCGGCTTCCGAGCCGGCCTGGCGGATATGCGCGGCCAATGCGGGGTCAGTCAGCACCGCCACTTCCTCGAGGCCTGGAATGCGGTCGATCGGCCCCTTGGCGTCGGCGATGCCGATCAGGTACTGAGGCAGGCAACTTGGACCAAAGATCAGGTAATGGTCGGCGCCTGCGATGACCACGGTGTCCACTTCCAGCTCGCGCAGACGCGCCGAAATGGCGCGGTAGCAGGCGTCGACCTTGGCGCGCCGCTCGGCGCCGAGTGCATCCGGCGCGGTAAACATGATCGGGGAATGCGGCAGCACGAAGCCGCCTACGACGGTTGCCATCAGTGTTCTCCTGCTGTTGGCGCGGCGCTGATCGCGCGCAGATACTGTTTAAGGGAGTGGCCCGGCTCGAGCTGCAGCCAGAAGCCCATGACCAGCATCGGATTCACGCCCAGCGCCAGGATGTTCGCGACCTGGAAGGCCTTGATGTCCCGGGCCTCCTCTTCCGAGATGTTGTAGGCCGCCAGGAAGGCGTCGGGATCGCCCGCATAGGCCTTGCGCGTCTTGCCGCTCATGGACAGGTCATAGAGCGCCTTTTCGACACCGAACACGCTCATGGAGCGCTCCCGTCATCGAGGAACGCCAGCGCGGCCTTCACGAACTGGTCGCGGCGCTCGACCTGCACCCAGTGGCCGCAGGAAGCGAAGCCGTGAAACTGGGCGTTTGGCGCATTGGTGAAAATGCGCAGGCCAAGCTCCATCGGGACCACTTGATCTTCGCGGCCATGCAGCACCAGGATCGGCTGCTGCAGCCTGGCGACCACTTTTTCGGGCACGCCGGAAATGATGCCGTCACTGCCTTCCTCGACGGCGGACGCGGGCACCAGCGCGCGGTAGGCGGTCAGCGCATCGGGCGCGCTGCTCGCTTCCAGGCGCTTGGCCACCATCGCGTCGTCCACCATGCTTTTATCGAACGGGAACATCTGCAGCATGGCCTTCAGGTTGTCATGCGAGGGCACATAGGTGCGCGCCGCGCGCAGGCCGGCGGTGATCTTGAATTTGCCGCAGGGCGTACCCATCAGCACGAGTTTCGTGATGCGCTCGGGCGCCGTCGCGGCGACCGCCAGCGACAGGCTGCCGCCGAACGAATTGCCGACCAGCGCAACCTGCCTGAGGCCGAGCGCATCGAGAAAGGCGAGGAAATGCTCGATCCAGAATGGCATCGAATATTGGGCGTCGGGCTTCCTGCCGGAGAAACCAAAGCCGGGACAGTCCAGTGCGATCACGCGGAACGATTTGCTCAGTTCCGGCATCACGCCGGCCCAATTCGCATGGGCCGAGACACCCGGGCCCGATCCGTGGATCAGCACCAGAGGAGGACCTTCACCGGCTTCCAGGTAATTGGTTGGAATACCAAGTACATCGATACTCAGGCCCACACCGGGCTCGGTATGTTGCGTCATTGTCTTCTCCTCGATGCGGTCGATGCCGCTGTATTGTTGATTCAAATAATAATACGGCACCGTATGTTTGTAAAGCGCGGGCCACACATTTCAGCGGCGCGCGCCGGGCAGCCGAATCTGGTGGTAGTCATGCTCAAGCGCGGCGACGATGTCGGCGATCGGCTCGACCTTCTTCACCAGGCCGACGCCCTGTCCTGCCGCCCAGACGTTTTTCCACGCCTTGCCGTCGGCGCCGATGTCGCCCGAAAAATCGGGCTTGCGCCGGGTGCCGGCGGCGAGCTTTTCGGCGGTCCAGCCGGTCTCTTCCAGGCTGCGGCGCAGCCAGCTGGCCGACACGCCGGTGACGGCTGCGCTGGTGACGAGGTCCTCGAGGGTGGATTCGACCAGCATCTGGCGGTAAGCGTCGGGCACCAGGCTCTCGGGAGAGGCGATGAAGCGGGTGCCCATGTAGACCAGGTCGGCGCCCAGGATTTCGGCGGCACGGATACCGGCCGCGTCGGCGATGCCGCCCGACAGGACCAGGGGACCTGACCAGAACTGGCGCACTTCGCGCAGGAAGGCAAACGGATTGTAGATGCCGGTATGTCCGCCGGCGCCGGCGCATAGCAGCACCAGCCCGTCGGCGCCATGCGCGACCGCCTTTTTCGCCTGCGCGACGGTCGCCACATCCGAGAACACCATCCCGCCGTATTCCTTGACAGTGCGCAGCGCCGGTTCCGGGCTGCCAAGGGCGGTGATGACCAGCTCGGGACGGTAGCGCGCGATGATCTCCAGTTCCGCCCCCAGGCGCTCGTAGGTCGCGTGCGTGATCAGGTTCAGCGCCCAGGGCGCGGCCTGAGGCGAACCGGCGAGCGCGCCGGTGATGCCGGCACACATGGCATCGAGATCGGCGGCGGTACGCGCGTTGGGCGCCGGGAAAGCGCCCACGATGCCGGCGCGGCAGGCCGCAAGGACCATGTCGACGCCCGACACCAGGAACATCGGCGCGGCGATGACCGGCAGGCGAAGGCGCTGCATGAACGGTATGCGCGGTGCGGCGGACACGCCGCACAGCTGTTCATCGGATAGTTGAGTATTCATGGTGGAAGCGCGCCAGGTGGGAGACGCATAGTCATGTGTTGCGCGGTGGTGATGGCGGCAGCCGGGTCGATGTCAGCCGCGATCGGCAATCGAACAGGCTGCCCGCACGTCGAGCGAACATCCGCCAGGGCGCACCGTCGCGCGGGCGCCTGGCGGCCGCGCGATCAGAAGCTGTGCATGATCCCCATGCCGAAGATACGCGGATCGGCGCCGGCATTGGCAGCTGAGAGCGAGCCGCCCGGGCCCGTCGCCGAGGAGATGCCGCCAATGGTCCAGTCCAGGTAGTTGTTGCGCTCGTTGCGGATCTGGCCATAGTCCACATACACGCCGGTGCGCTTGGAGAGGTTATAGCGCACGCCCAGGGTGGCGATGCTCGACTTCGTGTCGCGCAGGCCGGAGCTGTTCTTGACATCGCCGGTCCTGCCGTAGCCTGCGAACAGCTGGAACTGGTTGATCGTGTGCTCCCAGTTCAGGGCGACCGAGGTCACTTCGAGATTGTCGCCGGCGCGGATGCCGCCGAATCCGCCCGGGATGGCCGCAACCGCCGCCACGTTGTTGTTCGTCAGACGTGTCACCAGCAAGCCGATACGGGCGCCGGTCGCATAGGAGTATGAGCCGGCAATGCGCTGCCCGATCTTGTCGCGGCCGGCGACCGGTCCGGTCGCAGCCGGCAGATTGTCGTAGCGGCCATAATCGTACGACACCGCGAAGGGGCCTGTTTCGTAGTGCAGCTTGACCGCGTAGGCGCGGTCGCGCACGGCGGCGGTGCTTTCGGTCCCCCCGGAGTAGTTGATGTCCGTGGAGAAGCCACCTAACTTGGGCGAGATGTACTGGATGGTGTTGTTCTGGCGCGCGAGGGGAATCGTCACCAGACCCGAGGCAGCATCGACCAGGAATTCCGGTCCCAGGTGGGTGTAGCTCAGCGCGGTGTGCGCGTGCGGGTAGGTGATCCAGTATGCGTCCTGGCGTCCGAACCGCAGCGACCCCATCGACTTCGAGGTCAGGCCGACATAGGTGGTGCGGGTCGCAATACCGCCGGTGCTTGTATTGGGCTGTCCGCCCTGGGTGGTGTTGCCGCCATTATCGACATTGAGCCCGCCTTCAATCTGGAACACAGCGCTCAAGTCACTCGAGAGCGGCTCCACGCCGCGAAAGCCGAGGCGTGACAGCGCATCGAATACCCGTGTGGTAGAGCGGATCTCCCCGGCAGCCCCGGTTGCGGCGCCCTTTGCCGTGTAATTGTCGATCCCGGTATTGAGCCTTCCGTAGATCGTTACGTTAGTACCCTGAGCGGATGCCGCCAAGGGCATCGCTAGCGCAACAGAGGTGAGTACGATTTTCGCTGCGGCTGCCGAATACGACTGCGTTACTTTCATAATCTCTCCAGATTGAACAGCGGCGGCGGTGTCTCCCGATCGCACACCGTTGTGGCAGCGCGCTTTGATTGTTGCGACTCGAGGCCGCTTGCCCACTTCGTGGCGCGCCAGGCACGTGGGTTTGCATGCACAGGAATCGATCGGTCCGTTAAATATCCAATGGCGGTTCTTTGCTCCGCGACGGCCGCAACGCGTTCGCCAGGGCGTTCAAACATACGCATACGGACCCGTATCAATTCCGAGTCGATGTTAGATCAGTTTCTTTGTGGGTGTCAATCACGAAATTTATGCGTTGCTAACTGTCAAGTCCCGCCTGTTCATAAACCCGTTTGACAAATAATTCTGGCCGTTTTTTATGCCATTCTTTGAGCGCCAGAATTGGTGTTTTGCTGTCGATGGCGCGCTGCGGAATGTGATGGTTGTACAGCTTCAAATAGTTCATCAGGGTCGTCTCCAGATCAGCCCTGCTGTCGAAGCGCGTCTGCTGTAGCAGTTCGTTAATTCGTCCGTTGAAGCGCTCTACCATGCCATTCGTTTGCGGATGCCGTGGCGGTGCCAGGCGATGCTCGGCCGGCAGTGCAGCACAGGCGACGTCGAAGGCGTGGTTGCCGCTCGGCTTCTTGTCTTTGGTAGCAAAGCGATCAGTGAACTGAGAGCCGTTATCGGTCAGTATCTTGCTGATCTTGATCGGTGAAGCAAGCTTGAGCCGGCGCAGGAAATCGACGCTGCTCTTGTCCGTCATGTCGCCGTAGATATGCATATAAACCCATCGCGTGGCCCGGTCGATCGCGACGAACAGATAGCGCCGCGAGTTTTCGTCAGGCATCTGCGGCAAGTATTTGATATCGATGTGAACGAAGCCTGGTTCGTAATCCTTGAACGTCTTTTTCGGCGCGATAGTTTCGCCTTCAGCTTTCGGGATGACATCTTCAAGGCTCTGGTGCAAACCTGCAGCTCAGCTAGAATGACGGCCTTTGCCTGACATGCGTAGTCACACGAGCACGAGCGACCTGTTCAAGGGCCGACACTTCGAACAAGAGATCATCATCCTTTGCGTGCGCTGGTACCTGCGTTATAAGCTGTCGTACCGAGACCTGGTCGAGATGATGGCTGAGCGAGGCCTGCCGATCGCTCACACGACAATCCTGCGTTGGGTTCAGCGGTACGCACTGGAGTTCGACAAACGCTGGAGCCGCTTCGCGACGTCGGCTGGCACCTCCTGGCGGGTGGACGGGCTCTGGTGCAAACCTGCAGCTCAGCTAGAATGACGGCCTTTGCCTAACATGCGTAGTCACGCGAGCACGAGCGACCTGTTCAAGGGCCGACACTTCGAACAAGAGATCATCATCCTTTGCGTGCGCTGGTACCTGCGTTATAAGCTGTCGTACCGAGACCTGGTCGAGATGATGGCTGAGCGAGGCCTGCCGATCGCTCACACGACAATCCTGCGTTGGGTTCAGCGGTACGCACCGGAGTTCGACAAACGCTGGAGCCGCTTCGCGACGTCGGCTGGCACCTCCTGGCGGGTGGACGAGACCTACGTCAGGATCCGCGGTCAGTGGGCTTATCTCTACCGGGCTGTCGACTCGGCCGGCAATACCGTCGACTTCCGGCTCAGCCCGCGGCGCAACGTCGCTTCGGCCAAGGCATTCTTTCGTAAAGCCATACGTTCTCAAGGCCGGTCACCCGAGACTATTACGCTGGACGGTTATGCCGCTTCCCACCGTGCCGTTCGCGAACTTCAAGAGCAGGGACGTCTTCCTGACTTGACGAAGCTTCGCTCGTCAAAATATCTGAACAATCTGATCGAGCAGGACCATCGCAATGTCAAATCCAGACTTGGACCGATGCTGGGTTTGAAAAGCTTCACTTCCGCTACCACAACAATACAAGGTATTGAGCTCATGCATCGCATTCGCAAAGGGCAGTTCGACCTACGAGGTCTGGGAACTCAGGGGCAAACTCCCTCTGAAATCTGGGCAGCTGTTCTGGCTGCGTGAACTCAGCCGGCGCGCCGGCAGGTTAGCGTGCCTTTGTCCATAATTTGCACCAGAGCCTCGAATCCTTGATCGACTGCATGAACAGGACCTGGAAGCGCTTGCGCGCGGTTTCGAGGCGCTGCCCAGCCTCCGTCGCCTGCGCAAGCTGGCAGGTCGTCATGGCCACCGCGGCGTCATTGAACTCGGTGTACGCATCCAGCAGTTGATCGTTCGGCGTCATTTCGTTTTCCGAGTGTTATAGGCCGAGTTGCGCGACGAGGTTCTTGCCACTGTCCGTCGCCGCCCAGGTACCCTCTTGCGCCTGTTGCGCAAGCCCCATGCGGTACAGTGCCATCATCGTGTCCACATTGCAGACCCGCTTGCCGTTCACTTCGATCACGGTGCCGTGCGAACGTCGTGCAGTCCACCCTTTACCGATCCAGCTCATCACGCGCTTCTGCGCTTCAGTCAACTTGGCCATGCTTTTCCCGGGTGATGTGCCCAGCGTAGCGGGCGGGGTTAGGCGAACTCGCCCAGCAGCTTGCGAGCAACGGGACGCAGCGCGCCCAAGCCGTTACGGTCGCCGCGCTCGACATGGCGCGCCAGGTCCAGCAGTTCGGTGTAGGTCGGGAGACCGAAGTTGTTGACTTGTGCATCTGCGACTTCGATTGCTTCCTGTGCTGCTGCTGACAGTTCTCGCTGTCCCATGTTGATCACCCTCGTTTCCTTTGCTCGACAGTGCGAATTGCACTGGTCCATACCCATCATTATATATACTCAATGAGTACAGTCACGCCTTTCTCGGGGTGTGGCTCAAAATCTCGCGGATGAACTTCCAGGCCATCTCATCCATCTCGCGGAAGCCCTTGGAATCCGAAGGCAAAAGCCAGTTGTCGAGACGGCGGCGCGACGTCCCGATACGATCTGCGAACTGGTCCCGCGTCATGTCGAGAGCAGCCATCGCATCACGTAAAAATTCCTGCTGGGGGATCGGTTTGCTAGTCATTCAAATTTTCGTTGTGTGTACTCAGTGAGTATCATAGCACCGAGGCGAACATATCGCTCAACTTTTGTTGCGAAACAGCAAGGTAAGGGCGAACATGGTCTAGCTCAGCGTGCCCAAGCAGCAGCTGCACTTTGCACGTGTCGACCGGCCGCCAGTGGCGTTTCCGCCGGAGGTCAGCGAGGCACTGGTCACGATAAAACCACGCGCTCGACACGCTGGCCGCCGGCGAAGACTACAACCTGGTGGTCGAGAAGACCGGGGTCACGCGCGTAGCGAGCCTGGCCAAGGTATCGGCGCAAGCGGCCGCCGACGAGGCAGCGAACACCTGCCCCCCCCGGTCGTTGTCGTAACCGTTGATGCCGGCGTGGTCAAGGCGGTCGACGCAAGCCGGGCGGCCGATGTCGTGGTGCTCGACCAGAACATCTACAACTGCGAGGTCACCGACCTGACGGCCGTTGGGGATCAGCTGTTCAGGGTGACGGAGAAGGCAGCGGATATTCGAACAGACGTTCCCGGCGCCGGCGCGCACTTCGTTTCCGACGTGATCGCGCACCTCGGTGAAGCTGAAGTGGCGCGAATCGCGGCCGTGGATGCCGATGAGGAGGCAGAAAACGCCGCGCCGCGGCCGTAACCGACTCAGGTGGTGCTGGCTTCTGAGGCGTCCCGCGCGGCACGGTCGTTGACCGGGCGGGGGGCTTCGGCGGCTTCGGCTTGCGGCCGGCAGAGGCGCGCCAAGTCGGGCCAATAAGACGTGCTAAGTGATTCGCCGGCTGCTCCTCCTGTCGACGAGTGTCCGCGGCCTAGCGCTTTTCGCCTCGCAGCTCGGCTGCAGGCGGCAGACTTCTTCCGGCCACAACATGCCCCGCTCCCTGTGTTACAACCGCGCAAACAATGTCGCCAGCGTAGCATTCCTCCGCGACATCAAGCGCCCGCGCAAACGAAAAAAGGAGCCTTGCAGCTAATGCCGTTCAGTTAAGACTGAACGGCATTTTATTTTGTCGTTGTAAACGCGCGGCAACGCTGTTAACCTTCGTCGCCATGTTCGACGACACTCTACATTTCCTGGCGAATCACCTCGAGGCTCCC
>NZ_JBFTEF010000027.1:0-18497 GCF_041023745.1 Massilia sp. X63
GGGGGGGGCGGGGCGCCGGAGCGGGTGCGCGATCGCCGCACTCGCCCCCGTCCCCGCATCCGATCACATCTGCTTGAACAGATGCAGGAAGCTCCGGCTCACCTCGAGCTTCTCCGGCCGGCCCTTGACCAGCACCAGGTGCCGTCCACGGATGTCGCGGGTGACGCCTTCGATGGCGTTGACGTTGACCAGGGTGGCGCGGTGGATCTGCCAGAACAGCGACGGGTCCAGCTCCTCGGCCAGGTCGCGCACCGGCTTGCGGATCAGGGCTTCGAAGCTGGCGGTCTGCACGCAGGTGTACTTCTCGTCGGAACGGAAGAACAGGATGTCCTCGACCGGGATCATGCGCAGGTCCTGGCCGATACTGGCCTGGATCCACTGCAGGTGCTTGGGCTTGGGCGCGGCGATCTTCTCGGCCAGCTGCGACAGCATGGCCTGCACGCTGTCGTTGACGCCGGCGCGTTCGTTGGGGCGCTCCAGGCGGCTCTTGAGGCGGTCCACGGTGAGTTTCAGGCGCTCGGGTTCGGTCGGCTTGAGCACGTAGTCGATCGCGCCGCGTTCGAAGGCCTCCACCGCGTACTGGTCATAGGCGGTGACGAACACGATCTGGCTGCGGTCGCCGATTTCGCGCGCAGCTTCCATGCCGGTCTTGCCCGGCATGCGGATATCCAGGAAGGTCAGGTCCGGCTTGAGCTGCTCGACCAGCTGCACGGCTTCCTCGCCGTTCTTCGCTTCGCCAATGATGTCCAGTTCCGGCCAGGCCTCGGACAGGCGCAGGCGCAACTGGTCGCGCATCAGGCGTTCGTCGTCGGCAATGATCGCAGTAGGTGCGGCGGTAGGTGCGGCAGTCGGCATGGTCGTCTCTGTAACTATAGTGATTTGACAATTATTCAATGAAACCGCGGCACAGGCAAGTCGGCTTGCATGGATACGTTCTTACTTCGACAGCTGGTACGGCACCTCGATCATGGCGATCACGCCGCTCGGGCTGTTGGCCGCGATGTGCAACTGGCCGGCGTCGCCGTGCAGGAGCTTGAGGCGGTCGCGGATGGTCTGCAGGCCCAGGCCGGTGCCGTCGCTCGGCACCACCCCGAAGCCGACGCCGTCGTCGGTCACGGTGACCAGCAGCTTGCTGTCGACCACCTCGGCGGTGATCTTCAGGGTGCCGCCCTCGGGCTTGCACTCGAGGCCGTGCTTGATCGCGTTCTCGACCATCGACTGCAGCATCATCGGCGGGAAGGCCGCGCTGCGCAGGCCTTCGGGCACCTGCATCACCACCGTCAGGCGCTCTTCCATGCGCATCTTGAGCAGGTCCAGGTAGGCCGTGACCATGTCCACTTCGCGGCCGAGGCCGGTGACCACGGCGTTGTCGCGCATCTGCGGCAGCACCGCGCGCAGGTACTGGATCAGGCTGCGCTGCATGGCCGAGGCGCGCGGCGGATCGACCTGGATCAGGTGCTCGACCGAGGCCAGGGTGTTGAACAGGAAGTGCGGCTCGACCTGGGCCTGCATCATCTGCATCCGGGTTTCCGACAGCTGGCGCTGCATCGCTTCGCGCTCGGCGGCGGCGTTGGCCACCTGCGATTGCGCTTCGGCGCGCTTCTTGCCGCCGACCAGGGCCTTGGTGCCGAACAGGGCCAGCACGAACAGCACCACGAAGTTCATGAACCAGGTCGAGGCCTGCTTGTGGTAGCGCGACACCTTCTGCTCGGCCGCATCCTCCACGGCCGCGTCGATGGCGTTGGAGAGTTCCTCGCTGATCTGCGGCGGCAGTTCGATGTGCACCGATTCGCCGTTGCTGCCCATGGCCGGCGCGGCCGGTGCGGCCGGTGCGGCGGGTGCGGCGGGGGCGGCTGGCGCGGCATCCGGCGCATCCCTTGCGTCGGCCGGGACCGGCGGCGCGGGCGGCTCCTGCGGCGTGGCGCCGTTGCGCGGGCGGTTGCGCGGATGGAAACGGATGCCGCTTTCGTCGATCAGGATGGCGGCATCGCCGCCGCGCCGGGCGTCGCGCTCGGCGCGCGTGACGTCTTCTTCGGCGGGACCCGAAAACAGTTCTTCCTGCAGGATGGCGCCAGCCATCAGGGTCAGGATCGCAAACAGGAAAAACTTCCACCACGACAGCTGGGTGACCCAGGTCGCCACGGCGTCGAAGCCGCGGTAGAGCCACGACAGGACGCTCGAGAAAAGGTGCGGGCTTGTGTTCCTTGCTTGCATATGGATTCGTTTACTCTGGTGCAAGCGGCGAGTGTACCGCGTCGCCGCCTGCGCGTACCGGAAATACAACATTTCCGTCCGCTACAACTGTTGGAATGATGCAACTTTACTCCTGGCGCTCCCATGCGGCCAGCCCCTTGCGACAGCCTGCACGATCCGGGGAATGGATTGCGTCCAGCCCAGCCAGGATGCGCCATCGCAAAGGCTGACAACCGGAAACATTGCAAGGTATGATCTTTCGGGAGCGGCCCATGGTTCCGCGCTGCTGCCCTGTCCGCGTTCCGCCTAATGAAAGGATGTGCCGATGTCAGCCGACCACGCAAGATTCCGACTCGTTACCCGCAGCGACTTCGACGGCCTGGTGTGCGCGGTGCTGCTGAAGCACCTCGACCTGATCGACGACATCCTGTTCGTGCATCCGAAGGACATGCAGGACGGCAAGATCGCGATCAGCGCGCGCGACATCACGACCAACCTGCCCTATGTGGCGGCGGCCCACCTGTCGTTCGACCACCACCTGTCGGAAACCATCCGGAATACCGGCATACGCGAGAACCATATCATCCATCCGGAGGCGCCGTCCGCCGCGCGCGTGGTATACGACCACTACGGCGGCGCCCACAGCTTCCCGTCCGCGTGGAACGACATGATGGCGGCGGTCGACAAGGGCGACGCGGCGCGCTTCACGCGCGAC
The DNA here is from genome assembly GCF_041023745.1 of Massilia sp. X63. Classification (NCBI taxonomy): domain Bacteria; kingdom Pseudomonadati; phylum Pseudomonadota; class Betaproteobacteria; order Burkholderiales; family Oxalobacteraceae; genus Massilia; species Massilia sp. X63. Next base: position 2,909 of record NZ_JBFTEF010000027.1, read on the forward strand.
GAGGTGCTGTTTCCGCAGGGCTGGAACCTGCTGAACTTCCTGATGGATGCGCGCACCGGCCTGGGCCGCTTCCACGATTTCCGGATCTCGAACTACCAGCTGATGATGGCCCTGATCGACTACTGCGCCCGGCACTCGATCGAGCAGATCATGGAACTGCCCGACGTGCGCGAGCGCACCGCGTTGTACTTCGAGCACAGCGAGCGTTGCAAGGAGCAGATCCGGCGCTGCGCGCGGGTCCACCGCAACCTGGTGGTGCTCGACCTGCGCGACGAAGAGGTGATCTACGCCGGCAACCGTTTCATCATCTATGCGCTGTTCCCCGAGACCAACATCTCGATCCACGTGCTGTGGGGCGTGAAGCAGCAGAACACGGTATTCGCCACCGGCAAGTCGATCCTGAACCGGACTTCGGCCACCAACATCGGCGCCCTGATGCTGGAGTACGGCGGGGGCGGGCACGAGAATGCCGGCACTTGTCAGGTGGACAATGAAATGGCCGAGGACGTGCTCGGCGCCCTGATCAACCGCATCAACCGGGACGGCTGACCAGGTTTGTCGTAGGGGCATTTACTGCGCGTGATAGCGCTGATCCAGCATCGCGCGCACGGCATCCGGCGCCAGCGGTTCGCTGAACCACTGCCCCTGCAACTGGTCGCAGCCGTGCGAGCGCAGGAATTCCACCTGCGCCTCGGTCTCGACCGCTTCGCCCACCACCGCCAGTTCGAGGTTGTGGCCGATGTCGATCAGGGTCTTGGCCAGCCTGCTGCCGTTACCTTCGCCGGCGATGTCGTGCACCGCCGCCTTCGAGAGCTTGACCTGGCGCACCGATAGCTGGCGCAGGAAGGACAGGTCGGAGATGCCGGTGCCGAATTCGTCCAGCGACAGCGCCACGCCGACCTCGCGCAGCTGTGCCGACAGGTCGCGCCCGGGCCCGGGATTGCGGATCAGGTCGGCTTCGGGGATTTCGATCTCGAGGCTGCCCGGTGGCAATCCGTAGCGCGCCATGCGCTCGGCAAGGCCCTGGATGAAGCCGTGCTGGCTGTGTTCGCGGTGCGAGACGTTGACCGACACCGGCAGACCGGTATAGCCGAGCCGGCGCAGTTCCTGCAGGAAGGCGCAGGCCTGGTCCAGCACCCAGTTGCCGATCTCGATCATCTTGCCGGACTCCTCGGCCTCGGCCAGGAAGGCTGCCGGCAGCATGATGCCATGCTTCGGGTGGCGCCAGCGCAGCAGGGCCTCGAAGCCGCGCACCTTGCCGCTGCGCGCGTCCATGCGCGGCTGGAACAACAGGAACAGCTCGTCGTGCTCGAGGGCGCTGCGGATGCTGTCGGCCAGCGCCGCGCGCCGTTCGCTGGCCGAGCGCATCTCGGGCGAGAAGAAATGCACGCCGCCGCCGTTGCCCTTGACGTGGTACATCGCCATGTCGGCCGCCCGCACCAGTTCGGCGGGCATGGCGCCGTCCTGCGGGAACACCGCCACGCCCAGGCTGGCGCCGACCGGGATCTGGTTGCCGCCGAAGGCCACCGGCATCGTCATGGCGCGCCGCAGCCGCTCGGCCATGCGCAGGGTGAAGCGTACCGAGGGCTGGTCGACCAGCACCAGCACGAATTCGTCGCCCGACATGCGCGCCACGGTGTCGCTGTCGCGCACCGCCGCCAGCAGGCGCCGCCCGACCACCTTGAGCACCACGTCGCCCGCTTCGTGGCCGAAGGTGTCGTTGACGGTCTTGAAGTTGTCGAGGTCGACCAGCACCACCGCCGCCATCGTGCCGTGGCGGTGGGCCAGGTGCACCGCATGGTCGAGCCGGTCCCACAGCAGGGTGCGGTTGGCGAGGCCGGTGAGGGGATCGTGGTTGATCTCGTGCTCGAGGTGCTCGGTGCGCTGCTTGAGCGCGGTGACGTCCTGCAGGATACCGATGAAGTGGGTTACCTCGCCGTACTCGTCGCGCACCGGCGTGATGGAGAGGTCGTTCCAGAAGATCTCGCCGTTCTTGCGCATGTTGCGGAACACCACGTTGACGCCGCGCCGTTCGGCCAGGGCCAGGCGCACCTGGCTGCGCTCGTGGGTGTCGAAGCTGGGCGCCGCCATGAAGCGCGCGTCGCGCCCGATCGCGTCGGAGGCGGGGTAGCCGGCGATGCGCTCGAAGGCCGGGTTGACGTATTCGATGATGTTGTCGCGTCCGGCGCAGCGGGTGATCACGATGCCGTTGTTGGCCGCGTGCAGCGCCCGTTCGCGCAGCAGCAGCTGGCGTTCCTTCTCGCGCCGCTTGGCGATGCTGATGCCCATCCCGAACAGGTAGTGGCCGCCGTTGCAGGCCACGCGCGCGCCGCCGACGATGATCGGCGTCTCGCGCCCGCTGCGCGCCACGTAGTTCATTTCCATCGACACCTCGGCGCCTTCGTCGAACACGCGGGCGAAATGTTCCACGGCCTGGGCGCGTTCGCGAGGCTCGAACATGTCGAACACATGGGCGGCCGCGAGCTCGTCCGGCGTCATTTCGGTCATGCGCTCGAGGTTGTGGTTCCAGAGGATGAAGCGGCCGGCGCGGTTGATCGCGTAGAAGGTGCCGGGCAGCAGGTCGACCACGTCCGAAAGCGGCGTATTGCCGACCCGTTCGGCTTCGGACAGCGCGTCGGCCGGTGCGATCAGGACGGTGGCGCTCCAGCCCAGCGCTTCGCCGCGGGCGTCGTATTGGCGCAGCAGGAACAGGGAGGCGAGGCCTTCGCGCCCGCCGGCAAAGCGCATCCGGAGCTTGGCGCCGCCGGCGGCGGCCAGCGAGGGCCAGCTGCGGTCGGCGGCGACCAGGTCGGTGAGCGCCCGGCCGGGCGCCTGCTCCGGGGTCCAGCCGAACAGCGCCGCGCAGGCGGGATTCCAGGTCGCGACCTTGCCGTCGTCATCGGTCAGGAAACAGACCTGCGCGGACGCTTCGATGGACGACATGCCGATAACCCTCGCGAAAAGCGCTCGTGGGGCAATCAGATTACACCTGTTCCGTTATGCGCGGCGCATAAAGCACGAAGCCACGAAAAATCGTGGCTTCGACGAGTTGGAACAGCAAACGAAGCCGGTGTCAGGCTGCGACGGTTTCCTGCTTCGGCGGCAGTGCGATCTGGTTGTCGACGCTGAACTGGTAGTCCTCGAACACGTGCTGGGCCGACAGGATCTGGTAGCTGCCGTCCGCCAGGCGGTGCGTGGTGTCCTTCAGGCGGTAGGTGAAGTGGCCGCAGGTCCAGCAGTTGAAGTTGCGCATGTGCGTGCACAGGCAGGTCTTGTCCAGCACCGAGATGTTCTTGCCGTCCGGGCTGGCCTGCACCTCGCGGTTGTACGAGTTGATATAGGCGCAGTTGCCGGTGGCGTCCAGCAGGTAGCCGTAGGATTCGCAGCCCGGGCGGATGCCGGAACCGATCGCCGGCGTGCTTTTCAGCATGCGCATCGGGTAGCCGGTTGGCGATACGCCGTTGACGATGATGTCTTCCTCGCTGGCGCGGAAGTATTCCTGCTTGACCTCGTCAGGCATGCCGCACTCGTGGGTGACGGTGAAGCGGGTTGCCACCTGCACGCCGCCCGCGCCTTTTTCCAGGAAGCTGACCGCATCCGTGCCGGTGAAGATGCCGCCCGCGGCGATGACCGGGATGGCGAGCTGCTGCTCGCGCATGTAGGCATGGATCTCGTCCATGATGGTGTGCAGGTCGTACTGCTTCCAGTCATCGATGCCGAAACCCAGGTGGCCGCCGGCCAGCGGGCCTTCGACGATGATGTAGTCGGGCAGGCGGTTCAGGCGCGAGACCTTTTTCAGGAACAGCTGCAGCGCGCGCACCGAGGATACGATGATGCCCAGGAAGGTAGAGCGGAAACGCGGGTGGTCCTTGATCAGCTCGAAGGAGCCCAGGTGCAGGCCGGCCGACATGGTAATACCGTCGATGCCGGCGTCCATGGCCGCCGACAGGCGGGTGCGCAGGGTTTCCTTGGGCGCGTTCATGGTCAGCTTTTCCATGCAGTTCACGAAGATCAGGCCGTCGCCTTTCTTCGCTTCCATGGTCGAGCCCACATGCAGGCGGGTCGCCTCGGCCAGGCGGTCGAGGTCGAACTGCACCACCGCCTTGTTCATGTTATTGATGTTGAACTTGTAGAGCTTGGTCTTGTCCTTGACGAAGGTGGTGTCGAACTTGCGGTCCGACACGTCCTGCACCATCGCATCGGAGATATGGCCGATGCCGCCGAGACGGGCGGCCTCGAGGGCCAGCTCGGAGGTCGAGATGTCCACGCCCATCCCGCCGATCATGATGGGCACGTATTCCTTGTTGCCCAGTTTCAGGCGGAAATCATCAACACGTTTCATTGCAATCCTTAAACCGCCGTAGTTCCCTACGTGTACATATGCATCGACCAGCCGTGCGTCGCACGGCCGTCATTCTACTCCTGGACGCGGCAGCCGCCACGCCGCGTCGCCCTCGTCCGCGCTGTTTAGTCGCGGAAATTGTTGAAGGCCAGCGGCAGCTCCTGGATGTCCTTGCGCAGCAGGGCCATGGCGGCCTGCAGGTCGTCGCGCTTGGCGCCGGTGACGCGTACCGATTCGCCCTGGATGCTGGCCTGGACCTTCATCTTGCTTTCCTTGATGGCCTTGGTGATCTTCTTGGCGTCTTCGGTCTCGATGCCGTTGCGCACCTTGATCACCTGCTTGACCTTGTCGCCGCCGATCTTCTCGACCTTGCCTTCGTCGAGGAAGCGGACGTCGACCTTGCGCTTCGCCATCTTGTTGATGAGAACGTCCTTGACCTGGCCGAGCTGGAAGTCGGAATCGGCAAACAGGGTCAGTTCACGTTCCTTCTGCTCGACGTTGGCCGAGCTGCCCTTGAAGTCGAAGCGGGTGGTGATTTCCTTGTTCGATTGTTCGACGGCGTTCTTCACTTCAACCATGTCTGCTTCGCAGACGACATCAAACGATGGCATGGCGTTTTCCTTTTTCTTGATGATGCATATAGACGAATCCCTCTATTTTAACGGACAACGCATCGCGCAGGCCATCAGATTTGCCCACACGGCAACAGCTCGACCCGAGCTTGCCTCTATAATGACCAAAAACACTGTCACCTTATGCAAGTGCCCATCCTCCACGACTTTCCGCTCGCCTCCCTGAACACCTTCCGCCTCCCTGCGCGGGCCCGCCATTACCTGCGGGTGAGCGGGGCGGCGGAACTGGACGCCGTGCGGCGCGACCCGGCCCTGTCCCGGCTGCCGCGCCTGGTGCTGGGCGGCGGCAGCAACATGCTGTTCACGCGCGACTTCGACGGCATCGTCCTGCACATGGCCGGCCTCGGCAAGGAAGTGCTGGGCGAGGAGGACGGCAGGATCCTGGTGCGGGCCCAGGCCGGCGAGAACTGGCACGCTTTTGTCCAGTGGACCCTGGCGCAGGGCCTGGGCGGACTGGAAAACCTGTCCCTGATCCCCGGCACGGTCGGGGCGGCGCCGATCCAGAACGTGGGGGCGTATGGCACGGAAACCAAGGACGTGTTCCACTCGCTCACGGCTTACGACATGGCCAGCGGCGAAGTGCGCACCCTGGACGCGCAGGCCTGCCGCTTCGCCTACCGCGACAGCATCTTCAAGCATCCGGAAGGGCGCGAGCTGGTGGTGCTGGACGTGACGTTCGCCCTGCCGGCGGATTGGACCCCCAACCTGCGCTACGCCGAGCTGGCCAGGGCGGTGGAAGAAGCCGGTATCGCGTCGCCCACCCCGGCGGACGTCGGGCGCACGGTCGAGGCGATCCGGCGCCGCAAGCTGCCCGACCCGGCCGAGATCGGCAACGCCGGCAGCTTCTTCAAGAACCCGGTGGTGAGCCGCGCGCAGTGCGAGCGGCTGCTGGCGCAGTATCCCGCGCTGGTGCACCACGCCCAGCCGGACGGCAGCGAGAAGCTGGCCGCCGGCTGGCTGATCGACCAGTGCGGCTGGAAGGGCCGGGCCCTGGGCGCGGCCGGGGTCTACCCGAAGCAGGCGCTGGTGCTGGTCAACCTGGGTCAGGCCACGGGCGCAGACGTGGTACGCCTGGCGCGCGCGATCCAGGCCGACGTCGCGGCAAAATACGGCGTGGCGCTGGAGCCGGAACCGGTGTTCATCTAGTACTCATCTCGTGGAGGCGGCATGATCAAGGCAGTCGTGACGGGCCACTCGCGTGGCCTGGGCGCCGCGGTGGCGGCGGAACTGGTGGCGCGCGGCATCCCGGTGCTGGGGCTGGCGCGCGGGCATGCGGAGATTGGCGAGGGCATGGAGCAGGCGGCGGTCGACCTGGGCGACGCGCAAGCGCTGGGCGCCTGGCTGCAGGGGCACGCGCTGCGCTCCTTCCTGGCCGGCTGCGACACGGCCTTGTTGGTGAACAATGCCGGGGTGGTCACGCCGGTGGGCCCGCTGGCCGAACAGGACCCATTGGCGGCGCTGCGCGCGGCCACCCTGAACGTCGGCGCGCCGCTGGCGCTGGCGGCGGCTTTCGTGCAGGCCGCGCCACAGGCCGAACGGCGCATCCTGCACGTCTCGAGCGGCGCCGGCCGCAGCGCCTATCCGGGCTGGAGCGTGTACTGCGCCACCAAGGCCGCGCTCGACCAGCATGCGCGCGCGGTGGCGCTCGACGCCGACCCGCGGGTGCGCTGCGTCAGCCTGGCGCCCGGCGTGATCGATACCGACATGCAGGCCGAGATCCGGGCCACGCCGGATGCGAAGTTCCCGCTCAAGCAGCGCTTCGTCGACATGAAGGAGGGCGGGGTGCTGGTGTCGCCGCGCGATTGCGCGATCAAGCTGGTGGACTGCCTGCTGGACAAGCGCTTCGGGCACGAGCCGGTCGACGACCTGCGCAACGGCGCCTGAGCGCCTGGCAGCCGGCGTGGGCTATTGCCATGCCAGCATGGTTTCGAACAGGTCGGCCGGCACCGGGCGCGAGAACAGGAAGCCCTGGCCATAGTCGCAGCCGGCGCGGCACAGGGCCGCGCATTGCTCGGGCGTCTCGACCCCCTCGGCGATGACCTTCAGGCCCAGCTTGTGGGCCATGACGATGATGGTCTCGGTGATGGTGCGGCTGAAATTGTCGTGTACCACCTCCTTGACGAAGGACTGGTCGATCTTCAGGTAATCGATGTCGAGGCGCTTCAGGTAGCTCATCGACGAATAGCCGGTGCCGAAATCGTCGATCGACACCTGCATCCCGCTCGACTGCAGCGTCGCCAGCTTGGCCATCACGGTGTCGGACAGGTTCAGCAGCAGGCCTTCGGTGATCTCGACGTTGATGCAGCGTGCCCCCAGCTGGATCGCGTCCAGGTGGGCGACCCAGTCGGTGGCATCGAGCTGGGGCTGGAACTGCACCGGCGACTTGTTGATGCTGATCTGGAAATCACGGCCCAGCATGTCGGTCCAGCGTTTCGAGTAGTGCGCCGCGGTGCGGAACACCCAGTCGCCGATCTCGTGGATCAGGCCGGATTCTTCCGCCACTTCGATGAAGGTCGTGGGCGACAGCAGGGCGCCGGAGGCATGGCGCCAGCGCAGCAGGGCCTCGGCCTTGACGATCCGGTTCGACGACAGGTCGACGATCGGCTGGAAATACAGCTCGAGCTGATTGGCAGGAACGGCGTTGCGCAGCTCGGCGAGCAGCTTGAGGCGGCGGATCGCGGCCGCCTGCATGTTGGCCTCGAAGAAGGTCAGCTGGTTGCGCCCGCCCGACTTGGAGCGGTACATGGCGTGGTCGGCGTTGCGCATCAGTTCTTCCGGGTCGCGCGCGTCTTCCGGGTAGCGCGCGATGCCGATGCTGCCGGCGATGTGCAGCAGCTCCTGGCGGACCGGGAAGGGCCGGGCGAGCGCGTCCAGGATCGCCTGGGCGACCGCCTCGACGTGGACCAGTTCGCGCGTTTCGCTCAGGATCACCGTGAATTCGTCGCCGCCCAGGCGCGCCACCGTGTCGCCCTTGCGCACGCAAGCCTGGATGCGCTGCGCCGCCTCGACCAGCAGCAGGTCGCCGGCATCGTGGCCGAGCAGGTCGTTGACTTCCTTGAAGCGGTCGAGGTCGATGAACAGCAGCGCCACTTCGCCGCCCTCGTCCTCGGCGCGGCGGATCGCCTGCTCGAGGCGGTCGCGGAACAGGGCCCGGTTGGGCAGGCCGGTCAGGGTGTCGTAGTTGGCGCGCCGTTCGAGTTTTTCGGTGAACTGGCGAATCGTTTCTTCGCTGTGCTTGCGGCTGCTGATATCGTCGATGAAGCCGTACCACACGGTGCCGCCGTCCGCGGCCGGGGCCGGTGTCGCGATCAGTTCGCGCCAGCTGTACTCGCCCGCCTGCATCTCGAACTTGAACTCGGCGTGCAGCGGCTGCAGCTGCGCCGCCGAGCGCGCCAGGGCGCGCCGCAGGCGCACCAGGTGCAGCGGCGGGATGCGTGCGCCCAGGCAGCCCAGGTCGGCCTGGATCGCCTGCGGCGACAGTCCGAACAGGGGCGTGGCCATGTCGCTGATGAACGGACAGGCCAGCTTGCCGTCGGCGCCCTGCACCAGCTCGAGCAGGGCGCCCGGCACCTGCTGCGCCAGCCTGGCGAGCCGTTCGTGGCTCTCCGCCAGCGCCTGCCGCATCTCGTGCGCTTCGGTGATGTCGGTGAGGGTGCCGATCACGCGCAGCGGCTGGCCCTGCGCGCCGCGCTCGACGACGCTGCCGCGCGAGCGGACCCGGACCCATTCGCCGCTGAAGCGCCGGATCCGGTACTCGCAGGTGTAGGCCGGCGTTTCTCCGGCCAGGTAGCGTGCGAAGCAGCGCTGCACGCGCGCGGCGTCGTCGGGATGGATGCGGCTGCTCCAGGTCTGCTCCTGGCTGCTGCTCACCTCGCCGGTCACCCCCATGATGTCGCGCCACTTGCCGGAGTAGCTCACCGTATTCTCGTCGATGCGCCAGTCCCAGACGCCTTCGCCGGTCCCGTTCAGGGCCAGCGCCAGGCGCTCCTCGTCGCGCCGCAGCGACTCGGCCAGCCGTCCCTGGGTGGCGAAGGCCTGCTCCAGGTCGCGGTGGGCCTGCTGCAGCTTTTCCTCGCGCTGGATGACGTCGGAAATGTCGTGCACGGTCCCGACCAGGTCGGTGCAGCGGCCGTCGGCATCGAATACGGGCGTGATCGACACCCGCCCGACCCTGCGGCCGGCCGGGAAGTCGGTGTGCTCTTCCCAGCGCTGGGTCTGGCCGGTGCGGATTGCGGTGCGGTAATGGTCGCGCACCATGGACAGTGAAGGCTCGGGGATGACTTCGTCGACGGTCTTGCCGATGACCTGCTCGGGCCGCAGGTGGGTGGCCTTGTAGAAGGCCGGGTTGACGTAGATGAAGCGAAACGTGTCGGTGCCCTCGACCCGGTACTGGTAGACGACGTCCTCGATGTTGCTGTAGATGATGGCGATGGCGTCGGCACTGGCCGAGCCCGGCCACCCGGCCGCTGGCGTGGGCGAGCCGCTGTCGCGCACGTGGGCGCTGCCGGAATCGTTGTCAGGAAGCATGCGGGCCGGATGGTGGGCAGTAGCGGCCATTCTAGCGCGGAAGGGGGGGGCGCGGTTCAGGTGATCAGGGCGGGATAGAGGTCATGCCAGGTCGGGTTGGTAGATTGGATGGGCTTGATTGTTCAGTCCGGACCACCGGGACCACAACCGGGGGCGACAACCGACAACCGGACAACCGGGGTCAGGTCTGACATCTGGACACGGACTGAGCAATACGATCGAATAACGCTCGAGTTCGTGTCCGAATGTCAGACCTGACCCCCCAAGACCTCCGGAATGTCAGACATGCCCCCCCACGACGTGCCCCCCACGACGCTGGCGCGGCCATGAAAAAAGCCGCCCGAAGGCGGCTCTTGATGAGCTTGCTAAAGCTTATTTGCCGCGTGCGGCGCGTGCCTTGGCGGCGATGCGCATGCGCAGTGCGTTCAGCTTGATGAAGCCGCCCGCGTCCGCCTGGTTGTAGGCGCCGCCGTCTTCGTCGAAGGTGGCGATGTTCATGTCGAACAGCGAATCGGTCTTCGAATCGCGCGACACCACGATCACGTTGCCCTTGTAGAGCTTCACGCGCACCCAGCCGTTCACGGTCTGCTGGGTGTGGTCGATCAGGGTCTGCAGCGCGACGCGCTCCGGCGCCCACCAGTAGCCGTTATAGATCAGCGAGGCGTAGCGCGGCATCAGGTCGTCCTTCAGGTGCGCCACTTCGCGGTCCAGGGTGATCGACTCGATCGCACGGTGGGCCTTGAGCATGATGGCGCCGCCCGGGGTTTCGTAGCAGCCGCGCGACTTCATGCCGACGTAGCGGTTTTCCACCAGGTCGAGGCGGCCGATGCCGTGCTTGCCGCCCAGGCGGTTCAGTTCGGTCAGCACTTCGGCGGCGCCCATGCGCTTGCCGTTCAGGGCCACGATGTCGCCCTTCTCGTATTCGATGTCGAGGTACTCGGCTTCGTTCGGCGCCTGCTCCGGCGACACGGTCCAGCGCCACATCGATTCCTCGGCTTCCGCGCTCGGATTTTCCAGGTGGCGGCCTTCGAAGGAGATGTGCAGCAGGTTGGCGTCCATCGAGTAGGGCGCGCCGCCGTTCTTGTGCTTCATGTCGATCTCGATGCCGGCGTCTTCCGCGTACTTCAGCAGCTTCTCGCGCGACAGCAGGTCCCACTCGCGCCACGGCGCGATGATCTTGACGTCCGGCTTGAGGGCGTAGGCGCCCAGCTCGAAGCGCACCTGGTCGTTGCCCTTGCCGGTGGCGCCGTGCGAGATGGCGTCGGCGCCGGTTTCGTTGGCGATCTCGATCAGGCGCTTGGCGATCAGCGGACGCGCGATCGAGGTGCCCAGCAGGTATTCGCCTTCGTACACGGTGTTGGCGCGGAACATCGGGAACACGAAGTCGCGCACGAATTCTTCGCGTACGTCGTCGATGTAGATGTTTTCCGGCTTGATGCCGAACTTGATCGCCTTGGCGCGCGCAGGCTCCAGCTCTTCGCCCTGGCCGAGGTCGGCGGTGAAGGTGACGATTTCGCAGTTGTAGTGATCCTGCAGCCATTTCAGGATGACCGAGGTGTCGAGGCCGCCGGAGTAGGCGAGGACTACTTTTTTAATGTCGCTCATGGAAGATTCCAGTGTGGGGAGGGAGGTGGGGTCGGGATGGTCAGCCGGCCCGCCTGGGAAACAACGGGGCCGACGATCAAACTAGGGTGGTGAAAAATGTTTACTTGTCTTCGATCCGGCCGAGCAGCAGGTATTCGATCAGGGCTTTCTGCACGTGCAGGCGGTTTTCCGCCTCGTCCCAGACCACCGACTGTGGGCCGTCGATGACCTCGGCGGCCACTTCTTCGCCGCGGTGGGCCGGCAGGCAATGCATGAACAGGGCGTCCGGCGCGGCGCGCGCCATCTTGGCGCCGTCCACGATGAAGCCGTCGAAGGCCTTCAGGCGCTCGGCGTTTTCCTTCTCGTAGCCCATGCTGGTCCAGACGTCGGTGTTGACCAGGTGCGCGCCCGCGCAGGCGTCCGACGGGTTGTCGAACAGGGTGTAGCGCTGGGTCGAGACCAGGCTCGGGTCGAGGTCGTAGCCCTTGGGCGTGGAGACGTTCAGGTGGAAGCCGAACACCTCGGCCGCCTGCAGCCAGGAATACAGCATGTTGTTGGCGTCGCCGATCCAGGCCACCGTCTTGCCCGCGATCGGGCCGCGGTGCTCGTAGAAGGTGAAGATGTCGGCCAGCACCTGGCAGGGGTGGTGTTCGTTGGTCAGGCCGTTGATCACCGGCACGCGCGAATTGGCGGCGAAGCGCTCGATGATGTCCTGGCCGAAGGTGCGCACCATGATGATGTCGCACATGCGCGACATGACCTGGCCCGCGTCTTCCACCGGCTCGCCGCGTCCCAGCTGGCTGTCGCGGGTGTTCAGGTAGATCGCGGCGCCGCCCAGCTGGTGCATGCCCGCTTCGAAACTCAGGCGGGTGCGGGTCGAGCTTTTCTCGAACACCATCACCAGGGTGCGGTCGACCAGCGGGTGATAGACCTCGTAGGCCTTGAATTTGCGCTTGATGACCTTGGCGCGCTCGATGACGTATTCGAACTCGTCGGCGGAAAAGTCGGAGAACTGCAGGAAGTGCTTGATGGGCTTTGCGACTGGCATATCGTCTTTGCTTTACTGTTATCCCTTGAATTATAAGGGTTTTTGCTTTCCGCTAGGGAAAGCGGTTCAGGAAATCAAACGGATGGTCAATACAGGGTCTGCGAGGACTCGTGCAGCAGCTGCGCATACAGCTGGTGCCGCATCTTCGCGATCTTGCCTTCCCCGACCGCGCCCAGCACCGCGCAACTCGGTTCGGCCAGGTGGCGGCAGTTGTAATATTTGCATCCCCCCAGGTAGGGCTTGAACTCGACGAAGGCGCGCTCCAGCATGCCCTCGGTCAGGTGGTACAGGCCGAATTCCTGGAAGCCTGGCGAGTCGATGATCGAGGCGGCCTTGGGCGAACTGCCGGGCAGCCAGTACAGGCGCGTGAAGGTCGTGGTGTGCTTGCCGGTGTCGAGCGCTTCCGAGATTTCGCGCACCGCGATGTCGGCGTCCGGCACCAGGAGGTTGATCAGCGACGACTTGCCCATGCCCGACTGGCCGATGAAGATCGACGACTGCCCGGCGAGCAGCGGGCTCAATGTCTCGACCGCGTGCTCGGGCCGCGCGCGCGCCGACAGTTCGTGCACCGGGTAGCCGAGCGAGGCGTACAAGCCGACGCGTTCGCGCGCGCGCGCCAGCGGTTCCTCGACGTCGACCTTGTTCAGGATGATGTGGGCCTCGATGCCGGCCGCCTCGGCCGCCACCAGCGAGCGCGAGACCAGGTCGTCGGCGAAGCTCGGCTCGGTGGCGACGACGATGAACAGGCGCGAGATGTTCGCCGCCAGCAGTTTCGATTTGTACTGGTCCGAGCGGTAGAGCAGGGTGCTACGGTCGGCGATCTTCTCGATCACGGCCTGGTCGTTCGAGGTGCGCTTGAGGTGCACGACGTCGCCCACCGCCACATTGGTCTTCTTGCCGCGGGTAACGCACTGCAGTTTTTCGCCGTCGGCGTCGGCCAGGTAGTGGCGCCCGTGCGCCGCGATGATGGTGCCTTTGAGTTCGCTCATGCGCCACCCTGCTGCAGGTAGAGCGCGTCGGCCCGGGCCGCGCAAATGAAGTCGTTGTCGCTCATGGCGCCGCCGGCCGAGTAGGTGGTATAGGCGAGCCGGCAGCGGCGGTAGCCCACCGTCATCTCCGGATGGTGGTCCTGCTCTTCGGCCATGTTCGCGACCGCGTTGACGAAGGCGATGGTGGCGCGGTAGCTGGCAAAGTCGTATTCGCGGGCCAGGCTGCCGTCGATGACCTGCCACTCGGGCACCTCCAGCAGGCGGCCCTGGATCGTGGCCGGGTCGAGCGCCGCGCCGCCGTGGATGCAGTGTCGGTCGCTCAGTTTCATTGGAATCGTCATGCGGCCGCCATGGTCAGGTGCTTCACCCGCACCGAAGCGGGCGGGTGCGAATCGTAGAAGGCCGAGTGCAGCGGGTCCGGCGTCAGGGTCGAGGCGTTGTCCTCGTACATCTTGACCAGGGCCGACACCAGGTGGCTGCTATCGGTATGCCTGGCGGCGAAGGCGTCCGCCTCGAACTCGTGCTTGCGCGAGGTGATCGAGCTGAGCGGCGACAGCACGAAGGTGAACACCGGCAGCACCAGCGCGAACAGGATCAGGGCCATGCCGTCGTTCGAGGCCTGCATCAGCGGCAGCACGCCCAGGCCGGTGTAGAACCAGGCCTGGTTCTTCAGGAAGCCCAGCAGCGCAAGAAACGCCAGCGACAGCGCGAAGATCACCGCGATACGCTTGACGATGTGGCGCAGCTTGAAGTGGCCCAGTTCGTGCGCCAGCACGGCTTCGATCTCGTGCGGCTCGAGGCGCGACAGCAGGGTGTCGAAGAAGACGATGCGCTTGTTGGCCCCGAAACCCGAGAAATAGGCGTTGCCGTGGGCGCTGCGCTTGCTGCCGTCCATCACGAACAGCCCCTTCGAGGCGAAGCCCACGCGCGCCATCAGGGCTTCGATGCGTTCGCGCAAAGTGGCGTCCTGCAGCGGGGTGAACTTGTTGAACATGGGCGCGATCACGGTCGGGTAGAGCACCATCATCAGGAGCTGGAAGCCACTCCACACGCACCAGGCCCACAGCCACCACAGTTCGCCGCTCTTCTCCATCAGCGCCAGGATCACCCACAGCAGCGGCAGGCCGACCACGGCGCCGACCAGCGCGCCCTTGAGCATGTCTGCGATCCACAGGCGGGGCGTCATCTTGTTGAAGCCGAAGCGCTGTTCCAGCACGAACTGGCGGTACCAGTCGAAGGGCAGGTCGAGCAGGCTCGACACCACGGCAAAGGCCACCACCAGGGCCATCTGGTGCGCCATGCCCGGGCCGGTCAGGCCCAGCAGGGCGGTGGACAGCGCCTGCAGGCCGCCCAGCAGGGTGAAACCGATCAGCACCACGCCGCCCCACAGCATCGCGGCGATGCCGAGCCGGGTCTTGGCCACCGTGTAGTCGGCCGCCTTCTGGTGCGCGGCGAGCGGGACCTTGGGCGCAAACTCGGCCGGCACGCTGGCGCGGTGACGCAGCACGTGGCCGATGTGGCGGCTGGCCAGCCAGAAGCGCACGCCAAGCGTCAGCGCGAAGAAAACGACGAACAATACGGAAAACCCGAGTGAAGACATGCTGTGCCTGTGAGAAAATGCAGGATTACGACAAAACAAAGCGGCACCACGCAGCGTGGCGCCAATCAAGGCAAAGAGAGAATTATGTCACAAGCTATACAAACTGAAGGCCCGGGCGCAGCCGCGTCCGTGCGTCCGAACGAATTCAACCTGGTCTGGGTGGACATGGAGATGACCGGCCTGGATCCGGACAACGACCGCATCATCGAGGTCGCCGTGGTCGTCACCGACGCCGACCTGAACGTCATCGCCGAGGGTCCGGTGTTCGCCATCCACCAGTCGGACGAGACCCTGGACAAGATGGACAACTGGAACAAGGGCACCCACGGCAAATCCGGCCTGATCGACCGCGTCAAGGCCTCCACCGTCACCGAAGCCCAGGCCGAGCAGGAACTGATCGCCTTCCTCAAGAAATACGTCCCGTCCAACAAATCGCCGATGTGCGGCAACTCGATCTGCCAGGACCGCCGCTTCATGGCGCGCGGCATGCCGAAGCTGGAAGCCTTCTTCCACTACCGTAACCTGGACGTGTCGACCCTGAAGGAACTCTGCCGCCGCTGGAAGCCGGAACTGGCCTCGGGCTTCAAGAAACACCAGAAGCACACCGCGCTGGCCGACATCGTCGAGTCGATCGAAGAGCTGCGCTATTACCGCGAGCACTTTATTCAGCTGTAACGCGCAAGCTGTGCTGCGCAAGCGCTAAGTCGTACACGCATATGCATGGCTTGCCTGGCGTGTAAAAAGGCAATGGGATGGACGCCCCCTCCCGAAACGGCATCGATGTGCCAAAGTGGAAGTGTCAACTCACCACGACATCGAGGGGGGCGTCATCATGAAGATTACGACAATCGGCATCGATCTGGCAAA
>NZ_JBFTEF010000028.1:0-15483 GCF_041023745.1 Massilia sp. X63
TGCGGATGAAGCGGGAGCGATCTCCCGCTTTGACGGTAGCTCTTTCTTTTTCATGTATATCCTTCCAGGGCTTATTGTCCCCTATTTGGATGTCCATGAAACACGGACCACCTCAACCTGACCCCGGGTTGTGACCCCGGGTTGGACCGTGTTACGGCTGATCGACGGCTGGTTGAACGCGTGGGCGGCGAAGCCGCCCACCCTACGGATACCGGTTATTCGTTTGACCAGAAAGCATCTGGCGCATCCGATCCGCGCAGGTCCACCTCCACCGGCCGGCTGATCCGCCGCAGCACCTCGGCGGCCAGCAGGCGGCCATCCGGTTCGTGCAGGCGGTACCACAGGAAGGCCACGCCCGACAGGCGCAGGTGCTGGCCGGTGAACAGGTTCTGCTTCACCAGGCTCATGCCTTCCAGGCGCAGGTCGACGTCCAGCACCAGGCTGCCCGCGGTGCGTTCGCCGTAGCCGAGGTAGCGGGCGGTGTTGAACAGCGGGCTCCGGTCGCTGGCCTCGCCCGCCTTGAGCGAGTCGACGAAGGCGTCCACCACCTTCAGCTGCGCCAGCGCGGCCTGGGCCACCGCGGCGAACTCCCTTTTCTGCTCGCCCCTGGCCGCGTCTTCCAGTACCTGCAGCTCGGCGATGCGCTGGGCGTAGGCGGCCCGGTGGTCGGCGAGGGCCTTGAGGCGCCCCAGCAGTTTTTCGTAGCGCGCCCAGTCGAGTTCGCCGAGGTAACCGGAGCCGAGCCCGCTGATGCGTTCGGGGCAGGCCTGGGCCAGGGCGCTGGCGAACAGGCTGCGCGCGCCTTCGCCGTAGGCGATGCCGGTTACCGTGACGTCGCTGCGCAGCAGGGCGGCGAGGTCGGCGCCGGCGCGCACCGTGGCCGGCACCACCGTCAGCATGGCCAGCGGCAGCGCGGCCGCGCCCGAGCCGGGCGGGCGCCGGGTGTCGAGATAGCGCTGCAAGGCCTTGTTGCGTTCGGCCATGTCGGTGGAAAGGCGGGCGAGGCCGCTGTCGACCGTGCGCGCCGCCACCATGCCCTGGCTTGCCGCCGGGTCGTAGAGGGCGGCGGCGCGTCCGGGCGGCAGGCGTGCGCACAGCGTGGCGGCGAGTTCGCGCGCCAGGTCGACGGCGCGCACCAGCCCGGCGGCGCCGAACTGGCGGATATCGAGACTGCCGGTCAGCGGCTTCGACTGGGCCGGCGGCAGGCGCGCCAGCAGTTCGGCGCGCTCGGCTTCGGCCACCGCCTGGCGCGTTTCGGCTTCGAGCTGGCGGGCGCGCAGCTCGGCCAGCTCGACAGACTGGGCGCGGGCCGGCAGCGCCGCGGCGAGCAACAGCAGCAGGAAGAGTTGGGGCAGGAAACGCTGCGACCGGACAGCTGCGCTGGAACAGCGGCTGAGGAACATCGGGACTCCCGAAAGCAAAAGTTATTCAGGACGAATAATTGCCGCCAATAAAGTGTAACAAAATGTCGAGAAATAGTAGGAGAAGTTTCAGGACGGTTGATTGCGAGATATCAATTTCCTTAGAATCGTTCAATTCTGCTTGAAAGATCAAGGACTTGCGTATGCTGGCGGAGAAACACCCTGTAACACGATTCCTGATTAGCCAAATAGAAATGCGATAGAATTGACGAGTTAACAAAGTGGTTCTATGAGTATTATTAATTTGCCATTCGCCGGCCTCGAGCTTGGCTTTGCCGTGTCGCTTGCCTGTTCGCTGCTGCTCGTCCTGACGACGCGCTGGCACGGGCGCTATTCGCTGGACGCGACGCACGGCGTGCAGAAATTCCATATCACCCCGACGCCCCGCATCGGCGGCGCCGCCATCATGCTGGGCCTGTGGCTGTCGCTCGGCGTGCTGCCCGACGAGCAGCAGGAACTGCTGCTGCCGGTGCTGGTGTCGGCCATGCCGGCCTTCGTGTTCGGCCTTGCCGAAGACCTGACCCGCAACGTGTCGGTGCGCGCGCGCCTGCTCGCCACCATGGCCAGCGGCGTGTGCTGCTGGGGCCTGACCGGCGTCACCCTGCTGCACATCGGCATCGCACCGGTCGACATGATGCTGACCTGGCTGCCGGCGTCGGTCGTGTTCACCGCCTTCGCGGTGGGCGGCGTGGCCAATGCGGTCAACATCATCGACGGCTTCAACGGCCTGGCGAGCGGCACCGTCCTGATCGGCATGGCCGCGCTCGGCCTCATCGCCCAGGATGCGGGCGATGCCGCCCTGGCCCAGCTGTGCTTCGTGGTGTGCGCCGTCACGGCCGGCTTCTTCGTCGTGAATTTCCCGTTCGGCAAGCTGTTCCTCGGCGACGGCGGCGCCTACCTGCTCGGCTTCCTGCTGGCCTGGCTGTCGGTGATGCTGGTCTACCGCAATCCGCTGGTATCGCCCTGGGCGCCGCTGCTGGCCTGCGGCTACCCGGTCTTCGAGACCGTGTTCACCATCGTGCGCCGCCTGTGGTGCCGCCGTCATCCGGGCCACCCGGACAGCTGGCACCTGCACAGCCTGGTCAAGACCGCGATCGCGGCGCGCTATTTCCGCCTCTTGCCGGCGCCGCTGCGCAATGCCTGCGTCTCGCCGTTCTCGTGGGCGGTGGCGCTGGTGCCGGCCATGATGGCGGTGCGCTTCGCCGCCGTGCCCGAAGCCCTGCTGCAGGGCGTGCTGGCCAGCTTCCTGCTGTATCTGTCGGTGTATGCCTTCGTGGTCTCGGCCTGGTGGTCGCGCCGCCACCACATGCAGCGCCCGGCCCAGCGCGACCTGCCTCTGGCAGATATCGCGCTCGATCAGCCCAATTCTTCCTTCATCCAGCGCGGCCTGTAAGGCCCGCCCGCCCCATCGATCCTGCACATCGACGCCATGTGCAGCAGGTTTCCTTCACAGCGGCAGGTTGACCCGGCTGCCATGTCAACCGAGAATGCTGGTTTGGCGCCCGACGCTGGCGGGCGCGCACTTATATATTAGGAAACAGCAAGGATGACAATCCTCGTCACGGGCGGAGCGGGCTTCATCGGCTCGAACTTCGTCATCGACTGGCTCGCACACCACGACGAGCCGGTCGTCAACCTCGACAAACTGACCTACGCCGGCAACCTCGAGAACCTGGCCAGCCTGGCGGGCGACGCGCGCCACCATTTCGTGCGCGGCGACATCGGCGACGGCGCCCTGGTGGCGCGCCTGCTGGCCGAGCACAAGGTGAGGGCAGTACTCAACTTTGCCGCCGAGAGCCACGTCGACCGTTCGATCGAGGGCCCGGGCGCCTTCATCCAGACCAATATCGTCGGCACCTTCAACTTGCTGGAGGCGGTGCGCGCCTACTGGAGCGGCCTCGACGAGGACGCGAAAGCGGCGTTCCGCTTCCTGCACGTGTCCACCGACGAAGTCTACGGCTCGCTGTCGAGCGAGGCCCCGGCGTTCGACGAGCAGAACCGCTACGAGCCGAACAGCCCGTACTCGGCCAGCAAGGCGGCGTCCGACCACCTGGTGCGCGCCTGGCACCACACCTATGGCCTGCCGGTGCTGACCACCAACTGCTCGAACAACTACGGTCCGTATCACTTCCCGGAAAAACTGATCCCGCTGGTGATCCACAACGCGCTGGCCGGCAAGCCGCTGCCGATCTACGGCGACGGCCGCCAGATCCGCGACTGGCTGTACGTGCAGGATCACTGCAGCGCCATCCGCCGCGTGCTGGCCGAGGGCCGGCTGGGCGAAACCTACAACGTCGGCGGCTGCAACGAGAAGGCCAACATCGAGGTCGTGCAGACGCTGTGCGCGATCCTCGACGAACTGCGCCCGCGTGCCGACGGCCAGTCGTACGCGAGCCAGATGCGCTTCGTGAAGGACCGTCCCGGCCACGACCGCCGCTACGCGATCGACGCCGGCAAGCTGGAGCGCGAGCTGGGCTGGCGCCCGGCCGAGACCTTTGAGACCGGCATCCGCAAGACCGTCGCGTGGTACCTGGCCAACCAGGCATGGGTGCACAACGTGACCAGCGGCCACTACCGCGAATGGGTCGAGCGCCAATACGAACAGAAGCACTGAAACAGGCACTGAGCATGAAGATTCTTTTGCTCGGCAAGGACGGCCAGGTCGGCTGGGAATTGCAGCGCGCGCTCGCCCCGCTGGGTGAGCTGCACGCCTTCGGCCGCATCAAGGCCGACCTCGGCGACCCCGAATCGCTGCGCGCCCTGGTGCGCCGGATCCGACCCGGCGTCATCGTCAACGCCGCCGCCTACACGGCGGTCGACAAGGCCGAAAGCGAGGCGGACATGGCGCACCGCGTCAACGCGCTCAGCCCCGGCGTGCTGGCCGACGAGGCGCAGGTCCTCGGCGCCTGGCTGGTCCATTATTCGACCGATTACGTCTTCGACGGCGGCAAGGCCGGCGCCTGGGTCGAGACCGACCCGACCAATCCGCTGTCGGTCTACGGCCGCAGCAAGTGCGAAGGCGAGGAGCGGATCCGGGCGAGCGGGTCGCGTCACCTGATCCTGCGCACCAGCTGGGTGTTCGCCGCGCGCGGCGGCAATTTTGCCAAGACCATGCTGCGCCTGGCCAGGGAGCGCGAACAGCTCAGCGTGGTGGCCGACCAGTTCGGGGCCCCGACCGGCGCCGAACTGCTGGCCGACGCGACCGCGCTGGCGCTGCATCGCATCGCAGCGGCGGGCGCCGGCGCGGACGCCTGGTCCGGCACCTACCACCTGGCCGCCGCCGGCGAAACCAGCTGGCATGCCTACGCCCGCCACGTGCTGGAGCAGGCGCTGGCGCACGGCGCGGTCCTGAAGGCCGGCCCGGAGCAGGTGCTGCCGATCCCCGCCAGCGCCTTCCCGGCGCCGGCGCCGCGCCCGGCCAACTCGCGCCTCGACTGCAGCAAGTTCTGCGCGACGTTCTGCCTGCAGTTGCCCGACTGGCGTTACCACGTGAACCGTTTGGTCGCCGAGCTGGCGTCCCAGGGAAACCTATAAGGAAAACTATGAAGCGCAAAGGCATCATCCTTGCCGGCGGCAGCGGCACCCGGCTGCACCCGGCCACTTTGGCGATCTCCAAGCAACTGTTGCCGGTGTTCGACAAACCGATGATCTATTACCCGCTCAGCACCCTGATGCTGGCCGGAATCCGCGACATTCTCGTGATCTCGACCCCGCAGGACACGCCGCGCTTCCAGCAATTGCTGGGCGACGGCAGCCGCTGGGGCCTGAACCTGTCGTACGCGGTGCAGGAGTCGCCCGATGGGCTGGCGCAGGCCTTCCTGATCGGCGAGGAATTCCTGGCCGGCGCTCCGTCGGCGCTGATCCTGGGCGACAACCTGTTCTATGGACACAGCCTGCACGTGCTGCTCGATCGTGCGCATGAGCGCACCGATTGCGCAACCGTGTTCGCGTACCACGTGCAGGACCCGCAGCGCTATGGCGTCGTCGAGTTCGATCACGAAGGCAAAGCGGCAAGCCTGGAAGAAAAGCCGGCGGTGCCACGTTCGAACTACGCGGTGACCGGGCTGTACTTCTATGACGAGAACGTGGCGCAGATTGCCCGCACGCTCAAGCCTTCCGCGCGCGGCGAACTCGAGATCACCGACCTGAACCGCATCTACATGGAGACGGGCAAGCTCCACGTCGAGATCATGCGCCGCGGCTATGCCTGGCTCGACACCGGCACCCACGAGTCGCTGCTCGACGCCGGCCAGTTCATCGCGACCATCGAGCGCCGCCAGGGGCTGAAGGTGGCGTGTCCGGAAGAAATCGCCTACCGCAAGGGCTGGATCGACGCCGCCCGGCTCGAAGCGCTCGCCGAGCCCATGAGGAATAACAGTTATGGCCAATACCTCTTGCGCGTCGTGACAGAAACGGTGTTCTGATGCATATTCGCCAACTGTCCATTCCCGATATCCTCCGTATCGAGCCGCGCGTGTTCGTCGACGAGCGTGGCTTCTTCTACGAGAGTTTTCACCAGGCCCGCTTCGAAGAAGCGCTCGGCCGCAAGGTGAACTTCGTGCAGGACAGCCATTCCAGATCGGCCCACAAGGTGCTCCGTGGCCTGCACTACCAGGTGCAACAGACTCAGGGCAAGCTGGTGCGCGTGGTCAGCGGCAGCGTGTTCGACGTCGCGGTCGACCTGCGCCGCTCCTCGCCGACCTTCGGCCAGTGGATCGGCCAGGTCCTGAGCGCCGAGAACAAGGTGCAGCTGTGGGTGCCGCCAGGCTTCGCCCACGGTTTCCTGGTGTTGTCCGAATCGGCAGAGTTCCTCTACAAGACCACCGACTACTACGCGCCCGAGCACGAGCGCTGCATTGCCTGGAATGACCCGACCCTGGCGATTGCATGGCCGCTCGACGCGGCGCCGGTGGTGTCGCCCAAGGACGACCAGGGCTTGCCCTTCCTGCAAGCCGAGCTCTTCGATTAATGTAGGGTGGTCGGCTCCGCCGACCGCGCGTTCAAGCGCATGAAAAATAGCCGCTGCGCCTGCGCACAAGGGAGTCGAGCGCGCGTGCGGCAAAGCCGCACACCCTACAGAAGCGGCAAGGCGGCGGCTACTCGAGAAAATAAGCGGCCTTTTCCCGTGCTTCTCCCCTTATAGCCGCACGGCAACACCTGCGATAATCCTGTTTTAGGATGCATTTCGTTAACAGGAGCGGTGGATGGCGGACGACAGCGACGCGGAACGGACAGAACCGGCGTCACCCAGGCGGCTGGAGAAAGCCCGCGAGGACGGCGACGTTCCCCGCTCGCGCGAAATCGCCACCTTCACCGTCCTGATGACCGCCGGCGCCGGCCTGTGGATGACCGGCGGCACGCTGGTCGGCAAGATGGGCCAGGCCATGCAGTCCGGCCTGTCGCTCACCCGCGACCAGGTCTACAACCCGACGGTCCTGATCGAACGCATCACCACCGACCTGGCGTCGGTGCTGCTGGCCTGCCTTCCGCTGGCCGGCCTCATCATGCTGGTCGCGCTGGCCTCGCCGCTGCTGATCGGCGGCTGGAACTTCTCCTCCAAGGCCTTCGTGCCGAACTTCATGAAGCTAAACCCGATCAAGGGCATCGGCAACATGTTCTCCACCAACGCCCTGATCGAGCTGCTGAAGGCGGTCGCCAAGACCCTGGTGGTGGGCGCGGTGGCCTGGGTCGTGATCATGGGCCAGAAGGAAGCGGTGCTGGCGCTGGCGGTCGAGCCCCTGAACGCCGGCAGCGCCCACGTGGGCGCGATGGTGGCCAAGGCCTTCCTGATCATCACCGGCGCGCTGGGCGTGATCGCGGCCATCGACGGCCCGTACCAGCTGTGGCACTACCATGACAAGATGAAGATGACGCGCCAGGAAATGATCCAGGAGTCGAAGGAATCGGACGGCAATCCCCAGATCAAGGGCAAGATTCGCCAGATGCAGCGCGAAATGGCGCGCGGCCGCATGATGCAGAATGTGCCTACTGCGGATGTGATCGTCACCAACCCGACCCACTACGCGGTGGCGCTGAAGTACACCGACGGCCAGAAGGGCGCGCCGCGGGTGGTGGCCAAGGGCGTGGACGAGGTCGCGGCCAAGATCCGCGAACTCGGCCTGGAACACAAGGTGACCCTGCTGGAAGCGCCGGCCCTGGCCCGTGCGCTCTACAAGCACACCGACATCGACGAAGAGATCCCGGAAAAGCTGTTCTCGGCCGTGGCGGAAGTCCTGGCCTACGTCTACCAGCTGCGCGCCTACAAGAAGGGCGAAGGCCTGTACCCGGATCGCCCGGGCAGACTGGCGGTGCCGCCCGAGATGGACCCGAACGACCCGGCCTACAAGGGACCCGGGGCAGCGAATTCCGATTCGAATAACGGAGCATTGCATTAATGAACAGCATCAAACTGCCGGCATGGACGAGCGGCCTCGCGGCAAGGGGCGCCAGCGCGCTCGCCGCGCCAATCTTCATCATCGTCCTGCTGGCGATGATGATCCTGCCGCTGCCGGCCTTCGTGCTGGACGTGTTTTTCAGCTTTAACATCGCGCTGTCCGTCATCGTACTCTTGACCGCCCTGTACACGGTCAAGCCGCTCGACTTCATGGCCTTCCCGGCCATCCTCCTGATCTCGACCATGTTGCGCCTGGCGCTCAACGTGGCTTCTACGCGTATCGTGCTGACCGAAGGCCATACCGGCGGCGCGGCGGCCGGCAAGGTGGTCGAGGCCTTCGGCCACTTCCTCATCGGCGGCAACTACACGGTCGGTATCGTCGTCTTCGTCATCCTTACCATCATCAACTTCTCGGTGGTGACCAAGGGCGCTGGCCGCATCGCCGAAGTCGGCGCACGCTTCGCCCTGGACGCGATGCCGGGCAAGCAGATGGCGATCGACGCCGACCTGAACGCCGGCCTGATCGGCGAAGCCGACGCCCGCAAGCGCCGCAGCGAAGTGGCGCAGGAAGCCGAGTTCTACGGCGCGATGGACGGTGCGTCCAAGTACGTGAAGGGCGACGCCGTGGCCGGCATCATGATCACCCTGATCAACGTGATCGGCGGCCTGATCGTCGGCGTGGTGCAGCACGACCTGGCCTTCGGCCAGGCTGCCGAAACCTACACCCTGCTGGCCATCGGCGACGGCCTGGTGGCGCAGATTCCTTCGCTGATCATCTCGATCGCGGCCGGTATGGTGGTCTCGCGCGTGGCCAACGAGGACGACATCAGCAGCCAGGTGACCAACCAGCTGTTCGCCCGTCCGGAAGCCCTGTACATCACCGGCGGCATCATCTTCGCGCTGGGCCTGATCCCCGGCATGCCGAACCTGGTGTTCCTGCTGCTGGGCGGCGCCCTGTGCGGCGGCGGCTACATGATCGCCAAGCGCAAGAAGGAACAGCCGGCCAAGGAAGCCGCGGCGGCGGAAGCTGCCGCCACCGCCGCTGCCGGCGGCGCGGCGGCGCCGAGCGAGTCGGAAGAGGCGACCTGGCAGGACGTGATGGCGGTCGACACCCTCGGCCTGGAAGTGGGCTACCGCCTGATCCCGCTGGTCGACAAGACCCAGGGCGGCGAGCTGCTCAAGCGCATCAAGGGCATCCGCAAGAAGTTTGCCCAGGAAGTGGGCTTCCTGGCCCCGCCGGTGCACATCCGCGACAACCTGGAGCTGAAGCCCTCGGCCTACCGCATCACGCTCAAGGGCGTGGAAGTGGGCGCCGGCGAAGCGATGAACGGCCAGTTCCTGGCAATCAACCCGGGCATGGCAAGCGGCACGCTGCCGGGCCTGGTGACCACCGATCCGGCCTTCGGCCTGCCGGCCACCTGGATCGACGCCAGCCTGCGCGACGAGGCCCAGAGCCTCGGCTACACGGTGGTCGACGCCGGCACCGTGGTGGCGACCCACCTGAACCACCTGATCACGACCCACGCTTCGGAGCTGCTGGGCCGCATGGAAGTCCAGGCCCTGCTGGACCACCTGGGCAAGGACACGCCGAAGCTGGTCGAAGACCTGGTGCCCAAGGTCGTGTCGCTGTCGACCCTGCAGAAAGTGCTGCAGAACCTGCTGCAGGAAGGCGTGCACATCCGCGATATGCGCACCATCATCGAGTGCCTGTCGGAGTACGCCGGCCAGACCCAGGACCCGAACGAACTCACCGCCATGGTGCGGGTGGCGCTGGGCCGCGCGATCGTGCAGCAGCTGTTCCCGGGCGCCAGCGAGCTGTCGGTGATGACCCTCGATAATCGCCTCGAGCGCCTCCTGATGCAGGCGATGGGGACGGGCGGCGACGGCGCCGGCATCGAGCCGGGCCTGGCCGACACCATCGCCCAGCAGGCCGCCAACGCGGCGGCCCAGCAGGAGCAGATGGGCCTGAGCCCGGTGTTGCTGGTGCCGGCGCCGCTGCGGGTGCTGCTGTCACGCTTCCTGCGCCGCGCGGTGCCGCAGCTGAAGGTGTTGTCGCACAACGAGATTCCCGAGACCAAGACGATCCGGGTGACCAGCCTGGTTGGCGTGCCGATGTGAGGGCGTGCCGGGGGGGGGCGTGGGGTGGGCGGCTCCACCCGGCGATATGATCGAGCGCGCCGTATTTGCCGCCCACGCGTTCGGCTCCCATTCGCTCAGCCGCCCCGGCTGTTCATCGGCTGCTTGAAGACGTGGGCGGCGCTGGAAGCTGTAGGCTGATCACCTTCCGAGGTGAAGCCGCCCATCCTGCAACTGCGCGTATTCTCCACTCTGATGAGCTCGGCCTATTGAAATAGGCCCATTTCCCCTTCTTTCTCCTTAGATGGTTTCCTCACGGCATCGCCAATAATGTGGTCTATGGCCGGGCAATGGCGCCCACAGCAGACATAGAACAGTACAGCTTGAGTGAAGTGCGGAGAACAACGATGAACGTGAAGAAATTTACAGCGGCTACTTCCCGTGACGCCTTGCGCAAGGTGCGCGAGGCGCTCGGCCCTGACGCGGTCATCCTCTCCAACCGCCCGGTCGACGGCGTGGTCGAGATTCTGGCGCTGGACAACGACGACGTCGCCGCGCTGGCGTCCCCGAGCATCGAAGAGCCGCAGGCGCCAAGCTTCCAGGCCTTCGACAAGGATTTCGATCCGGAGCCGGTGTTCACCCGCGCCCCGGCTGCCTTCGCCCCGGCCGCGCCGGAAGCGCGCCAGGCCTACGTCGAGCGCCGCGCCGCACCGGTCGCCGAGCCGGAAATCCCGCCGACCTACGTCAACCGCCGCGCGCCGAGCCCCGAGCCGGGCATCGACATGGCCGCCATGACCCAGATGATGAGCGCCGCCATCGCCCAGGCCAAGGAATCGGCCGCGCTTGAAATGAGCGGCATGATGAACGAAATCCGCGCCATGCGCGGCCTGATGGAAACCCAGCTGGCCGAACTGTCCTGGAACGCGACCGCCCAGCGCGAGCCGCAGAAGGCCGCCGTGCTGCGCGAGATGCTGGCCGCCGGCTTCTCGGCCACCCTGGCGCGCTACCTGATCGACAAGATGCCGGCCACCAAGGATGCCGGCGAAGCCCTGCGCTGGATCAAGACCGTGCTGGCGCGTAACCTCACCACCATCGCCAACGAGGACGATCTCTTGAACCGTGGCGGCGTGTTCGCCCTGGTCGGCCCGACCGGCGTCGGCAAGACCACCACCACCGCCAAGCTGGCGGCGCGCTGCGTGATGCGCCACGGCCCGGACAAGCTGGCCCTGATCACCACCGACGCCTATCGTATCGGTGGCCACGAGCAGCTGCGCATCTACGGCAAGATCCTCGGCGTGATGGTGCACTCGGTGAAGGACGAAGCCGACCTGCGCATCGCCCTGAAAGAACTCAAGAACAAGCACACCGTTCTCATTGACACCATCGGCATGTCGCAGCGCGACCAGATGGTGACCGAGCAGGTGGCCATGCTGAGCGAATCCGGCGCCGACGTGAAGCGCCTGCTGTGCCTGAACGCGACCTCGACCAACGAAACCCTGAACGAAGTGGTGCGCGCCTACCAGGGCTCGGGCCTGGCCGGCTGCATCATGACCAAGCTCGACGAAGCCGCCTCGATCGGCAACGTGCTCGACGTCGTGATCCGCCAGAAGCTCAACCTGCACTACATCTCGAACGGCCAGCGCGTGCCGGAAGACCTTCACCTGGCCGACCGCGCCATGCTGGTCGACCGCGCCTTCCGCAACAACCGCAACGCTAGCGCCCAGTTCGGCGATGCCGACCTGCCGCTGATGATGGCCGCCGCCGCGGCCGGACAAAACGCGGACCGCAGCCTGCGCGAGGTGCACCTTGGCTAGTTTCGATTTCGACCAGGCCGAAGGCCTGCGCCGGATGCTGCAGGGCCCGCGCCCGCGCATCGTGACTTTTCTCTCGGCCACGCCGGAAGACGACAAGGGCGCCATGCTGGTCAACCTGGGCGCCTCGCTGGCCCAGCTGGGGAACGAGGTCCTGATCGTCGATGCCTGCGAACGCGACTACGGCGTCGCGCGCCGCCTCGGCCTGAGCCGTGCCGCCACGCTGGCGAACGTGGCGCGCCAGGAGTGCGGCCTGAACCAGGTGCTGCACGCGGTGCCGCAAGGCTTCTCGGTGGCCACGCTCGGCTGCGTGCAGGACAGCCTTGATGCCCGCCGCCTGGCCAAGACCTTCGACGTGCTGGTCAAGCAGGCCGGCATCGTGATGGTCGACGGCGAACTCGGGCCGGACGGCGCATTCCCGCTGCCGCTGATGGCCGATTCCGAGATCGTGGTGCAGGTCGGAACCAGCGCCGCCTCGATCACCAACGCGTATGCGCTGATCAAGCGACTGGCGCAACAACTGGGTCGCCGCCCCTTCGGCATCCTGGTGACCGGCGCGACGGAGGCCGAGGCCAAGGTGGTATACGATAATATGTGTACTGCGGCAACTCGCTACCTGGCGGTCAGCCTCGGCTCGATGGGGTCGGTGCCGGCCGACGAGTACCTGCACCGGGCCGCGCGCCTGGGCCGCGCGGTGGTCGATGCCTTCCCGCTGGCGGGCGCCTCGGTGGCGTTCCGCCGCCTGGCCGGCAAGTTCGCGCTGCACGCGATGCCCGGCCTCGGCAGGGGAGGCAGCACGCATTTCGGGGCCTGACCCAGGCAGTACCACAGGTAGCACCACAGGCAGCACATACAGAAGAACAGATAAGCAAAACGCATGTACACGGTCAAAGGGAAAGCGGACAAGAACCATTTGCTGACGGAGCACATGCCGTTGGTGAAGCGGCTTGCCCACCACATGAAGGCCAAGCTGCCGCCTTCGGTGGAAGTCGATGACCTGGTGCAGGCCGGCATGATCGGCCTGCTGGACGCGATCAACCGCTACGAAGACAACCACGGGGCCCAGTTCGAGACCTATGCGGTGCTGCGCATCCGCGGCGCCATGCTCGACGAACTGCGCAACAGCGACTGGATGCCGCGCAGCACGCGCCAGAACATGCGCAAGGTCGAAGCCGCGATGGAGGCGCTGCAGCAGCGCCTGGGCCGTCCGGCCAGCGAATCCGAGATCGCCAAGTCGCTCAAGATGTCGCTCGCCGACTACCAGGAGATGCTGGGCGACGGCGGCGGCCACCAGCTGCTGTACTACGAAGACTTCCACGACCAGGACGGCGACGGCGGCAGCGACGGCTTCCTCGACCGCTATGCGGTGGACGACGCCGATCCGCTGCGCAGCCTGCTCGATACGGGCTTCCGCCAGGCCGTCATCGACGCCATCGACAATCTGCCGCCGCGCGAGAAGATGCTGATGGGCCTCTACTACGAGGAAGAACTCAACCTGAAGGAAATCGGCGCCGTCATGGGCGTGAGCGAATCGCGGGTGTCGCAGCTGCACACCCAGGCGGTGTCGCGTCTGCGCGCTGCGCTACGGGAGCAATTGTGGACTGGGCCAGCGTAGCCGGCCTGGTGCTCGCGATCGCGGGCGTACTGGTCGGCCACACGCTGGACGGCGGCAAGTTCGCCTCGCTGATCCAGCCGGCCGCCTTTGCCATCGTGGTGGTCGGCACCGCCGGCGCCACCCTGCTGCAGAGCGAACGGCGCAGCTTCATGCTGGGCCTGCGCATGCTGCGCTGGGTGTTCTTTCCGCCCAAGTCCAACCGCGACAAGCTGTCGCGCGAAATCGCCTTGTGGAGCCTGAGCGCGCGCCGCGACGGCCTGCTCTCGCTCGAGCAGTACATGGGCACGAAGGACAAATTCATCCAGAAGGGCCTGCGCCTGGTGATCGACGGCATCCAGCCCGAGAAGCTGCGCAACCTGCTCGAGAGCGACATCACCGCCTACGAATTCTCGCAGCGCCAGGCCGCGCGCATCTGGGAATCGGCGGCCGGCTATGCGCCCACCATCGGCATCCTGGGCGCGGTGCTGGGCCTGATCCACGTGATGGAAAACCTGTCCGACCCGGCGCGCCTGGGCTCGGGCATCGCGGTGGCCTTCGTCTCCACCGTGTACGGGGTGGGGCTGGCCAACCTGTTCTTCTACCCGGTCGGGAACAAGCTGAAAGCCATCGTCAGCGACCGCGTGGCCCAGTACGAGATCCTCGCCGAAGTCTTCCACGACCTCGCCACCGGCGACCACACCCGCGTGGTCGACGAACGGGTGGCGAGCCTCCTGACGCGCCATTGAGCGACGGCCCATGGCGCGCAAACGCTACGACGACTCCCAGGAAAACCACGAGCGCTGGCTGATCTCGTACGCCGACTTCATCACGCTGCTGTTTGCCTTTTTCGTGGTGATGTACGCGATCTCGATCGTCAACGAGGGCAAGTATGCGGTGCTGTCCGAAGCGCTGGGCGACGCCTTCGGCGGACGTAGCGCCGCACCCCAGATCAACACCAGGGTCGAGCCGGTGCTGCCGCTGTCGCACATCGTCAACCGCAAGCGCCTGGAAGCGGCGCGGCGCGAGCGCGAGCGCATGGAGACCCTGGCCAAGGACCTGACCGCGACCCTGATGCCGCTGGTGAAATCGGGCCAGGTGCGGGTGACGCAGAATGCGCGCGGCATCGGTATCGAACTCAACGCCAGCGTGCTGTTCGCGCAGGGCGAGGCGACCCTGCAGCAGGACGCGCGCGAGGTGCTCGGCGCGGTGGCCGGACTGCTGAAGGACGACCAGCACCGGATCGAGGTCGAAGGCCATACCGACAACCTGCCGATCACGAACGAGCGCTTCGCCTCGAACTGGGAACTGTCGGCGGTGCGCGCCGCCAGCGTGGTACGCTTGTTCATCGAGAACGGCGTGGCGGATGCGCGCCTGTCGGCCATCGGCCACGGCGCCACCCGGCCAGTGGCGCCGAACGATACGCCCGACGGCCAGGCGCGCAACCGGCGCGTGGCGGTGATGATCCTGGCGTCGGTGCCGGAACCCTTGCCGACCGGCGTGCAATAAAATGTCATTTTTGCAGCTCAAATGAAATAATATTTCAGGAGATCTCATGCATGTCATACGCGCTTTGCAAAGATGCCTGCCGCTGCTCCTGCTCGCTTTCGGCGGCCTGGTGAGTGCCGTGGGAGCGGTCGAGAAAGAAGACCAGGTGCGCCACCAGCTGGAAGTCGTGACCACGGAAGGAAAGGTGCGGGTGCGCCTGATCGTCGAGAACCGGGGCGACAGCACGATCTACATCCCGCGCGAAGTCGCGGCGGAAGACGAGATCACCGGCCGCCGCTTCGACCTGCGCGAAGTCAGCAACGGAAAAGCCGGCAAGCCGGTCGACTACACCGGCATGATGGTCAAGCGCGCCGCGCCCACGGCCAGCGATTACCAGGCCGTGGCGCCGCACACGATGCACATGCACACCATCGACATCACGCCTTCGTATGCGTTCAGGAAGGGCCGGCAGCGCTACCAGATCGGCTACGACGGCCCGTGGCTGCCGGACGTCGCGCAGCTGGACGCGGTCCGCCACAGTCCGGCCGAACCGGTCACGTTCAGCGTCGGAAAATAAAAGGCAATGGGATGGACGCCCCCTCCCGAAACGGCATCGATGTGCCAAAGTGGAAGTGTCAACTCACCACGACATCGAGGGGGGCGTCATCATGAAGATTACGACAATCGGCATCGATCTGGCAA
>NZ_JBFTEF010000029.1:0-15084 GCF_041023745.1 Massilia sp. X63
AAACCTTCTTTCGAAGATTTACGTTTATTTCTTGTGAACATTTGATAATTTAAGTATGCAGCTGACCTAAGCCAGCCGGCACCTTCATCAAACGCCCACACTTATCGACTGTTGATTGTTAAAGAACCGTTGTTCTGTACTACCTTGCTGCACCTTACGAATCGTTGTGTTCGTCAGCAGCAGAGAAGTGAGATTATGCAATGTTTCGCTTAACTCGTCAACCCCTCTTCTCTTTCGCTTGTCGCTGCTTTGAAAGCGGCGTTGCGCATCGGAGAAACGAGACTATAGCAAACGCCGGCGCCATTTACAACGCCTGCGACTATGCTATCGTCGCGTTTTCCCCACCTTATCTTTCCGGCAATGCAGATCCCTCACATCGCGCCGACCGCCGACGCGGCGCTGTCCCAATCCCTGGCCCACGCCATCAATAACAAGACCAAGCCGCTCGGCAGCCTCGGGCGCCTCGAGTCCCTTGCGACCCAGCTGGGAATGGTGCAGCGTTCGACCACGGTCCGCATCGCGGATCCCGCCATCCTCGTTTTTGCCGCTGACCACGGCGTGGTGGCCGAAGGCGTGTCCGCCTACCCGCAAGAGGTGACCTGGCAAATGGTCGAGAACTTCCTTGCCGATGGCGCGGCCATCAATGTGTTCGCTCGCCAGAACGGCTGCGCGCTTCATGTCGTCGACGCCGGCGTGAACCACGACTTCGGCGTGCGCGCCGGCCTGCTCGACCGCAAGGTCGGCAGGGGAACCCGCAACTTTGCCCGTGAAGCCGCGATGTCGCGCCAGGAACTGGGCGCCGCGCTGGAGCACGGCATGGCCCTGGTACGCGGCCTGCCCGGCAACGTGCTGGGTTTTGGCGAAATGGGCATCGGTAACACGACCGCCGCCGCGGCCATCATGCACAAGTTGACGGGGCTGCCGCTGCCGCAATGCGTGGGCGCCGGCACGGGCCTGTCGAACGAAGGCATCCAGCGCAAGCAACAGGTCATCGCCGCGGCGGTCGACCGGCATGCCGGCGCCGACGATCCGCTCGAGGTGCTGGCCACCTTCGGCGGATTCGAAATCGCCATGATGGCGGGTGCGATGCTGAAGGCGGCCGAACTGCGCAAGCTGCTGCTGATCGACGGCTTCATCGTCTCATCCGCCTTGCTGGTCGCCGCCCGCCTGCAGCCGGCGATCCTCGACTATTGCGTGTTCGCGCACTGCTCCGATGAGAATGGCCACCGCCTGATGCTGGAAGCGCTCGGCGCCCAGCCGCTGCTGCACCTGGGCTTGCGGCTCGGCGAAGGCACCGGCAGCGCCCTGGCCCTGCCCCTGCTGCATGCGGCCGCCAACTTCCTGAACGAGATGGCGACCTTCGCATCGGCGCAGGTCAGCACCAACGCGCAGCAGGACTAAGGGCAGATGCAGCAGCTGCGCCTGTTCTTCATCGCGGTCCAGTTCTTCACTCGCTTGCCGATCCCGCGCTGGGTCGGCTTCGAGCACGAGTGGCTGCACCACGCTTCGCGTTACTTTCCGCTGGTCGGCCTGGTGGTGGGCGCCATCGCCGCCGCTGTATACGCTGCGGCCGCCACCGTCTTTCCCGCACCGGTCGCCGCCGTGCTCTCGACCGTGGCGACCATCTATGCCACCGGCGCATTCCATGAAGACGGCTTTGCCGACACCTGCGATGGCCTCGGCGGCGGCATGACGCGCGAACGGGTGCTGGAGATCATGAAGGATTCGCGCGTCGGCGCCTATGGCGCGATCGGCATCGTCTGCATGCTCGGGGTGAAGTGCACCGCGCTCGCGATGCTGCCGCCGGCCGGCGCCATCGGCGCCCTGCTGCTCGCCCACCCGCTGTCGCGGCTGGCGGCGACCTCGCTCATCTGGCGCATGGAATATGCGCGCGCCGAGGGCAAGGCCAAGCCGCTGGCCGAACGCATGACGACGCCGGAATTCGGCATCGCCTGCGCCAGCGTCGCAATCGCAGCCAGCGTCCTGCTCGCCCTTGGCGCCGTCGAGCTGCCCGCCGTGCTGGCAGCCTTCGGCGCCAGCGCCGTCGTCACCTGGTGGCTGGCCCGCAAGTTCGCCCGCCGCATCGGCGGCTACACCGGCGACTGCCTCGGCGCGGTCCAGCAGCTGGCGGAAGCCGTCATCTACCTCGCCGTACTGGCCACGCTCGGCCGCGGCGCCCTGGCCTGATCGATGCAACTGATCCTGGTGCGCCATCCGCAACCGGACGTCGCGCCGGGCATCTGCTACGGCAGGACGGACATGCCGACATCCATCGACGCGATAGCGGCAGTCGCCGCTAGCCTGCGCGCGGCGGGCCTGCCCGGCGCGCTACCCGTGTTTGCGAGCCCGCTCCTGCGCTGCGTCCAGCTTGCGCGCGCACTCGGCGCCCCCGTCACCCTCGACGCCCGCCTGGCCGAGATGGATTTCGGCGCTTGGGAGATGCGGCCATGGGAGGCCATCGCGCGCGCCGAGGTCGATGCCTGGGCGGCCGACCTGCTGCACTACCGTCCCGGCGGCGGAGAAAACGTGCTTGCGGTGGCGCAGCGCGTGGCCGCCTTCCGCGACGCGCTGCGCCGGGCGGGACACCCTGCCGCCCTGCTCATCTGCCATGCCGGGACCATGCGCGTGCTGTCGGCCCTGCATGCCGGCGGCAGCATCGAAGAGGCCGCGCTGCGCGCTGCATCCAGTCCCCACCGCATCGGCTACGGCGAAGTCCTTGTGCTAAAAGACTGACAACACCCAGCCGTCCTGTCCTATAATGACGGCGTTTTGGTGCTCGCGGTCGTGTTCACGACCGCAGTTAAACGGGAAACACGAAGCCCTTCAACAAGGCCAACGTGTGCTGCCCCCGCAACGGTAAGCAAGTGCCGCGCTCGATGAATGACAAGCGCGGCGAACCGTCCTCCATGACCACTGTGCATCACGCATGGGAAGGTCGGACGGCCACACTTGCCAGCCCGGATACCGGCCAAAAGGTGGAAGCGTGCCCACGGCGCGCTTCTGTTCAATCTGGCCTACGGGGACGTCGGCTGGTTGTCTTTGATGTGAACATTTCATGAACTTTCCTGTAACACGGCAAGCGGCCGCAGTGTCGTTCGCTTTCGCCTTCGTCGCACCTTCCTTCGCCCAGACCACCGACACGGTATTCGTCACCGCCAACCGCATGCCGCAACGCGCGGCCGACGTGATCGCCGATACCACCGTCATCCATGCCGAAGAAATCGCACGCTCGGGCGCCGGTTCGGTGGCCGACGTGCTGCAGCGCCAGCGCGGCATCGAGATCACCCGTAACGGCAGCGCCGGCGCCGCCACCAGCGTGTTCCTGCGCGGCGCCAACAGCAACGGCGTCGTGGTCCTGCTGGACGGCGTGCGCATCGGTTCGTCCACCAGCGGCGTCGCCGCCTGGAACGCGGTGCCGCTCGGCGCCATCGAGCGCATCGAGATCGTCTACGGGCCGCTCAGCACCCTGTACGGCGCCGACGCGATCGGCGGCGTGATCCAGATCTTCACCCGCAAGGGCGCAGGCGGTCCGGTCGTCAGCGGCTCGGCGGGCGCAGGCAGCAACGCGATCCGCCAGGTCGACGCGAGCGTGCACGGCGCGGCCGATGCCTTCCGCTACGCCTTCGGCGCCGGCCACGAAGAATCGGACGGCTTCTCGGCCACGCGCCCGGGGGCGTTCGGCTTCAATCCGGACGAAGACGGCTACCGCCGCCGCAACGCCAACGGCCAGCTGTCGTATTCGCCGGCCCCGGGCATCGACATCGGCGCACAGTTCCTGCACAGCGCGCTGCGCGCGCAGTACGACAACGGCAGCGGCGCCTACGACGTCCACAACGAGCAGGACCTGAACACGGCAGCCGTCTACGCGACCGGCCAGCTGACCTCGAACTGGCGCAGCACCCTGCAGTACGCGCGCTCCGACGACAAGCTGGGCAGCTTCACCAGCGCAGCAAGCTCCGGCGCCAGCCAGATCGATACCCGGCAGGACGAGCTGACCTGGCAGAACACCGTTGCGCTCGGTCCCGACACCCTGCAGCTCCTGGTGAGCCGCCGCGAAGAAGAGGTGACGTCGAGCGCCACCGCCGCCCTGTCGCGCAGCCGCAGCACCAACTCGTACGCGGCCGCCTATTCGGCGCGGCGCGGCGCCCACCTGTTCGACGCCAGCGCCCGCCACGATCGTTCCTCGGTCTACGGCAGCAGGAATACCGGCGCCGCCGGCTATGGCTACGACTTCGGCCAGGGCCTGCGCGCCACCGCCAGCATCGGTTCGAGCTTCCGCGCGCCGACCTTCAACGAGCTGTACTACCCCGGCTACGGCCTGCCGACCAATCGTCCGGAGAAGGGCCGCAACCTCGAAGCCGGCCTGCGCTACGACGCCGGGGGCGTACAGCTGGACGCCACGTATTTCCGCAACCGCCTGACCGACATGATCGTGTCGAGCACGCCGTGCCCGGGCCGCGCCGGCAGCTGCGCCTACAACGTCAACGAAGCGAAGCTGGAAGGCCTGACGGTGGCGGCGCAAACGCGCGTCGCCGCGGTCAACCTGCGCGCCAGCCTGGACTGGCAGGATCCGACCGACGAGACCACCGGCAAGCAGCTGGCGCGGCGCGCGAAAAAGCACGCCAGCCTGCATGCCGACAGCAGTTGGGGAAGGCTCGAGGCCGGCGCCGAACTGCAACTGTCGGGCGAACGCTTCGACGATGCCGCCAACCGGAACCGTCTGGGCGGCTATGGCTTGTTCAACCTGTACACTAGCTGGCAGATGGCGCCCGGCCTATCGCTGCTGGTCCGCCTGAATAACGTCGCGGACAAGCAGTACGAGCTGGCGCGTTATTACGGCACCAGCGGCCGCACCTGGTTCGCCGGCCTGCGCTACGGCATGCGCTGATCCGGACGCCACGAGAAGGAGACCCATGCCTCACCCCGCTCATGCACACCGCCGGCGCGCCATGCTGGTCATCGGCGCCCTGCTGCTGTGCGCCGTCGCCAGCCTGCTGTTCGCCGGCATGACGGGCTCGATCGCCGTGCCGCTGGCCGAGATGCCGGACGCCCTGCGCCAGCTGGCGCAGGGCGACAGCTCATTGGCCGCTTCGCTGCTCGAGCTGCGCGCCAGCCGCGCCCTGACGGCCTTCGTCACCGGCGGCGCGCTGGCCCTGGCGGGCGTGATGATGCAGGCGCTGCTGCGCAACCCGCTGGCCGATCCCTATGTGCTCGGGATCTCCGCCGGCGCGTCGGTCGGCGCCCTGCTTGCGCTACTCCTGATGGCCGCCGCCATCGTGGTCGACCTGGCCGCGCTGGGCGGCGCGGTGGCGGTGTCGATGCTGCTCTACCTGCTGGCCCGGCGCGACCTGCGCGGCGGACTGGCGCTCGAGGGCGGCACCTCGATGCTGCTGCTCACCGGCGTGATCCTGTCCTCGGCCTGCATGGCCCTGGTGACCCTGATGCTGTCGATCGCCCCCGAGGGGCGCTTGCGCAGCATGATCTTCTGGATGATCGGCGACCTTGCCGGCGCGCCGCTGCGCCTCGCGCCCTGGCTGGTGCTGGGCGCGGGCCTCCTGTATGCGCTGCGCAGCGCGCGCGCCATGAACATGGTCGCGCTGCACGCGGAAGCGGCCGTCACGCTCGGCATCCGCGTCGGCCGCCTGCGCAAGGGCCTGTTCCTCGTGTCGGGCGTATTGACGGCCAGCGCCGTGACCAGCGCCGGATCGGTCGGCTTCGTCGGCCTGATCGTCCCGCACGCCTGCCGCTTCGCCTTCGGTCCCGATCACCGGGTGTTGATCCCGGCGGCTGTGCTGGCAGGCGGCAGCTTCCTGGTGCTGTGCGATACGCTGGCGCGCACCGTCATCGCGCCGCAGCAGCTGCCGGTCGGCGCGATCACCGCGATCATCGGCGCGCCGGTGTTTCTCTACCAACTGCACCGCCTGCGGAGGTAAACATGATCCGTGCCGAACACCTCCTTCTCAAGGCCGGCAGCCGCACGCTGGTGCGCGAACTCGACTGGGCCGCCCGTCCCGGCGAGTGCTGGAGCATCATCGGCCGCAACGGCGCCGGCAAGAGTACGCTGTTGCGCACGCTCGCCGGCATGCGCTCCCCGGATGCCGGCGCGGTACTCATCGGTGGACGCCCGCTCGACGACTGGGCGCCGGAAGCGCTGGCGCGCGAGCGTGCCTTCCTTGCCCAGTCGCGCCACGACGCCTTCTCGTACAGCGTGATCGAAACCGTGCTGTCGGCGCGCCACCCCTACCACGCCGATCGTTATTGGGAAGGCAGCGACGATCACCAGGCCGCCATGCGCGCGCTCGACGCGATGGAAGTGCTGGAACTGGCCGAACGCGACGTGCGCACCCTGTCCGGCGGCGAGCGCCAGCGCGTGGCCATCGCCGCGCTGCTGGCCCAGGACACGGCGCTGCTGCTGCTCGACGAGCCGGCCAATGCGCTCGACCTGGCGCACCAGGTCAGCGTGATGGGCCTGCTGGCGAAACTGTGCCGCGAGCTGGGCAAGACCGTGGTCATGGTCGGACACGACCTGAACCTGGCCTACCGCATCTCGACCCACGCGCTGCTATTGCGTGGCGACGGCCGCTGGCAGGCCGGCCCGGTCGACCAGACCATGCAGCCGGCCCTGCTGGGCGACTATCTCGGCCATCCGATCGACATGATCGAGCACGGCGGCCGCCGCATTTTCCTTCCTCATGAGGCTAGCGCATGAACGACATGACCCAAGAACAAATCGCAGCGCTCAACGAGCGCCACCGCCAGCGCATGGAGCGCAAGAAGGCCGTGATCGACGCCAAGATCGCAGCGGCCGACAAGGAGATCGGCATCATCATCGTCAATACCGGCAACGGCAAGGGCAAGAGCTCGAGCGCCTTCGGAATGGTGACGCGCGCCCTCGGGCACGGCATGAAGGTCGGCGTGGTCCAGTTCATCAAGGGCGCCATGTCGACCGGCGAGGAAAAATTCCTGCGCCGGTTCCCGGACGAGGTCAGCTTCCACGCGATGGGCGAAGGCTATACCTGGGAAACCCAGGACCGCGAGCGCGACATCGCCAAGGCGCACGAAGCCTGGGAGCAGGCCAGGGCTTTCCTGCGCGACCCAGGCTACGGCATGGTGGTGCTGGACGAACTGAACATCGCACTCAAGTACCACTACCTCGACGTGCACACGGTCATCGCCGACCTGCTCGACCGCCCGGTCATGCAGCACGTGGTGGTGACCGGGCGCGCGGCGCCTCCCGAACTGGTGGCGGTGGCCGATACGGTCACCGAGATGAACGTGGTGAAGCACGCCTTCAAGGCGGGCATTGCGGCCCAGGCCGGGACGGAGTGGTGACATGAACAGGGATGCGGGCGCCCGCGCGGTGTTGGTGGCGGCGATGGCATCCGGCCAGGGCAAGACCAGCGTCACCGCCGCCCTGGCGCGCAAGCTGCTGCGCCAGGGCCTGCGCGTGCGGGTCTTCAAGTGCGGGCCGGACTTCATCGACCCGATGCTGCTGGAACGCGCCTCGGGCGCGCCGGTGCACACGCTCGACCTGTGGATGGTCGGCGTCGAGGAATGCCGGCGCCGCCTGCACGATGCGGCGCGCGAGGCGGACGCGATCCTGATCGAAGGCGTGATGGGCCTGTACGACGGCTCGCCGTCGGCGGCCGACCTGGCCTGCGAGTTCGGCGTGCCGGTGCTGGCGGTGATCGATGCCTCGGCCATGGCGCAGACCGCGGGCGCGGTGGCGCGCGGACTGCGCGACTACGGCCCGGTCCAGCTGGCGGGTGTGGTCGCCAACCGCATCGCGAGCGACGGCCACGCCGGCATGGTGGCCTCGTCCCTGCGCGAGATCCCGCTGCTCGGCTGGCTGCCGCGCCAGGACAAGCCGCTGCCCGAACGCCACCTCGGCCTGGTCCTGCCGGGCGAGGTCGACGGCCTGGAAGCGCTGCTCGACAAGCTCGCGGACGCACTGCACTTCGACGAGAAGGCATGGAAGGCGCTGCCCAAGATCACGCAGGCGCCGTCCGCATGGCAGGACGCGGGGCGGCTGCTGGACGGGCGCACGGTCGCCATCGCGCGCGACGCGGCCTTCTGCTTCCTCTACCCGGCCAACCTCGACCTGCTCGACAGGATGGGGGCGCGCCTGCGCTATTTCTCGCCGCTGGCGGACGAACCGGTACCGCTCGATGCCGACGCCGTCTTCCTGCCCGGCGGCTATCCGGAGCTGCATGGCGAGACGCTGGCCCGGGCCGGGCACTGGCAGTCGTCGATCCGCGCGGCGCATGCGAGCGGCCTGCCGATCCTGGCCGAATGCGGCGGCATGATGGCGCTGGCCGAGGTCTTGACCGACCAGCATGGACAGCGCTGGCCGATGGCCGGCCTGCTGCCGGGCGAGGTGTACATGCAGCCGCGCCTGGCGGGCCTCGGCGCCCACGCCCTGCCGACCGACCAGGGTCCGGTGCGCGGCCATAGCTTTCATTATTCGCGCCTGGAGACGCCGGCGCCGGCGCACACGCATACCGTCAAGACCGGCAATGGAGCACAAGGTGAAGCGGTGTACCGCATCGGTTCGCTCAACGCCTCGTATTTTCACGCTTACTTTCCTTCGAACCCGCCCGCGATTGCGGCGCTGCTCGGCGGAGGCAAGCCATGAGCTGCACCCTGGTGCTCGGCGGCGCGCGCTCCGGCAAGAGCGGCTATGCCGAACAGCTGGCGCATGCATCCGGCAAGGAAGTGGTGGTGGTCGCCACCGCACGCGCGGGCGACGCCGAAATGGCGGCGCGCATCGCCCAGCATCGCGGACGCCGCCCCGCCCACTGGCGGACGGTGGAAGAGGAACTGGCGCTGGCCTCGGTGCTGCGCGCGCATTGCGCGCCGGGACGCCTGGTGCTGGTCGACTGCCTGACGCTCTGGCTGAGCAACCTGCTGTTCTGCGACGGTCGCATCTGGCCCGAGGTAGGAGAAGTGGCGCTGCCCGAACGCTTCCACCAGGAGCGCGCGGCGCTGCTGGACCTGCTCGACGCCGGCACCGAGGGCGAGATCGTGTTGGTCTCGAACGAGGTCGGCATGGGCATCGTGCCCTGGGGCGCGGTATCGCGCTGCTTTGCCGATGAAGCCGGATGGCTGAATCAGGCGGTGGCGGCCTGCGCCGATCGCGCCGTGTTGGTGGCGGCCGGGCTGCCGCTGGTGCTGAAAGGAGATGCATGCTGAGCGGACTGTCATGGCCTCAGCTGGCGGCCCTGCTGGTGGCGGGGGTGCTGCTCGACCTGCTGCTGGGCGAGCCGCGCCGCTGGCATCCGCTGGTCGGTTTCGGCAAGCTCGCGCACGCCATCGAGCGCCGCCTGAACCGCGGCCGACTGCGCTTCGCGCGCGGGCTGGTCGCCTGGGGCCTGGCCGTGCTGCCCCCGGCCCTGCTGGCCTGGCTGGCGCTGGACCGGGCCGGTCTGTGGCTGCATGCGGTGTTGCTGTACGCCTGCATCGGCCTGCGCAGCCTGCGCGAGCACGCGATGCCGATCGTCGATGCGCTGCGTGCCGGCGACCTGGCAAGAGCGCGCCAGTGCACCGCCTGGATCGTCAGCCGCGACACGCAACACGCCCAGGAAGCCGACCTGGCCAAGGCGGGGTCCGAGTCGCTGCTCGAGAACGGCAACGACGCAGTGTTCGGCACCTTGTTCTGGTTCCTGGTGGCGGGCGGCGCCGGCGCCGTTTTGTTCCGGTTGGCGAACACGCTCGATGCGATGTGGGGCTACCGGAACGAACGTTTCGATCTGTTCGGCCGCGCCGCCGCGCGCATCGACGACGCCTTGAATTATCTGCCGGCACGGCTGACCGCGCTGTCGTATGTCCTGCTTGCGGGGAGCGCACGTGCGCGCGCCTGGCGCTGCTGGCGCACGCAGGCGCCGGCCTGGAGCAGCCCGAACGCCGGTCCGGTCATGGCCAGCGGCGCCGGCGCGCTCGGGGTGTCGCTCGGCGGCGCGGCCGTCTACGACGGCCAGGTCGAGCAGCGTCCACCGCTCGGCGCCGGACCGGCCGCCACGGCAGCGGACATCGAGCGCGCCTGGCGCCTGGTGCTGCATACCACCCTGCTCTGGCTCGGCCTGGCCTGCGCCATGGCCTTCATGCTCCTGATACGGGGGCCGCATGCTTGAACACGGCGGCAAGCTGCGCGACGCCGCGCGTCTGTACGGCCGCGACGATTGGCTCGACCTGTCGACCGGCATCAACCCACAGGCGTATCCGGTTCCCGCGCTCCCGGCGGACGCCTGGCATCGCCTGCCGGAGCCGGATCCGGCGCTGCTCGCGGCAGCCTGCGCCTACTATGGCGCGCCTGCCCTGCTGCCGGTGGCTGGCACCCAGGCCGCAATCCAGGCATTGCCCAGGCTGCGTGCTCCCTCCCGCGTCACCGTGTCGGCGCCCTCGTATGCCGAGCACGCGCATGCCTGGGGCAAGCATGGGCACGACTTGCACCTGGCTGCCTACACCGAACTGGAAGCGGCGGTCGACAGCAGCGAGGTGCTGGTGGTGGTCAATCCGAACAACCCGACCGGCGCGAGGATCGCACCCGAGCGCCTGCTGGACTGGGCGGCGCGGCTGGGCGCACGCGGGGGCTGGCTGGTCGTCGACGAGGCCTTCGGCGATACCGATCCACTGCTGAGCGTCGCTGCGCATGCGGGCCAGGCGGGACTCATCGTGCTGCGCTCGGTCGGCAAGTTCTTCGGCCTGGCCGGGCTGCGGCTGGGCTTCGTCGGCGCCGACACGGCAAGCCTGGCGGCGCTCGCGGACCTGCTGGGCCCGTGGGCCGTCAGCGGTCCGGCCCAGACGGTGGCGCTGCAGGCGCTGCGCGACACCGCCTGGCAGAAGGCGACTTTCGCGCAATTGCAGGCTTCCGGCCAACGCATGCGCGCCCTGCTGGAAACGCACGGCATCCGTGCGACGGGCACGCCGCTGTTCCACTGGTGGGCCGAAGCGCAGCCCGAGGCATTTCACGCGCACCTGGCGCGGCACGGCGTCTGGTGCCGCCTGTTTCGCGAGGCTGGACGCGGCATCCGGCTCGGCTTGCCGCCGGACGAAGCCGGATGGCAGCGGTTACAAGAGTCACTTCACGCATGGAGCAATCGATGAAACGGACAGGTATTGTTGGGGCGGCGCTGGCGATGGCATGTGCCGCAGCGCCGGCGGAGGCGGTGACGGTGCGCGACGATGCGGGCAATGCGGTCACGCTCGACAAGCCCGCCATGCGGGTGATCTCGATGGCGCCGCACGTCACGGAAGCGCTGTTTGCGGCCGGCGGCGGCAGCCGCATCGTCGGTGCGGTCAACTACAGCGATTATCCCGAGGCCGCGAAGCAGATCCCGCGCATCGGTTCGAACCGCGAGATCGACCTCGAGCGCGTCATCAGCATGAAGCCCGACCTGATCGTCGCCTGGATGCACAACAATTCCGAACGGCAGATCGAGATGGTGCGCCAGTTGGGCGTGCCGGTGTTCCTGAGCGATCCGCAAACGCTGGAGGGCATTCCGGAAAACGTGGAGCGCCTTGGACAGCTGATGGGAACGGAGGCGGTGGCGCATGCCGCCGCGGCGGAACTGCGCAAGCAGCTGGCGAGCTTGCGCACACGCTACGCCGGACGTCCCACCGTGCGCAGCTTCTACCAGGTATGGGACAAGCCGCTGTACACGCTCAGCGGCAAGCACATCGTCACCGACGCGCTGCGCCTGTGCGGCGGCGAGAACATCTTCGACAAGCTGACGGTCACCGCGCCGATCGTGTCGATCGAAAGCGTCCTGCAGGCCGATCCGGAAGCAGTGTTCGCCACCGCCGAGAAGAACTACGGCGGCGTCAACTTGTGGAAGCCGTACACGACCATGAGCGCAACCCGCAACGACAACCTGTTCACGGTGGACGGCAACCTGCTCAACCGCGCCGGTCCGCGCATGATCGCCGGCACGGCCATCCTGTGCGAAAAGCTCGAGCTGGCACGCCGGCACCGCAGCAAATGAGTTCACTTCCCTTCCAGACCCTGATGGTGCAGGGCACTACCTCGGACGCCGGCAAGAGCACGGTGGTGGCCGCGCTGTGCCGCCTCCTGCTGCGCCGGGGCGTGCGAGTGGCGCCCTTCAAGCCGCAG
This sequence comes from Massilia sp. X63, assembly GCF_041023745.1. Taxonomy (NCBI): domain Bacteria; kingdom Pseudomonadati; phylum Pseudomonadota; class Betaproteobacteria; order Burkholderiales; family Oxalobacteraceae; genus Massilia; species Massilia sp. X63. The sequence goes on from NZ_JBFTEF010000029.1 coordinate 12,110, forward strand.
AACATGGCGCTCAACAGCGCGGTCACGCCCGACGGCGGCGAGATCGGGCGCGCCCAGGCGCTGCAGGCGATCGCCGCCGGTGTCGAAGCGCACACCGACATGAACCCGGTCCTGCTCAAGCCGTCGAGCGACACCGGCGCGCAGGTAATCATCCACGGCCGCGTGCGCGCCGAGATGAACGCGCGGGACTACCACCAGTACAAGACCGTGGCGATGGGTGCGGTGCTGGAATCGCATGCGCGCCTGCTGGCGCAGTACCAGGCAGTGGTGGTCGAGGGCGCGGGCAGCCCGGCCGAGATCAACCTGCGCGAGCGCGACATCGCGAACATGGGCTTTGCCGAAGCGGTGGACTGTCCGGTGATCCTGGTCGCGGACATCGACCGCGGCGGGGTGTTCGCCCATCTGGTCGGCACGCTGGCCTGCCTGTCGGAATCCGAGCGCAGGCGGATCGTGGGCTTCGTCATCAACCGCTTCCGCGGCGACATCGCGCTGCTCGAGCCGGGGCTCGACTGGCTGGAAGCCCAGACCGGCAAGCCGGTGCTGGGTGTGCTGCCCTACCTGCACGGCATGTACCTGGACGCCGAGGACGCCGTCCAGCCGGCGCAGTCGGACCGTGGGGGCTTCCGGGTCGTGGTCCCGAGCCTGCCGCGCATGAGCAACCATACCGACTTCGACGCGCTGCGCGCGCATCCGGAGGTCGACCTGCGCTTCGTGCGCGCGGACGAAGCGATGCCGGCGGCCGACCTGGTGATCCTCCCGGGCAGCAAGAATACGCGCGGCGACCTCGCGTGGCTGCAGGCGCAGGGTTGGCCGGCCTATCTTGCGCGGCACCTGCGCTATGGCGGCAAGCTGCTCGGCATCTGCGGCGGTTTCCAGATGCTGGGCCGCTCGGTCGCGGATCCGCATGGCGTGGAAGGAAAGGCCGGCGTCTCGGAAGGACTCGGATTGCTTGCGATCGATACCGAACTGGCGCAGGAAAAGCGGCTGGCCCTGGTCAGCGGACAGGCCTCGCTGGCCGGCGGCGCGCCCTTCGGGGTGCAGGGCTACGAGATCCACATGGGCGTATCGCAGGGCGCCGCCATGGAACGACCGGCCTTCGTCATCGACGGCGGCGGCGAGGGAGCGTGTTCGGAAGATGGCCAGGTGCTCGGCACCTACCTGCACGGGCTCTTCGACCATCCCGAAGCCGGCGTCGCGCTGCTGGCCTGGGCCGGATTGCAGTCGCGCTACGTCGTCGACACGGCGGCGCTGCGCGAAGCCAGCATCGACCGCATCGCGGACGCCACGGCGCCGGTGCTCGACCGGCTGCTGGCGGTGATGGGGTCTCAGTAAGGCTGGGAGATGCGCGACAGGGCGTAGTTCGACATCAGGAGGCCCTTCAGCATGGCCAGGTCGTCCGCCGCGAACAGGCTGAAGGGCCGGGTGATGCGCGTGCCCTTCCCTTCGTCGAGCTGCCTGGCCACGCCGGCGGACACCACGACCGGTTCGCCCCGGCGGATCAGGAGCGCTTCGGGGCGCGCGGTATTGCTGTTGACGTCGACGGCCCATACCTTGCCATCATGGAGTGCGGTAACGCCATCGACCAGCGTATGCCCGACCACGATGCTCCTGGCGCCGAAGTGCGCGAGCACGTCGCCCATCTGGGCGCTGGTCGCGCGTGCAAACCGGTCTTCGCCATCTTCCATATAGCCGCGGTATTGCGTCAGGCCGGCCGGACCGATGACGGCGTCGAGTTCGGCCTTCCCGGGCATGTCTCCCAGCCAGTAGCGACGCATGGCGCTGTTCAGGTTATTCACGGTGAAGCCGGCATCGGCGATCAGCGGGTTCACCCCGCCATGGGTGATTACGATGCGGCCGCTCTTGATGATGACCGGCTGAAGGCGCAGCCAGCGACCGATCAGCGTATCGGGGCCGAAGGCGGCCGATTGCCCGCCCATGCGCTCCAGGGCATGGAGGTGATCGCGGTTGGCGCGCGAGGTATTCCCGCGCAGCAGATACTGCTCGTGGTTCCCGAGCAGGAGGTGTACGGCGCCGCCGGCGTCCTGCGCCTGCAGGCTTAGTGCGTACAAACGCCAGAGCACGGCGAATACGTCGCGGCCGCGGTCGACCGCGTCGCCCGCGATCACCAGGTGCTTGCTGCCATACGTCCAGTTGCCCTGGGCGTCGGTAACCGCAAGCGATGCGAGCGCGGCGTCGAGGAAGCGGACGTTGCCTTCGATATCGCTGAGGACGAGCGTATCCGCCGGAGTGTCGAACACCGCGTCGGCCACTGCGGGCTTGCGGGCCACGGGGAAGACCTGGCGCCGGCCGGCGCAGTCGATCGACAGCTCGGCGCTCCGACCGCTCTGTTGTTCGACCCTGTCTTCGCAATACCAGGTCGCAGTCCAGTTGCCGTCGTCCTTCGCGCGTATGATCGGACCGTCGAGGAAACCGGGCATCCGGACCTTGTCGCCGGTGCCTGCGAAGGTATTAATGCCGGCGACGCCGACGCCGATGGGAACGAGAAGACGCTGGTGCACGCCGGCCGCGCTCATTTCGACACGTGCCTTGGACAGCGCAAACGCAAGCGCAAGCACGAACAGGGAGGCGACGATGAGAATGCCGCGGAAAAGATAGCTGCGCGTCTTCTTCATTGTTATTTTTGCTAAAAGAAAGCGAGCAGTGTAACGCAGCAAAAGCGTCAAAGGAGCAGACGGAGGGGGTATCGATGGCTGCATGTGTCATTACATGCTGGCCGGATAAAAACGCTTCGGCGAACGCAAATAGAAGCGTGCAAACGCAACAAAGCCCGCTCAGGCCAAGGATGCGCAGTGTGCACTGGGCGGCGGGCTTTGCATTGTACAAAGCAAAAAAACCCCACCAGGATCACCTGGTGGGGTTTTTCATATAACTAGCCTGACGATAACCTACTTTCACACTGGTTGCAGCACTATCATCGGCGCAAAGTCGTTTCACGGTCCTGTTCGGGATGGGAA